>CAZNYF010000128.1:0-1129 GCA_964577195.1 uncultured Thiotrichales bacterium | reverse complement strand
ATGCCTATCGACATATCATCCAGTCTCCCCGCAGCGTTTAGTCTTGGCCCCACGGTAAACCCAAGATCGGTAGCGATGGTTTTACGATGGTTTTTCTTCGCTAAGCGCAGTAGCGCAAGAATGCCAGGAACGGTTTTTCCCGAGCGGATACGCCGCAAACCCTGCTCTACCAGAATGCGATTATTTTGATCCAGAGGAACAACGTCTGCAACAGTCCCCAGCGCCACCAGATCAAGGTAGTCTGCCATCGAAGGTTCGGTTATCTGTTGCGCCTCAAACCAGTTAGCAGCACGTAGATGCCGTCGCAGTGCCGCCAGCAAGTAAAAGATCACGCCGACGCCCGCCAGTGATTTACTGGGAAATTCATCGCCCTCTTGATTGGGATTAACAATGGTAAAAGCGTTAGGCACTGTTTCTGGCGGTAGATGGTGATCTGTCACCAGCACATCAATACCGTGCTGATTAGCTCTCGCAACACCCTCTACGCTAGAGATTCCATTGTCCACGGTAATGATCAAATCCGGTTTTGACTTTTCTGCAACATCCACAATCTCAGGCGTTAAGCCATAGCCAAAATCAAAACGATTGGGTAGCAAGTAGTCGAGCTTTGTCGCGCCCATTTTGGTCAGGCAGCGAATCGCCAGCGCGGTACTGGTCGCACCGTCGGCATCATAGTCACCGACGATTAAAATGGATTGCTGCTGCTCAAGCGCCAATGCCAGTCTCTGCACTGCAACATCTATGTTTTTTAAAGCGCGATAGTCGGCAAGATGCTCCAGACTATAGGAGACTTGCTGCAAATCTTCGATGCCGCGCGATGCATAAAGTCGCGCCAATAGCGGATGCAGCCCCTTTAACTGCGCCGACTGTGCTTGCTCATCTCGGCGCTGGAGGGTTTTAACGATGGTTTTCATGCGTAATCTGCGAGTGGTTTAGCCCGCTTCCAGAACTGCCAGCGGCTGCCAGGACGCAATGAGAATACCGAGCCGTTGCACGGGTGGATCACCAGCTCTGAGATTGAGCCGTTTGCCAAGGCATGTTTAAGCGGTTTGATGAGCTGCTCATCCAGCGCCAATAATTTTTCCTGCCAGGCAAAAAAGTCATCATATTGCGCCTGGGGTAGAAGCTC
>CAZNYF010000127.1:0-8116 GCA_964577195.1 uncultured Thiotrichales bacterium | reverse complement strand
CCACATCTAACCGCTTGATGACTCACTGAGACCGACACTTTGGGCTGGTTAATGTTACTAGCGTAGCTTGGCAATAAAATCCTCCCTGAATAGATTAATTCAAATTATAATTGGGTATCTGATTTTTAGGGTCGCTTCAAATTAAGAAAATTCTCATCATTCGTACCAGTGCTATCGGTGATGTCATTTTTGCCTCACCACTCATCGCTGCGCTGAGGCAAAAGTATCCGCAGGCACATATCGCCTGGCTGGCAGAACCGGCAGTGGAAGCTATATTATCTCGACATCCGCAGCTCGATGAGGTGATTGTCTGGCGCAAAGCCGAATGGAAAAAACTTTGGAAGGAGCGCCAGTTTCTTTTGTTGTGGCGCGATATTCGTGAATTCACTCGGGAACTACGAAGTCGTGATTTTGATACCGCCATTGATGCTCAAGGTTTATTAAAGAGCGGTATCTGGGCGCGCTTATCAGGTGCAAAGCGCCGCATCGGTTTAGGCTCCCGCGAGGGCAGTCACAGGCTGATGACCGAGAATGTTGATAAACCTACAGATGGCGATCTGATTGGTTCTGAATATCGACATCTGGCAGGTTATCTAGGTTTGGAAAATGCCCCATTTCCTATGCTGGTGGGATTAAATCAAGACGATCACGAATACGTTGATGATGTTATCCAACAATACAAGCTCAAGAATGCGTATGCCGTTATCGCACCTTTCACCACCCGACCACAAAAACACTGGTTCAATGATGCCTGGGTGAGATTAATTGATCAGTGCCAACAACAATTAAAATTACCCATCATTATGCTCGGTGGCCCCGCAGACAAAGATTCCGCAAAAATGATTGCCAGCGAAAGTTCGGTCATTAATCTCACAGGTAAAACGAGTATCCCGCAAGCGGCGGCGTTAATAGCCAACTGCCAATTATTAATCGGAGTTGATACCGGTTTAACGCATTTAGGAACAGCTTTCAAGCGTCCAACAATTTGTTTATTTGGATCGACTCGACCTTATTTACAAACCGAGAGTGAGCAGACCCAAATTATTTATCACGGGCTGGAATGTTCTCCTTGTCGCCGCAATCCGACTTGTGGTGGAGCCTATACTTGTATGCGCGATATCACGCCAGAAGAGGTGATTACCACCGCTAAAAAACTAATCGTTTCAGCCGCATGAAAATTCTACATATTGAAACCGGAATGCATCTTTACGGCGGTGCGCAGCAAGTGGTGTATTTGCTCGGGCATTTACAAGCGATGCAGGTGAACAATGTACTCGTCTGTTGTGAGGGGAGCGAGATAGAAAAAGCGGCGGGTGAATTCTGTGAGTCAGTAAGATTGTTGCCAGCCAAAGGGTCTATAGGTTTAGTTCGTTCTTTAAAGAAAATAATACAAGCAGAAACCCCCGATTTAATTCATGTGCACAGCCGACGTTTGGGTATGGATTTATTGGGCGGCATTGCTGCAAAATTGACCAACGTACCCGCTGTAATTTCTCGCCGTGTTGATAATCCCGAGCGCCCTTTAGTCGTTAAATTAAAATACAAACCCTATCAGCAAGTAATTACGATCTCCGAAGGCATACGTCAGGTCATGTTGAGTGAGGGTATGCCAGCAGATAAAGTGGTGACAGTGCGTAGCGCGGTCGAAGCGGGTATTTACAATAAAGCTTGCGAGCGCGCCGAATTTCTCAAGACGTTTAATTTGCCCGAAGATAGCATTAATATCGCAGTGATTGCGCAGTTAATTCATCGCAAGGGACATCGACACTTGTTGGCTGTTTTGCCGGATATAATGCAAGCATTTCCCAACTTGAATATTTTGTTTCTCGGTAAAGGTGCGTTACACGATGAGCTGGCTGCCAGTATTCAGGAAAAGCAGTTAAAGGCTGTTCAGTTGGTGGGCTTTAGAGACGATCTTTCTACCTGGCTGGGATGTTTGGATATTGTGGTTCATCCTGCGGATATGGAGGGGCTGGGTGTCTCTTTGCTGCAGGCGTCAGCTGCGGCTGTTCCGGTAATCGCAACCAGAGCAGGGGGGATGCCCGAAATTATTCGTGATGGTGAAAATGGGTTATTGATTAATCCTCAAGATACGGATGCACTTAAAGTCGCGCTGATTCGATTATTAGAAAATACTTCGCTACGCCAGCAAATGGGGAGAAAAGGACAAGAGATAATCGCTAATGAATTTTCTACCAGAACCATGGCGGAAGGCAATTTATCGGTGTATCGGCGAGTTATTCAGTGATGATGGCATCAACAAAAAGCAGCGGTATTTATCGGCTGGTTTATTCTTTTCTCCTCTATTTATCCGCGCCGCTGATTTTTTTACGCTTGTGGCGAAAAGGCAAAAACCTACCCGCATATCGCAAGCGCTGGGGTGAACGGCTTGCGATGTTTGCGGCGTTGCCTGAGCAGCCAAGAATTTGGTTGCATGCCGTGTCTGTTGGTGAGGTGAATGCAGCAGCAGCGTTAATCGAAAAATTACTATCTGAAACCCGCCATAAAATACTGGTCACAACCACAACCCCGACCGGTTCCAGTCTGCTGCAAACACGATTTTCAGGTCGCGTTGAACATGTTTATTTTCCTTATGATTTTCCCGGTGTTGTTAAACGATTTTTAAGAAAAACAAAACCTTCTATCTGTGTTGTTATGGAAACAGAGCTTTGGCCGAATTGTTTTTATTATTGTCAGCAACAAAACATACCGGTTGTGATTGTTAATGCAAGATTGTCTGAAAAGTCGGCCTCCAGTTATCAAAAAGTGTCTGCATTAACTCGTAATACCCTACTGCTAACAACAAAAATATTTTCACAGGGGAAGCTTGATGCCGAGCGTTTTATTAAGTTGGGGGCAGAGGCGTCAAGAGTAACAATAATTAGTAATTTAAAATTTGATATTCAATTGTCCAGCGAGGTGCGTCAGCAAGGTGCTGAATTACGCACCCAATGGCCTGATTATGACTTTATCTGGATAGCGGCAAGTACACATGCAGATGAAGAAGAACGTTTAATCAATGCGCACAAAGAGCTGTTGACAGCGATAGATGAAAGTCTGCTGGTCATTGTGCCGAGACATCCTGATCGTTTTCACGCAGTTGCTGATATTTGTGAGAACAGCGGTTTGAAATTTATCAAACGCAGCAGCACGGATTCCCTACAAGCAGATACAGTCATTTATCTAGCTGACACCCTGGGAGAACTGAATATGCTTTATGGCGCAGTAGATGCGGCATTTGTTGCTGGAAGTTTCGCTGAAATTGGTGGACATAATCCATTAGAGCCTGCGGCGCATGGTATCCCCGTGATCACAGGTTCTGCAATCCATAATTTTTCAGAAATATATAATAATATGTTTGAACAAAATGCCGCTCAAAAAGTTAATAATGAAAAGGAGCTGGTATCACTTTTAATTAAGCTTTCTACAAATACCCGTTATCGACAAACATCAGGGCAGGCGGCCAAAGTATTTCTCGAAGAGAATTCGGGTGGTTTAGAGGTTGTTTCTGGATATATTATTCGCTCTATTCAAAAATATACGCCGCCCCTTTCTTAAATAAATTGCTGTTGTTCTCTCCACCTGGCGCGCCAATTAATACGCGACCGCTGTCAGTGCTTAGACTTATGCCAAATCGGTCGTTACTTTCAAGGCCAAGAGGGATAAATAGTCTTGTTTCTTGCCAGCTGCCATTCTTTCGTTCTAGTAGATACGCCGCCCCGGCGCCTGTGAGTGAGCTGGCAAAATTATGCGCGGGAATTTCAAAAGATCCGGTGACAATTAATTGATTGCCAGCCAGTGCAACTCTATCGCCATACAGACTGAATGCTGCGGTTTGAAAGGCTTTTACTTTTTGTTCTAAATTAAATCCATTTTCTGATTGCTCGTAAATGTAGACAGCGCCTTCCGTGCGAGTCGTGTGAAAAGTATCTTCGCATTGAGCGCCAACGGCGAGGCGATTAGCGTCAATATCCACACTGAATCCAAAACGATCATTAGCGCCTTCACCCTCTAATGTCTGGATTTGATTCCACGCATTGTTCTCATCGCGCTGGTAAATTCGAACCGACCCCGGGTCATCATCATTTAAATTTTGACAGCCGGACTGATTGAATGACCCGATTGCGAGTAAGTCGTTCTCCATGTCAATACTGGCTGCGTACTTATCACTGGAACCGACGCCAGCCGATCCTACTGTCGCTTCTAAATTCCATGCCGCACCTTGTTGTTTGAAAACATAGATTTGTCCGGCATCTGTCGCGGCATTGCTTCGCAAAGTTGCAACAGCCAATCGTTCACCGGATAAAACCACGTTATATCCAAATCTATGCCCTGTCTGCGGAGAGGGAGCGGTTAAGTGGGTCGTTTCAGACCAGTTTTGCCCAGATTTCTGGTAGATAAAAACTTCCCCACTGTTGGTGTTCCCGTTGGGAGATCGTTGCATGGCCCCGATTGCCAGCAAGTTGCCTTGCATAGAGAGACTCTGCCCAAAGCGGTCGCCTGATGATGGGTTTGAAAGCTGGAGACGTTGGACAAACTGCCAACCATCAGTACCGAGATTAAATAGGTAAACAGCGCCACGTCCCTCGATTTCATCCGGTGCTCCGACAGCTAGCATTTTTCCCGAAATTGCAGAGCTAAAGCCGAACTGCGAACCTGATTGTGGGTCGGTTGAACTCAGTTCGATAGTTTGGCTGAATTCATCAATCGATTTCCGGGTAACGTCGATGACATAAGTTTTACTCGAAGTATCGTTAGTTGAATTAACGATGATTTCAATTTGGGTGCTGCTCTCTATGGGGATCAGCGCTGAGGTCTCGCCAGGTGCGAGGATCTCACCGTTAATACTGATCTGGTTATCGGCGGAGGTTGTAGCCTGTATGTGAACGCCGTCGATGAAAGCCCCGAGTGTTGCGGTGTAGGTGAGCTGCTCCTCTTGGAAAATCTGATCCAGTGCAGCGCCTTCGAGCGTTAATGAACCTAAATTGGTACCTGAAATTTCATCGCTATTCTCATTGTCATTGTCATTGTCATTCGAATCGCCATCATTATCGCTACCGGGAGGCTTTTCGCCACGATAAATCTCGAGGAAATAGCGCGTTCGTGAGCTGGCATCTTTGGAAATTACGTTAATTTCGATGTCATTTTTACCCACTATCAGCGAAATTGCGCTACCGGGTACGCCATCTGCAACGGCTTGATCATTGACGGTAATGAACGAACCCAAGTTGCGCGCAGCGACGGTTAATTGGATGCTTTGAAGATCTTCATCAACTTCGGTTCGATAGCTTAAAATATTTAAGGAAAAAGGCGGTTTTAGCTCGCCATCTGATAAGAGTAGCAGCCGCAGCCGTGAGTCGTCGGAAGTGTCATTGCTGTCAATACAGCCGAACATCGGTAAAGTGAAGAACAGGACAAGGAGTGGTTTTATTAGCAGTTGCAGGCTCATATCATCAATAAAAACAGAAAGTTAGATTCTAAATATAGCAAACTTCTAAACAATTAATGGGATCGGATGCACAAGATCTCCTACAGCAATCAGGAAATACCTCACAAAACTTTGTGAGGTATTGACGATTCATCACTTAGAGCCAGTCTGATCAATAAAATTGATAAAGATAAGGATTCGATGATGGAAAGATCTTACAAATGTTTATTGGCAAAAATCATACTTATTACCTATTCTTAATAGCGTCGACCTAAACAGGTATTGAGAGTGAAAAAATTAGTCATAGCAACATCATTGTTTGTTTTATCCAGTGTCCCGGCATTACTCATTGCGGGGGAGATCACAACCGAGTGCCAGAGCCAGGCAAAAGAATATAGTGTGCAACCCGAGCTAGTCTCCCAGTACGTTAAGGATTGTGTCGTTTCGATGGGAGGAGAAGCACCAACGCCTGCCCAGGCTTTGGGTGGTGCGGATTCAAGTGAGAGAGCGTCGGATGCCGGGGGTGTGAGCGGCGATTTAGAAGCAGCACAATCTGGCGCTATTGTGGATCAATAGAACTGTTTACATTTTTTAGGCTATTCCGATCACCAGTGCCAGTAGCCGAGTCAACTCAACGAGTTGTTTGTCTGTTAGCTGGCCAACCGTTTTACCGGTTCTGTTTCTGCGGATTGTGAGCAGTTTATCGACCATTATCTGAGAGGTTCGATGTAGGCCGTTCTCTTCTGTTGGCTCAATTGTGAGTCGCAATAGCGGCGCATCTCTTACGGTGCTCGTCACTAGCGCAAGAATGGTGCTCTCGGTATCGAGTTGGTTGAGCGCATTGGCCTGAATGACAACAGCAGGGCGGGGCTTACCGTAGTCGCCTTGGGCGGCCACGGTAACGATATCACCTCGCTTCACTCCCAAGTCTCAGCAAGACTTTCGGCTTCAATGAGATCTAATGCGGCTTGCTCTTCGGGTTGGCCTTTTAGCACATTAATCTGGCGAGCTAACTCTTTAGTGAAATCGGGTTGACGGGTATCCGGCACCCAAATTTGTATAGGCCGCATGCCTGCTGCTTTCATGCGAGTGCGGTAACGGGCGACTTTTTCATTCACTTGATTTGTCACGATTTTCTCCAAAAGGTTACATGTAACTAGGCTAGCTCATTTGGTTACATGTTACTAGTCTTGTCACCATTTTTGTCTACAAGTGGATTGAATCACGACTTTAGTTAAGCTGGATTCGCTGTCCCCAGGGAACCTGACCTTTGCCTTTAACCAGCCACAGGACAGGGTAGGTGGGCTGTTCTTTGGGGAATTTCCCTTGTGTGTCAGTGAAATAAATAAATACATCGGGTTGTTGATCTTCGAGATTGGTCTTTCTAAACGGCTCAATAAAGCTAGTACCACCGCCACCAGTAAGATGGGCAGGGAATTCCAAATCCTCCCAGGGTTCATAGATCCAGGGGCAGCCTTCAGCAAGGTTTGAGTCGCAGGCCATTAGGGTAATACGGGCGCGCAGGTTGGATTTTATGGCGCTGATTTCGGAAATAAATTCGCTGATTTCCCGATTATTGACTGAGCCGCTGGTATCAATCGCAACGGTTAAATTGAGCTGCGCACTACGCAAGCTGGGGAAAATAGCGGGATCACCGCGCCGATTGGACGGGCGGCTATAGTTGTAGTCATCGCGAGCAACGGCAGAGACATAGCGGGAGAGTAAATTCCGCCAGGGCAGGCGAGGCTGCGCCATAATTTCGAACATACGCGACATGGAGCCACTCATTTTGCCAGCCTGCATTGCTTGCTGCGCCGCACCGGCGAGACGTTGCTGCCACTGGGTGCTGAGTGTATCCATTTCCTGCTGAGTTAATGGGGCGGGTTTTGGCGCGCCTGCCTGCTCGCCAGACGTCTGCTGTTGTTCCGGATTGTCGATGGACTGATCTTCATCGCCTCCCGCAGCATCGTTTATTTCTTGTTGCTCCTTGGGAGAATCGCCACCCGTTTCTCCATTTTGCGCATCGTTGGGATCATCACCATCACTATCTGTATTTTCGGTTTGTGGCGCGCCCTTGTTCTCGGACTCTCCTTCCCCTGCGTTTTGTTTTTGTCCGCCTTCACTGGGTTCATCTTTGTCATAGACGTGCTGGTCAAGCGTTTCGACATCGCTGTTCTCATCAATGCAAGGGTAGATCTCCTCTGCAGTCATGCCGTTATATTCTTTCATCATCAAGCTGCGCGGTGGCGCAGTCAGACCATCTTCAATCAGCAAAGGATTAATCGCGTAATCGCAAGCCACATCCCAACGCATTTTGATGCGATGCTCACGCCGGGCAAAGTGGGACAGGGCACAATGCAACGCCTCATGTGCCAGCACAAACTGGGTTTCTGCAGCCGTCAGTGCTTCGATATACTCAGCGCTGTAATAAAACTTACGCGCATCCGTCGCAGTGGTTTTACACCAATTGGGATCAGCCACCACCATGGGCAGCCGCAACACCAGCGCACCAAGAAAAGGCTTGTCCAGAATCAGTCGGGTACGAGCTGCCTGGAGTTTGGTTTCGATTTCCTGAAGATGCATGCGGATGTTTTGAACTCACGTTGATGTCGATAAAACAGTGAGAGTTTAACTCAGATGATTTGTGCTCAACCAATAAGCTGGTTGTGATCGGTGTTATATCATTGC
>CAZNYF010000126.1:0-8183 GCA_964577195.1 uncultured Thiotrichales bacterium | reverse complement strand
GTTCGCATCGCAACAAGTCGTCTACAATGCTGGGTTTACAATCGGCATAAGTTTATATGGGTCGCTATCGCCCACCTTCCCCACCAAAATCTCCCTATATCACCCAGCAGGGCTACACGCGGTTAAAAAACGAAGAAAAGGCCATCTGGATTCGTCGCCGCGAAGTGACTGCTGCATTGTCAGCCGCCGCTGCGGAGGGTGATCGCTCCGAAAACGCAGAGTATATCTATCGCAAAAAAGAGCTCCGCGAGATAGACCGACGCATTCGGTATTTACAAAAGCGTTTGCCAACCCTCAAAGTGGTCAATCAGCGCCCGTCTAACACACAACAAATTTTTTTCGCTGCCTGGGTTTCGCTGGTTGATGAACAAGGACAAGAGCAAAGGTATCGAATCGTCGGCCCCGATGAGATTGATCATGCCCAAGGGTATATCAGTATGGATTCACCCATTGCCAAGTCATTGATGACCCGCACTTTGGGGGATGAAGTTCTGGCCAAGGTTCCCAGTGGCGAGTTGTATTATGAAATCACAGCGATTGAGTACGAGTGATTTTTCCAGGTTCAATGCTTTTACTGACTCAATTGCTCTAACATCAACGCTCGCACGGTTTCACTGGCAAGGGATTGTATATGTCTGGCGCCTGCTTGAATGTGTAGTTGTTTCGGCTCGTTGGCTTTGTCGTACAGATTTTGTGCATGTGCTGGCGGCACAATTTTATCGTTTTTGCCCTGCAAAATTAAGATCGGAGTCGATTTGATTGAAGCAATCTCTTCGAGAATATTGGGCTGCCCCGTGAACAAATATTGTAATGCGCCAGAAAAAGGTCTCACCAGCAGCAGCTCCTGCATTTTTTCTCTGGCAATAGTTCTAAACCCCGAAAAAGCACTATCAACGATCAACGATTGAAACGACGTAGTGCCTTGATTTTTAGCAACTGCAGCAATGGCTAACGCGCCACCCAGGCTTTGACCAAAGACAGAATACTTCTGCTGATCCTTAGGTAAGGTTCGATCAAGCGTTTCGATGACGGAGCTGAAATTATCTATACTATTATTAATACTCGCCTTACCTGTTGATTTTCCATACCCCTGATAATCATAAAGAAATACGTTATAGCCATGCTTTGGCAACCAGCGAACCGAAGCGATGTGATAGCTAATGTTCTGGGCATTTCCGTGCAGAAAAATCACTGTCCCTTTTACTGGAGCCTCTCCTTTTAGCAGCCAGCCATGTAGCTTTTGTTGATCATTGGTAGGGATAAAAATATCTTCAAAATCCAGCTTGAGCCGATCAGGCTCCAGGATTAGCTGACGGTCCGGGACAAAAAACAGACCGGAGCAACCGCTGAGCAACAAAAGCACCGACAAGCTGATTAGCCAGTTAACAATTCGTCCAGATTTCAGAGTGTTACCCCCATTTGGATAGTTCTTGATCATTCCGATTGACACCACTTTAAGGTTCTACTATAACGTCCATTCCTTCCAAATTTAACAAGGAATTTACTATGAAGAAAATACTAGCAGCATTACCGCTCGCTGGATTACTGGTTCTGCCCATCGGCGCAATAGCTGATAAAGGCGCAGGCTGTGGTCTAGGGCAACAAATATTTGCCGGACAGTCTGGTTTAGGTCCTCATGTACTCGCAGCGACAACCAATGGGACTGTTTCCAACCAACTTTTTGGTTTGAGTTTTGACAGCCTGGGCTGTGTCGGTGAAAGCATGGTGACAGCAGAATACCAGCGCAATCTCTATGTTGCAGGCAATATGGATAATATTGCTCGTGACGCGGCTAAGGGTACTGGCGATCATCTTCACGCATTGGCAGACTTGTTGACTATCGAATCAGCGGATCAAGCGACCTTCTATAAGATGGTGAAAACTCGTTACAGCGAGTTATTTGTAGCTGATTCCAGCGATTCACAAGCATTTTTGACACGTTTAGATACAGCGATGGCAACTGACCCGCAGCTGTCTAAATACATCACCCTATAACCTTGGTAATTACGGAGTTTAAAATGAAAAAATCTTTAATGATTGTTGCGTCTCTGGCGCTGACTACCGCTTTTACCGCTAACGCTGCTGAAACAGGTGGTGGTTGTGGTTTAGGTGCAATGGTAATGGACGGAAAAAGTGGCAAAGGCCCTCAAATTGCTGCCGCTATTTTGAATAACCTGGTTATTCCCAATACCTTTTTTATGACCACTGGTGGCGGCTTGATGGGTTGTGATCCAACTCATACCGTACAACGCGAAGAAGCTAAGAAAATCTTTGTTGCCAGCAATATGGACAAGCTGACGATTGATGCTGCTAAAGGACAAGGTGATCACCTTGAAGCACTGGCTTATTTGATCGGTGTTGAAAATCAGGATCTGGCCGCGTTTCAGAAATTGAGCCAAAGCCGTTTCGACAGCGTATTTGATGCAGACCAACCAGAGCAAATTCTCGCAGCGCTGGATCAGGCTATGCTAAGTGATAGTGCGTTAGCGAAATACGTTAACTAAGCCATCATCCGGGAGATTGTTTTCCTGGAACAAAAGCCCGTCTTCATGGCGGGCTTTTTTATGAGTAACCTGAATTGATAATCTGTTGAAAACCCTGCGAATTATTTTTTTATTATGGGTGAGCATATTCATGGCTCAGCCTTTGGTTGCGGATAATCATTCACCTGTCACTGCCGCACTGACTCAAGGTGATTATGATGCTGCTGTTGAACTAGCGATAAAGCAACCTGACTTACCCCTGGCTCAGCTGATATCACACGCTCGTAAACTTAAATTGGCGCAACAGCCAATGTGGTCAGCTTTACTGCATTACCAGAAAAAAGCAAAAGGCTGGGAAAGCCAAATTGATGTGCCTCATTATTTTCTTTCTGAGCAAGGTAAAGTCAACCCTCAACAGGAGCTGGAAGCAACGCTGGCGGGGTTGTTTTCCAAAACAGTTAAGCAGCCCATGAGATTGACGGCGAGTTGTCGTTTTGTTGCCAGACGACAGTGGTTAACGGAGTCACTAGGAGAATTGGGGAAACTCATTCCAACACAGGATTGCCCAGAGTTTGACCGTTACAAAACCTTTTTTTCAGCGGATACCCTGACCATTATTTTTCCTTCCGCGCATCCTAATAGCCCCTCTTCTGCCTTTGGGCATACTTTGCTACGTCTGGATAAAAAAGATCAGGACGCTGAATTAAAGCTGCTGAATCAAAGTTTAAATTTTGCCGCAGAAATACCCGAACAAGTTAGCCCGTTGCTGTATGCAGTGGGTGGTATAGGTGGTGCCTTTCAAGGTCGCTTTCATATCTTGCCATACCACATAAAACTGCGTGAATATGGTCAGGTAGATAACCGCGATATCTGGGAGTACACGCTCAATCTCTCTCCTGGTCAGGTGGACTGGGTGTTAACTCATGCTTACGAAATGCTGATCGCATCGTTCGATTACTACTTTTTCCGTGAAAATTGCTCCTACCATTTACTCTCGTTACTGGATGTCGCATTTCCAGAAGATCGCTTAACCGATGCTTTCCAGACTTGGGTAATTCCAGTAGATACCATCAAAGTTCTGGAGCAAAAACAGCTCATCAGAGCACGTCATTTTGAAGGCTCGTTATCGAATAAAATTAATGTACAACAACGCGCCTTGTCAGCCGATCAAGTTGATCGTGTTGTTCATGGGAAAGATCTCGGGCTATCCAAATTATCACCGTTAAAGCAGGCAAAGCTACTTGATCTAGCCAGTGATTTTTCTCGTTACCAACGACTTATTAGCGGTGGTTCAGTTACACGATTGAGCAAAACCGAGAGGCGACTGTTAAAAAAACGTGCGAAAATACCACTGATTACCAAAGAGATAGAGGTACAACCGCCTGAATTCTCTCCCGATCAGGGTCACGGAACCTCCCGAATTGGTTTAATGTATTCAGAAAGTCGCGGGGTGCAACAATACCAATTACAATTTCGTCCCGCATACCATGACTTTCTCGATCCATCTCCAGGATATGGCGATAACACTGCGATCGACTTTGGCAGCGTCACGCTAGCCGGGAATGAGCATGGTGATGTTTTTCTTAAAGAATTTATTGTTCTGGATATACAGTCGGTAGAGCCACGAGACCGGTTTTTTAAGCCGATATCCTGGCGTACGCGCATCGCTTTTAATAAGGATAGTCACGACAAGCCGACACGTTTCGAGTTACTGGGTGGTGCGGGACTTGCGTACCGATTGTCAAAACATGCGCCTCTGGGTTTTGTCTTTGCAGAAACCAGTCTGGTTCGAGACCGGGATCTCGATGAAAAAACAACCATCACCGGCAAACTGCGCTCTGGCGTATTGTGGGAACCAGTATCTGGATTTCGCCTGAAGACAGGCCTTAAATTTGAACGGGATATTTTAAATTCGGCGGATATCTGGGCAGCAGAAATTAAAGCAGGTATTTCGCTGGCTAAGAATTGGGCGTTGACTCTTGGTGCCGAGGCATCTGGGCTGGAGCTGGATCGGTTAGAGACTAATCCAGAGCTTGGCATTAGATTTTACTTTTAAATGGCTGAGACAGAAACTTGAACCCAACATAAATTTTGGGCAAAAAAACTGCCGCTCGGAGCGGCAGTTTTTATGTGAAACGCTGATTAGCGCAAACGGTTATTCCTTAGCACCGCCGCACTTACCTTCGCCACACTTACCTTCCATTTTCTTTTTCATGTCGCCGCCACATTTGCCTTCCATTTTCTTCTTCATGTCGTCGCCGCATTTGCCTTCGCCACATTTACCTTCCATCTTCTTTTTCATGTCGCCGCCACATTTGCCTTCGCCGCACTTACCTTCACTTGTTACGGCTTTCTTGGCAGCAGCGCCTACGCCAGCAGCAGCACCAGCGGTTGCTGCAACAGCACCTTTAGCAGCACCAGCTGCGCCTGAAGCTGCATCACCAACTGCACCAGCAGTAGCAGAAGCTGCATCACCAACTGCGCCAGCAGTAGCAGAAGCTGCGCTCTTAGCTGCATCTGTAGCACCTTTGGCTGCATCGCCAACGGAAGAAGCAGCATCTTTCACTGCGTCAAATGGATTGTCGCTGTCGCCATCTTTAGATTGGCAACCGGCCATCGATGCAGCGATTATAAGGCTCGCCGCAGCGGCACTTTTCAATGGTAACTTTCGTTTCATGGTAATTTCCTAACTCTATTGTCATCAAATATGTACCGAAGTCTCATTAAAATGTGAGGGCAACGGCCTGAGAACGAGGCAAATTAGCAGCCAATGACTGACCTTGCAAGCTTTGCAAGCCAGTATGAAATCTAATTTACGGTTTATAGAGTATAGACCGCTGACAAAATTGTGCTGTCAAACGACAACCAGACAAAGTCATTCTGAGATTTGAGGGGGCTAGTTTGTGCATGAATGTGCGTAGCAAAGCGTATACTGCCGCCTCTTTTCTGATGGTTTGCAGTTCGAATCTCCTCATTTTCTCGCAATGTACCTGTATTGGCGATTGGCCAGGCACTATTAATGAGTGGCACCTCATTAATGGTCACTTCTGCAGCGCTTGTGGGATTGATGCTGGCAACAGACAAGTCACTTTCAACACTGCCATTGGCGATGCAGTTTGTCGCAACCATGCTTACCACGATTCCAGCCGCGCTACTGCTGGCGCGTTTTGGTCGAAGACGCGTATTTATGCTCTCGACGCTTATTGGTGTCTGTGGAGCAACACTGGCCGCATACTCAATTATGCAGCATCAGTTCTGGCTGTTTGTCAGCAGTACTGCATTGATTGGAGTATTCAATGGGTTTGGTGTGTACTTTCGATTTGCCGCTGCAGACTCTGTTTCTGATGCACTAAAAAGTCGCGCGGTTTCTTATGTGCTGGTAGGCGGTATTGCAGCCGCCGTGATTGGCCCTAACCTTGCAAAATACACGCGCGATACCATTCCCGATGCGGTTTTTGCCGGAAGCTATCTCGCTTTGATTGGCGTGTATGTGTTGGCTTTTTTTGTACTTTCATTATTACGGTTACCCAAGGCTGAAGAAATAGAGGCTGATTTTCCGCCTCGTGCTATACGCACTATTATTGCTCAGCCACGTTTTATCGTAGCTCTGCTGTGCGGCATGCTGGGTTATGGCGTAATGGCTTTTCTAATGACCGCAACGCCGCTGGCTATGAACCATCACAATCATAACTTTGGTGATACTGCATTTGTTATTCAGTGGCATATTCTGGGCATGTTTGCGCCCTCTTTGGTGACCGGACATTTAATCCGCTATTTTGGCGTTTTACCGATGATGTTTATTGGCGCATTGCTCGGTTTAGGCTGCATTTTTATTAATCTTTCCGGCACCCAACTTTGGCATTTCTGGACAGCCTTGTTGCTACTGGGTATTAGCTGGAATTTTCTATTCGTCGGAGCCACGACCCTGTTAACCGAAACCTACCACCAAAGTGAACGAACCAAAGCTCAGGCGATTAATGACTTTTCCGTTTTTAGCACGGTAGCAATTGCCTCACTCATTGCAGGTGCCTTGCAGCATCAATTTGGATGGAAGATAGTGAACATAGGCGCGATTCCTGCGCTATTGATTATTATCCTCGCCATTATCTGGTTGACCATTCGCAAACCACCAAGCCTTACCAATCATTAATCTATAACCTTAGAAAAATCAGTTGAATCACCGAAGTCCACGCAATCCATTGACGCACCTGGCGAAACAGAAAAAGCTCTCATCACCAGCAAGGTGACTACGAGTTTTTCTGTTCCACCATGCACGCCAATGGCTTACGTGTCTTTTCGGTGCTCAACTGATTTTTCTAGGATAACTGCTGAAACTGTGCGGCCTAAATTCAGGTTGATTGTTCGTTTATTGTTTCATATACTTGATCCACTACGAACAATTTACGAATTTAACCATGATGCTAACAGCCAAGCAACAAGCGACATTAACTTGTATCAAAGAGTTTATTCGCGAGCATGGGCGGCAACCAACGCTGGAAGAAGTCGGTGAGTGTATTGGTGTCAACACCCGTAGTACCGCGCATCAACATGTTCATACTTTAATTGATAAAGGCTATCTCGGCGTTGGCATTGGCAAAAACGCTTATTCAATTTTTGAAGATGAAGTACCTCTTAGTAGTTTGCCTTATCACGGCAAAATTGCCGCTGGCGCGCCGATAGAGGCTATTCCAGGACATGATAATATTGATCTTGCGAGTACTTTTTGTGGCCCGGATCGCTATATTTTGCGAATTGATGGCGAGTCGATGATTGAAGCAGGCGTGTTAAATAATGATTACGTCATTATCGAAAAAAGAGAAACGGCAAACAATGGTGACATCATCGTTGCATTAATAAACTCCTGGGAAGCAACGCTCAAGTATTACTATGCGCACGAAACAGGCGTGGTCGAACTGCGTCCAGGCAATAGCTCGATGCCGCCAATGTTTTATCCGGCTGATCAAGTCAGAATTCAGGGAATCATGGTGGGATTATTTAGAGACCAAATCTAATGAAGTACGATAAAGAAATTATTATTGAACGTGTTGCTTGTCCACTCCATATTTTGCAATTAAAAAAAGCGCTTAAGCAGATCGAGCAACAAGAAATTTTGAGAGTCATACCTGGACAACCTGCCGTGGTGAATGAAGTGCTCGCTGCCTGCAAGGCATTTGGACACGAGGTCGAAGTCAAGACAGAGAATAATCGCCAAACCCTGTTCATTGAAAAGTCCTGAGTTATCTACTCAACTAAATCACAGTTAAGTGTCCGAGGCTAATACTGCATCTAATCTACTCTTGCGTTCGTAGCGGTAAGTATCAACAGTGAGTTTTTTTGTTGGGTACCGTTTGGAAGGCGGAACAGAAGATATCAATTTCGTCAGTAAGTAATCCATCGTACCCATGCTTTTGAATCGTGGTTGATGTTTTTTTTAGTGCCTGACCCGTTCTGGCTCAGACTTTATAGTGTATTTATTTTCGGAGTTTTTCTCATGCGTAAATTATCAATCAAAACCACCTCAATAGCGGCAGGTATTGTATTAGCAACCAGTCTAGCGGGCTGTGCGACAGACGGTAATCCATTTGATACTAAAGCCAGCGCAACATCTACCAAGTCTGCTGCCGAAGGTAAATGTGGTGAAGGAAAATGTGGCGGCGACAAGGCCAAAAAAGCTGAAGGTAAATGTGGCGAAGGCAAGTG
>CAZNYF010000125.1:0-8470 GCA_964577195.1 uncultured Thiotrichales bacterium | reverse complement strand
ACTAGCTTTTAAGGCGTAGTTTAAAACCACGAAGCATCCTTGCTCCGTGGTTATTAGTTTTAAGATAAGAACTGGATTATTGTGGATACGGCAAATGTGGCGACTAGCATGAGTACGCCAATAGCAAAGGCTGCTGACAGGGCATTTCCAACAACGGGGCCATGTTCTACCGGGTATTTCTCTTCATAATGTAGTTTCATGATGTTCTCGTGACAGGGTTACTGGAGAGCACTATTTATATCTTCTTCTCTGTCAGTTCTTCGTGATCTATTCTGCAAGTTTTTGTAAATATTGATCAGTATAACTGCGTAATGTGATCAAGCTAACGATTTTTCAAGCAGACGGTTTAGATTCAAAGCGCGTTGGAATAAGAATCAAGTTAGGTTCCAATGAAGCTTAGCTACGAAATTGAAAAAGATAGCTGAGGCATGATCCTAAAAAACGCAGTTGAATCACAGAAGTCCATGCAAGCTACTAATGCGCCTAGCAAATTCAAAAAACTGCTCATCACCAATAAGGTGACTACGCATTTTTTGAATTCACTATCCACATCATTGTCTTACATGTCTTTTCTGCGCTCAACTGCGCTTTCTAGGATGATGGGTGTCTTTCGCAAAACTGCGGTGTACTATGTGCGCCTGATCCCTACCAATTCTCCAGCCAATGAGCACACCCACCGCGCAAGAAGCACTTGACTACCACTCCTCTAGTCCGCCCGGAAAGATTGCGATTGAGGTGACTAAATCCACCGAGACGCAACGAGATCTGGCGCTTGCCTATACGCCCGGAGTGGCAGAGCCGGTGCGCGCAATCGCTGCTGATGCGGAAGATGCTTATCGCTACACTGCCAAGGGAAACCTGGTTGGTGTGATTACCGATGGCACTGCGGTGCTGGGGTTGGGAAATGTCGGCGCGCTGGCTGGCAAACCGGTGATGGAAGGTAAAGGGGTGCTGTTCAAGCGGTTTGCAAATATTGATGTTTTCGATATTGAGGTGGATAGCAACGACCCTGAACATTTTATCGAAACCGTCAAAGCTATTGCACCTACTTTTGGTGGCATTAATCTTGAAGACATCGCCGCGCCGCATTGCTTTGAAATTGAGCGACGGTTATCTGAAGCATTGGATATTCCTGTGTTTCATGATGATCAGCATGGCACTGCCATCATAATCGCTGCGGGTCTTTTAAATGCGCTGGAGATTCAGGGCAAGCGGATTGAGGATGCCAAGGTTGCTTGTTTGGGCGCCGGTGCTGCCGGGATTGCCTCGATGAATTTACTCATGAAGCTCGGCGCGCAACATGACAATTTATTTATGCTGGATCGAAAAGGCGTCATTCATAGTGGGCGCGATGATTTGAACGAGTACAAATCCGGTTTTGCGCATGAAACCTCGCAGCGCACCCTGGCCGATGCTTGCACTGATGCTGATGTATTTATCGGTGTATCCGGCCCTAATTTATTGCCGCCAGAAAAGCTCGCATTGATGGCGAAGAACCCGGTAGTGTTTGCGCTTTCCAATCCTGATCCTGAAATCAGCCCGGCGCTGGCGTTTAAAACGCGCAGTGATTTAATTATGGGAACCGGTCGCAGTGATTATCCAAATCAGGTCAATAACGTACTGGGGTTTCCGTTTATTTTTCGCGGTGCCCTGGATGTGCGAGCCAGTAAAATTAACATCGAGATGCAGATTGCAGCGGTGCATGCGCTTAAAGATTTGGCAAGAGAACCTGTCCCTGCTGAAGTATTAAAAGCTTATCAAGTCGATTCGCTTGAGTTTGGCGCTGACTATATTATTCCCAAGCCGCTTGATCCGCGTCTGATCGATGTGGTTGCACCAGCCGTTGCGAGAGCGGCAGTTGAAACGGGTGTTGCGCGGATTTAGATTGGAAAGAATTGCTGCATATATACTCTTTGCACCCAAGAATACCCCGTTTATAGCACGCATCTTTTTCGCGAATAGCTGCGTTGCAAAGCCTTGCAATAGCCCGCTATTGCTGCATCTTTGCGCCTTGCTCTGCACAAAAATCTACGCACTCTAAACGGATATTCTTGGGTGCAAAGAGTATACCTCCCGTAGCAAAGTGTGATCAGTCCTACACGTTGGGGCGGCGCAACCGATCTAGCGACTCGGGATCATCCACCTTGCTCACCAGGTAATTAATTGCCTCAGTGGAACGACGGAAAACCCACTCGGAACCAATGACATCCAGGAATCCTGATTCTTGCAATATATCGACAATTTGTTTCTTCATTCGCACCAAGACCATTTGAATACCGTTAGCCTCGAGCCTTTCTGACAACACTTCCAAGATACTTTCACCGGTAGAATCAATACTGTTAATCCCCTGCGCATCGAGAATTAGATATTTGAGATTTGGCCGGTCTGCAACAATTTCCAGGACACGATTCTCTAGAAAACCGGCGTTCGCGAAATACAACGACATATCCATGCGCACAATCGACACTTCCGGTGAAGTTTCAAGCCCAAACAGATTCACATCTCGTAGCGTACCATCGGTATGCATAGCGACTTCTACAAACCGTGGACGCATGGTACGAAAGACAAATAACCCCAATGACAGAATCACACCGATCAAAATGCCTTTATCTAAATGTGGTGCAAAAATCAGTGTTAAGGCGAAAGTAATGATAGCAACCCAGCCATCATGTTTTTCTACTTTCCAGGCATGTTTAATTTCTTTAATACGAATCAGTTTCAGCACCGCCATAATAATGACTGCGCCCAATGTTGCCTGTGGAAGATGGTAGAGCAAAGGTGTTAAAAACAGCAAAGTCACACCCACGATGACGCCTGTCACGATGGATGAAAACCCCGTCACTGCTCCCGCAGAAAAATTCACCGCAGAACGTGAAAATGAGCCTGACACAGGATAACCACTGAACATACTGGATACGATATTCGATAAGCCCTGACCAACTAACTCCTGATCTGGATCAAGCCTTTGTCGGGACTCGGCAGCAATGGCTTTAGCAATTGAAATCGCTTCCATAAAACCTATCAACGCAATTGTAATAGCCGCTGTTGCCATTTGTGCCACAACAGGAAAATCAATCAACGGAAAAGAAAATGCCGGCAGCCCTTCCGGCACCACACCGACCACGGCACCGCCTTTTTCTTCAAAGCCGATTAACCAGGAAATAATAGTGGTCAGCACCACAGCGACTAATACGTTGGGAAGCTTGGGATTCACCCGACGCAAGATCAACATCCAGGCAATTGCCATCGCCCCCATTGAGAGCGTCAACCAATGCGTATTATAAAACGCAGCCTCCAGCGTATACCAAACCGTTTCGTAGTGATGCTCGGCTTTTTCGACGGTAACACCAAATAATTTACCCAGCTGTGAAGTGGCGATAATAATCGCCGCCGCGTTGGTAAAACCCATCACCACGGGATGAGAGAGAAAATCTACCAACACCCCCAGCTTAAACAGACCCAGTGACAGCTGAAATAAACCGACCATCAAGGCCAACAGTAGCGCGTAGGCCAGATAGCTCTCTGGATTGCCCGCAGCCAACGGTTCTAGTGCAGCGGCCGTCATTAAGGAAACTACCGCCACTGGCCCAGTCGCGAGCTGCCGGGACGAGCCAAAAAACGCAGCGATCATTACCGGCAGGAAAGCGGCGTAGAGACCGTAATACGGTGGCAGACCAGCCAATGAAGCGTATGCCATCGATTGGGGAATCAGGATCAATGCAACGGTTAAGCCAGCCAGCAGATCGGCTTTTAGCGTGTCAGCCTTGCGCAGCTCACCCAACCATCCTAAAAATGGTACGAACTGTGTTTTCCAACCTGAGAGTATTTTAATCAAGCCACTCATTTATGATCTTTGATACCGAAGATTACCCGTTTATCCATCTGGATGATGTACTGGGCAGATAACTGCTGGATGGGTTAGATCCTACCCGAAAGTGCCCTTTTTATGAGCCCAGAATGGTATCACGATCTCCTTGTATTTGGTGAACATTCATATTGTCACCAGAGCATTGTAAAATGCCGGTCTTCTAAGCTTGGCAGATGTGTCGAGAGCGAGACATCGCGCAAACTGTTCAGATAGAAATATTGATCGGGTAAAATCAAAATACCGCCTTGCCGAAGCGTCTAACGCTGCATGCAATCGTGTTGAACATTGTAGGTACAGCCGCGATTATGGTCGCGTTTTAGCTCAGTTAGCGGGCATTCAATCTGGCCTTGATCTGAGCACATTCCATTCGTGACTGTGCCAGCTCCTTGTCCATCCCCGCAAAGTGCTCCGTAATACTTCGGCACTGAGTACGCTGCTGCTCCAGTTCATCGCGCGCTTCCCGATACTGGGTTCGACACTGATTCGCTTCTTGTTTCACAGAAGTAAGTTCAGCCTTCAGCTTGCCCTGCTCATCACCAACCGATTGTAATCCCAGCTCTAACGCTTCCTCTTTATTTCCAACATCAATCATCTGAGTCTGCAACGAATCCCGTTCTTGAGTGATTCCCGCAAGCTTGTCCTGCAAGTGACTATGGCGTTCAGTTAGACCTTCATATTCGGCATTAAGAGAACCGTAAGTATCCTGTAACTGGCTGTACATCTTCGCTGACTGTCGCAGCTCTTGAGTTGACTGATCATCGGTCACTTCCAAACCTTGTAGCTGTTGATTAATCCTCAACAATTCTTGCTCTCTCAGGTTCAACGCATCTCTCAATTCATCCCGCTCCAGAAGCAACAGCTCCTCCGCATTGGCGCTATGCTCCTCATCAAAGGACAAAGTCCGTAGCCTGCCATTCAAGCGATTAAGGTCTCTTGCCGCCTGTAGACGAGTGTTTTGCAAATCCAGATTCAAATCATCAATGCGAATTTCTCTCTGAGTTAAGTTACGCTCCAGTTTGAAGCGGCGATTAACATTAGTTTGGCGTTCATTAGAAAGCATTTCCTTGTACCGCATTGCAGCATATTGCTCATTTTCCAGATTACGTTTCAATTCATACCATTGCGCCTGAACTGAATTGTATTTCTGATCGCTCGCCTGATGTTTCAGCTTTTCATCACGAAGCTGCTCCGCTAACCGTTCATGATCATTTTGCACTGATTTTAATTTTATTTTGCAACGGACCGATTGGCTCCGATTCAAATATCTTGAAGCCAACCATCCCAGTAACAAGCCCAGTAACAGCGTAATAAGTAAACAAAATAACAATTTACTCACCAGGTACAACATCTCACCACCTCACAATTGTTAACAATATAATTTGGCTGTAACATTGATTTTCAATTGATTTGCACTACTATTAATGCATAACAAGTTCGTATAAAAACTCAGGATCAAAGGTCATCGTGACGTAACACAGAGTATTCGGATACCCAATCCTCCTTTTGAAAAATAGTCAAAAGTGGATATCACAAGGAATATCGCCGACTCTTTTCGAGTTCGAGTCTAGCTAATCAAACTAAACCAATACTTATCTAACTATTAACCAATGGTTAGCGCTGCATTTAATGCGTGACTAACTAGTAACTTAGTAGTTTGGTTTATTAATTATATTTTCTGGTTATTAAAAACCTCAAATTACAAATAAAATGAAAGTCCACTAAAAGGACTTGAGATGGGACAATAAGATAGGAGAGTTGGTATGGGTTCTAATACTGAGTGGGGTGGGTATCTCCCTGATAACCCCGGATGTAATACTATCAGCTCCCAAGTAATGGCTGAATTTTCGACAGTCACAAAATTGCTAGATGAACTGCAATCAGAATTTCAAGGCTCTAGCCAATCACCACGGCGGCTGATACTTGATCAGAGTATCTCTATCTGTAGTGCCTACCTGGACACACTGATGAATGAAGAACGTCATCACCACCAAGCTCAAGACGCGCATCAAAATGCCCTCAGGCTCAAGCAAGATTTAGAAAGCTCTATGGCATTGCTGGGTGACCAGCCTCAACCAAACCCACCAGTTAATACGCCTGAAAAAAACAACAGACTCGGCAACTTTTCTACGCCAACTGATGGAACAGATAAAAAAATATTTTGCCCCCCAAAAAATCAAGCTAGTCCCGGTAACAAAGCATTTCTAAAAATCTATTTTTTCAGCGTATTTAAAGCATACTTAAATGAACAAAAGATAGTTGTCTGGCCCAAAGGAAAAAGTAAGCAGCTCTTTAAATATTTAGCCAGCAAAGGAATAACTCCAACACCTAAAGAGGTATTAATGGAGATATTTTGGCCCAATCACAGCAGCGAAAGCGCCAGAAATAATCTAAATGTTGCTATTTACAGTCTCCGCCAATCGTTAAAAAATATACTCGCTGATACTTCCATTGTTTTGTTTAAAGACGGTTGTTATCAAATAAACCCTCAGATAGACCTATGGGTGGACGCAATTCAATTTCACACACATCTTAGACAAGCCGCCAAATTTGAACTACATGGACAAATGGATAAATGCATATCACATCTTCATAGAGCCGAAGCGTTGTATATAGGCCCCCCATTCACTGAAGACGCCTACTGTGATTGGGTAGTTGAATTACAAAATCAAACCAGGGAAGAATATCGATCACTCCTCACTAAACTCGACCAGCACTATCGTCAATCAGGAAATTTAGAAACCAGCATTACACTGAATAAAAAGATAATTTCTGTGGATAACTGTGATGAAAATGCCCACCAACACTTAATGGAGAATTATTCTTCATTGGGTCAAAGGAATCTTGCTCTACAACAATTTAAGACATGCGAAGAATCCCTTAGAGAAAACCTAGATCTAGACCCGCAACAACATTTAATTGATCTGTATCAAAAAATTAGAAATATTAATATTTCCTAAACGAAATACCTGAATTAATTATTAAATAATTAACACTAGTGAAAATTAACTCTAATATCAGTTCCACTTAACTATTCTCCATTAAATTACCAGCTGTTCGCTAAGACGGATCCCCGTCTTTTGTTGTTAACTAAAAAATTGGAGAATATTATGTCTGACGAAACTAAATGCGGCTTCCAGATTCAGCCATTTGCAACTGAGCTTAAAGGGTCAATGGAAATCGAGGTTTTGGATCTTGATAACTTGCAACCCACAACAGTGGTTAACTGTGATCAAGGCGCTAAAATTAAAGTCCACTGGGATATTGAAGGTCACCTTAAAAAGCATCTTTGCGGTCAGTGGTGTGTTTGCGTTCACCTCGAAAGCCTCGGCCCCGGACCTGAGCTTTCGGTTAAAAACCCCTGTGAAACATTTGCCTGGGAGGCCTGTAACGAGGATGGTTGGGACTACGAAGTAGTGATCCCTCAAGATATTCAAGTTCAAGACACCGACGGAAATGGTCAAGATGATAAAAGTGACCTATGTAATCCCGATTCGTGCGGTATGCTCTACGAAATTGGCGTGACTCTGACTTCAAAAAATGGTTGTGGCGGCCCCGGTCATATTGCAGCGTACTGTAAGGGACCCTGCATTATGTTCTACAAAGGAGAAGACACATAAATCGAGCCTGAATAGATCCGGTTGTGCCAGCTGCATCCGGATCTTCTTTAATTAAAAAAACGCGCCTCTATTAATCATGAACTTCAATCTGCTCAATGCAAAATTATTAGAGATGCCCTAAATACTACTCGTTTAATGAGGTCAGGGTGATGAACAGTTCCGATACCCCCTACCACGATTTAACTAAAATTCGTGGTATTGGAGAAGCCAGACAAAAAATTCTTCACAGGCATCTAAACATAAATTATTACGATGATTTAATTAAACTAGATATTGATAACGCACTACAATTACTTAGAAAAAAAAGTGAGGCTGTATCAAGAGATATGCTGCAAAGCTGGGTAGAAGAAGCAAAACAATTATCTAAAAGAGAGCAAACTAGATCCTTGGAGAATGGCTGGCAAGCAGCCGCAACATTTGTTGTCGATTATCAAGAAAAAGTCTCTTCTAATGAAGAGTCAATTTATCGTACAACGGTTCATCATATTCAACCTGACAATACTCGTTTTTGGGAAACAGTCGACTCAATAGAGTATCACCAATGGATTAAGGAGCAATTAGAAAAAACTAACCTGATCAATGCCCAGAAAAATAAAAACACTCTTGGCTGTTTCTCAGCTCTTATTAAAGAAGTGAGTTTTAGAGGTGCTTTGAATAAAAATATATTATCTGGCGAAATAGAGCTTCTGCTCTATATTGAAAGCAACGATAACGAAATGAACAATGTTAATTGTAATATTAGATGCCTGCTAAAAAATCAGCATCAAAAAGAAATTATAGAATTTACCAGCTCCAGTCGAATTTCAAAGACCAGCAAAGACCACTATTTTTCAGCCTCCATCGACGGCATTGCGGTAGCTCCTGGAGAGTACTTTTTATGGGTTACAGTGGTATTAGATTCACCCCGTTCAATCCCGCATTTTAAAGCGATAAAGCGAGTGACAGTGCCATAGTTTTTACAAGAACATGAGCAGTAAGATCGAGC
>CAZNYF010000124.1:0-8543 GCA_964577195.1 uncultured Thiotrichales bacterium | reverse complement strand
GCATAGCCACCACCTTGCCATGATAAGTGATTTCCACCTTCTCTCCCCGTCGGACGGCATCAAGCGCAGACTTTGCCTTAATCCTGAGGTCTTTAGATGTTATTTTCATTCTGAAGTAATACCATAATATATACATATTAATGTATATATTATACTCGGTAATTCCTGAAAAGAAAGGAGATCCCAGATTAAATTTTAACCAAAATATTTGGCCAAAAGAAACGCCCTTAACAGTGATGACAAACCTATACTCGATAGAGAATTTTAATCTGGCGTCTCACAGACTCCTCGTGCAATTTGTTCAACACTAGTAGATGGTGGAAAGCCTCGGTTTTAGACAGTTTTCAAAGTCATAAAGTCTTTTGACGGCTACCCAGCATCTTCGCCAGAAACTGTCCGGTAAAACTCTTTTTGGTTTTGGCGACTTTTTCGGGTGTTCCTTGAGCGATGATTCTGCCACCGCCTGAGCCGCCTTCGGGGCCGAGGTCGATGATCCAGTCGGCGGTTTTTATCACATCCAGATTGTGTTCGATGACCACTAGCGTATTGCCACCGTCGCGGAGTCGGTGCAGTACTTTTAAGAGTTGTGCAACATCGTGAAAGTGCAGGCCGGTGGTTGGTTCATCCAGAATATAGAGCGTTCTGCCGGTGTCTCGTTTGGAGAGTTCGCGGGCGAGTTTGATGCGTTGCGCTTCGCCGCCGGAGAGGGTTGTCGCTGCTTGGCCAAGGGTGATGTAGGAGAGGCCGACATCCATTAAAGTATCGAGTTTCCGGCTGAGTGTTGGCACGGCGCTGAAGAATGTAGCAGCTTCATCGACCGGCATTTTCAAGATCTGATGGATAGTTTTGCCTTTGTAGCGAATGTCGAGCGTTTCGCGGTTGTAGCGTTTGCCGGAGCAGACATCGCAGGAGACGTAGATATCGGGCAAAAAGTGCATCTCGACTTTGATCAGTCCATCGCCCTGACAGGCTTCGCAGCGACCACCTTTAACGTTGAAGCTGAATCGACCGGGTTTGTATCCGCGCGCACGGGATTCAGGCACGCCGGCAAACAATTCGCGAATCGGTGTGAACAGCCCGGTGTAGGTCGCAGGATTGGAGCGCGGTGTGCGACCGATGGGGCTTTGATTAATGTCGATGACTTTGTCGAAATGATCGAGTCCTTCAATTTCGCCGTGTGCGGCCGCGTCATGGGTGGTGCGGTGCAGGTGATTGGCGATGGTGCGATAGAGGGTGTCGTTAATCAGCGTTGATTTGCCGGAGCCGGAAACGCCGGTCACGCAGGTCAGCAGCCCGACGGGCAATTTCAGTTTCACCGATTGCAGGTTGTTACCGGTAGCATCGCTAATGGTGAGATATTTTTTCGCTTGCGGCTTGGTGCGCTCAGTGGGGATTTCGATTTTCAGTTTGCCGCTGAGGTATTGGCCGGTGAGTGATTTTTTGTTTCTTTTGATTGCGGCGGGTTTGCCTTCCGCTACAATTTCACCACCTTGCAGACCCGCACCGGGGCCGATATCGACGACGTGATCAGCGCTGAGAATGGCTTCTTCATCATGCTCGACAACGATGATGGTATTGCCGAGATCACGCAGATTTTTCAGCGTTTCCAGCAGGCGTTCATTGTCGCGTTGGTGCAGGCCGATGGAAGGTTCATCCAGCACATACATAACACCAACCAGTCCGGCACCGATCTGTGAAGCGAGGCGAATCCGTTGTGCTTCGCCGCCGGAAAGTGTTTCTGAGCTGCGGCTGAGCATTAAATAATTCAAGCCGACATTCACCAGGAAACTGAGTCGGTCGCCAATTTCGCGAATGATCTTGTCAGCAATTTTGCCGCGATGTCCTGGCAGATCCAGCTTGGCGAAAAAATCACGTGCATCACCAATCGGCATCGCGGAAATTTCTGGCAAATTGTAGCCATCGACAAATACATGTCGAGCGGCTTCGTTCAGGCGTGCACCTTCGCATTCTGTGCAGTGTTGCGAGGTCATGAATTTACTCAGTTCCTCGCGTACCGAGGAGGATTCAGTGTCGCGAAAGCGGCGTTCGAGATTATGTACGATGCCCTCGAACGGGTGTTTGCGAACGTAGATCAGGCCGCGATCATTGGTGTAGCTGAATTCTATTTTTGTTTTTCCGCTGCCGTAAAGCAAGATATCGCGGTGTTTTTTCGACAGCTTGTTAAAGGGCTTTTCATAGTCGAATTTATAATGTTTCGCTAGCGAAGTGATCATCTGGAAATAGTAAGCGTTGCGTCGATCCCAGCTCTTAAATGCGCCATCGGCAACGCTTTTATCACCATCAACAATGACACGATCTTTGGAGAATTTTTGAATCACTCCCAGACCATCGCATTCCGGACAAGCACCGCTGGGGCTGTTAAACGAGAATAATCGCGGCTCCAGCTCTGACAATGAGTAGCCACAATGCGGACAGGCAAATTGGGAGGAAAATACAATCTCCTCAGCATCGGGATCATCCATTGAAGCGATCACGGCGATGCCTTTGGCAAGCGTCAGCGTTGTCTCGAAAGACTCCGCCAGCCGCAGCCGCAGATCATCCCGCGCCTTGAAACGATCTACCACCACATCAATACTGTGCTTGCGCCGTAGATCCAGATCAGGTGGATCATCCAGCTCCCAGATTTCGCCATCAATACGCGCACGAATAAAACCCTGCGCGCGCAAATCGTTAAACAGCTGCAAATATTCGCCTTTACGCTCGTTAACCACCGGCGCAAGCATCATCAGCTTGCTACCCTCGGGCATGGCGAGTACATGATCAACCATCTGACTGACCGTTTGCGCGGCGAGTTCCAGATCATGCTCAGGGCATTTCGGCGTGCCAACTCTGGCAAAAAGCAGCCGCAAATAATCGTGAATTTCCGTGATAGTACCCACCGTGGAGCGGGGGTTATGCGAGGTGGTTTTTTGCTCAATGGAAATCGCCGGCGACAAACCCTCAATATGATCAATATCCGGCTTTTCCATCATCGACAAAAACTGCCGTGCGTAAGCAGATAATGATTCCACATAGCGCCGTTGACCTTCCGCATAAATCGTATCGAATGCCAGCGAGGATTTACCTGAACCGGACAGGCCAGTGATGACAATCAGCTTGTCACGCGGCAAGTCGATATCAATGTTTTTTAAGTTATGGGTGCGCGCGCCGCGAACAGAAATTTTAGCCATGAAGAGGGCAATTCACTGACAAGAAAGCGGCTAATATACTTGGGTTAATCCGACTGATCCAATTGATCTGAAAAAATTATCTAAAATTAACTCATATTGCCCCGTAGCGAGTAAGTCTTGTTCTGATTTTGCGTTGCAAAAAACTCAGACTATAAGCAACAGTCAATGTTGCTTTAGCCAAACAGTTAGCTGGCTTTTCTCATGCTGGATAGCTCCAGTGCCTCGATTTTTTCACTCACTTCACTGTCAACCGAGCTTCTGTTACCCAGTTCATCAGGATTGAGGACTATGAGCATAGATGAACCTTCTTGTTTTGATCCTAATTCCACCAGCCCATCGATAAACCGGTCAGAATCAACAAACGGATTAGCTTCCTTTCCGAGTCGCGCATTTTCTATTTTCGGAATTTCGCCAAGGCTATCTACGACTATACCAACAGTACCTTTGCCTGCTTTAAAAATAACAACTTGTAAATTGCTGGAATCCATATCTGGATAGGCTCCCAGTATTTCACCAGGATTAAAAATTAGAATCGGTTTGCCATTGAAAAACAGGGAGCCAAGCACGGTGTCGGTTAAACCCGGAATAACCGAGACCCGTGAAAATGGTATAGCTTCTATAACGCTTTCTGCTCTGATGCCATACCATTTATTACCAATATAAAAACTTGCAATTTCTACGTATTCTTCAGACGGCAACAGATGAGTGTTGCTTGATCTTACTTTTGTTATGCTTGATTGAGCTGGGGTTTGATCATGGGCATTAATTTTATCAAGCGCCATAAAAATAAATCCAAACACTTCATTTTTATAATTATCGTCTTTACCCTTGAATTCACGATACCCATTACTGGATTTAATTCCTACAGCATAGTAAAAACCGTTAAGCTCGATAATTTTTGCGCTACTTTCGCCTTTATTTAGTGAAAATAACGAAGCTTCAACTTGAAGCTTTTCACCGGGTTGTAATATTTCACTGGTAGATGAAATCACAGTTCCTTCATTATCTGTAAAGACACCGAAACAACCGTTAATCAGCTCACCTTGATTATCTCGTGGCAATGAGTCCGTCAGCATTGCTTTGAATTCCGGTTCGCTATCAAACACGATTCCGATACCGCCAATCACATGACGTGTATCTTTAAGATCTTTAATCGATGCGTTAAAAATATAACTGTGCTCGCCGCTGTACAGTGCTGTTTTATTAAATGAAGAGACGCTATAGCTCTGCGAGTTTTTCAGCATGGCAGTTTCCGATACCCAGGATTCCTTCAGTGTTGTTCCAACAAGATGTTGTTCTGATGGATTAGAAACAGCAATGACTTTTCCCGATTTATCGTATACAAAGAGGTTGGTGTACACCGTATAGAGACCATTGATATACGTCAGTATATCGGTTATCCCTTGAGCATCTTTCTGGCTGATAATGTCCTCGCCCAGAATGCGTCGAAATTCTGAAGTCAATGCCCACCAGCGGCAATCATTAGCACGTTCGTAAAGATTCCGATCCATGATGTTAGTCGATAGCGACGCTAAAAACTCCACATCACTCAAGTAAGTAGATACTACAGTTTCATGCAGGTTTTCGATTGATCGCTCAAACACTTTTTTGGTTTTCAAACCGGTATTACTGATTTCCCAGAGCAATACTTTGGAAGCAATATTTGAATTGCTGTCAACGCTTTCTTTGGTAGCGATATTTCCATTCCAGACGGTGCGATCGAGATCGCTTTGTATTTTTTCTGCGTTAACGGGTATTTCCTGAATTTCTTTAGAAAATAATTCTTGATTTTTTAAGACAGAATTCAATATTTGTTCATCTATAGCCTTAATAGACTGTGAACCCGTTGATTCAAAAGCAACATCCAGCGGCAGCATTACGTGACCATACCAACCTAGACCGTTAAATCCCTGATAGCCATGAGTTGCAACCGTTTTTGCCAGATATCGTCGGCCAGAAAATTTGATGATTTTGTGTTTTTGATCGAGCACCATTTCCATTTTTGAGCCGACCGGAATTTGATGGGGAGAATTACTGGAAATTACTTTCCCCTGTTTATCCAGCAGCGTCAGTACAGACCAGTCCTCATCACTGGATAAAGTCTGGAAAATTCCCTCCATTTCATTATCAAAACGAAAACAAAGACATAAAACACCGAGTACGCGAGAACCTGCATGATTGGTTTCAGTCACACGATAGGAATAAATGAGTGATTCATCTTCGTTGGGTAGCAGATCGGAATGGCGAAAAGTTTCGACGTAATCATGTTGTGTTTGAATGGATTCAGCCAATAACGGATCAGAAGAAAATTTAACAGGATTGTCTTGATCCAGTTGTGCCACTACATTGCCATTCGTATCGAGTAAAATGATGTTGTGGTATACAGAATATTTGGCAACATATTCGCGGAATCGCGCAATAACAGCGGCACCACTTTCATTGTTGGTTTCTTCTGAGGAATCGGGGAAATCACGCTGACTAACTGCATCCCCATCCTGCTCACGACTTTTGAGGAAATCGCGAATATCGTCATCGGTCGCAAGAAATCCAATATCCGCCGTTCGTTCGAACAAGTTTCTGATAATGAGGTCAACCGTTACCTGAGATTTGGCGGTCATGTCCTGAACGGTTTTTTCCAGCGTTTGATGGCCGAGATTCGCAATCATTTGCTCGGTGAGCGTCTTAAATGCTTTGCGAGTGGTAGTCATGTCTGTACCACCGCCGGTCATTTGGCCAAGGATCGTCAGCAGATCCCAAGTATGACCCAGCATGCTCAGCTCTTCCCGATAACTATCAACATCTCGCATATACGCAATAATGTCGTCCAACTCATTGGGGATCACCATGTCTTTATACTGGCCCATTCTCACTTCCTCGTTATTATTATTTTGATCTCGATATGGAATCTTTTTGGGTTCCTGATCTATGGTCTCGGCAAGTTAGCAGTTTTCTTGAAGGCTACTTTAGTGAAATATTCACCTATGCACTGAAAGCAGAACCGGGATCACAGCAACCTCGTCGTTTTGTGGCATTCCATGTGAGCCTCTTGTCTGGCACTATTCTCTGATTGAAGTCAGAGTGCCTATAAGGGGCGGATATATGGGGAATTCACTACAAGATCAACTGAAAAAAGCGGGTTTGATCAGTAAACAAAAGGCCAAACAGGCTGAAGCGCAAAAGCGTAAACAGGATCGGATGCAGCGTAAGCAGGGAATTGAGGTGGTTGATGAGAATAAAATTGCTGTCCAAAAAGCCAATGCTGCGCAGATTGAAAAGGATCGGGAGCTGAATTTAGAGCAAAAACAGGTTGCAGAGCATAAAGCCATCGCAGCCCAGGTGAAGCAGTTAATTCAAATAAACCGCCAACCTAAAACCGCCGAAAACGAAGAAGGTGAGGTGTTTAATTTCACTCATAGCGGCACGGTTAAGTCGATTTATGTATCCACAACAATTCGCCAGCATATTAGCGAGGGGAAATTGGCAGTGGTTGCTTTAGATGACGGTTATGAAGTGGTTGCGGAGAAAGTTGCTGCGAAAATTAAAGACCGAAGTTCGGAAAGTATTATTCTCTTAAATGATCGTGATGAGAGCTCAGCCGATGATGATCCGTATGCGGATTTTGAAATCCCAGATGATCTGACCTGGTAAAGTTTATCTGTGTTAACTTCAGCTTTATCTTTATCGCATCAGCACAATAAATCCCCTAAACTGCACGCTATCCAAATAAACAAGACCCCATTTTATGAGGCGTAACGACCAACTCAGTTTAACCGCTCTCGAAAAACGTTCAGCCGCCGGACTCGTCGCCGTTTACGGTGTACGAATGTTGGGTTTATTCCTGATCTTGCCGGTCTTCGCGCTTTACGCGCAAACTCTCGAAGGCGTGACGCCAACGTTAATTGGTGTCGCTATCGGTATTTACGGGCTGACTCAGGCATTACTGCAAATCCCGTTAGGCATGTTGTCAGACCGCATTGGCCGCAAGCCCGTCATTTTAGGGGGTCTGGCTGTGTTCGCCATTGGTAGCGTCGTCGCAGCCATGTCGGATTCGATAGCCGGCGTCATTATCGGCCGAGCCATGCAGGGTAGTGGAGCGATTGCCGCTGCAACGCTGGCACTGTTATCTGATCTAACTCGCGATTCAATCCGCGCCCGCGTCATGGCGATGGTTGGCATGAGCATCGGCGTCGCCTTTGCGCTGGCAATGGTGACAGGTCCGGTGCTAAGTCAATGGATCGGCGTTGATGGCATCTTTTGGCTCACGGCCTTACTAGCCGGGCTAGCGGCCGTCATTGTCATTAAACTCATCCCGACTCCCGCAACCCTAAAAATGCACCGCGATGCTGAAACCGTCCGCGCTGATCTAGGTAGAGTGCTCGCCAATCCACAGTTGCTACGCCTGGATTTCGGTATTTTTACATTACATTTAATGCTCACCGCCAGCTGGGTTGTTATTCCCGTGCAGCTGGTCGACCACTTTGGTTTTGAATCCGCGCAGCATTGGAAGCTTTACCTACCCGTGATGCTCCTCAGCGTTGTGGCAATGTTCCCGTTCATCATCATCGCCGAAAAATATAAACGCATGAAGCAAGTGTTCGTCGGTGCAGTCGTCGTTTTAGTGATTGCCGAACTGCTGATGTACCTCAACGCTGGAGCACTGGCGGGAATCGCTGTCGCACTATGGGTCTTTTTCACCGCATTTAATTTACTCGAGGCCAGCCTGCCATCCCTGGTAGCAAAAATCTCACCGCCAGATATAAAAGGCACGGCGATGGGCGTCTACTCCACAGCACAATTTTTGGGTATATTCGTTGGCGGATTCGCCGGTGGCTGGATTTATGAACATCATGGTATTGCCACCGTATTTTTATTCTGCATGCTCATCGCAATCCTCTGGCTTATAGCCGCCGCAACCATGGCACCCCCACAATACCTCTCTAGCTACGCGCTGGATATCGGCGAACAAAACCCGGCGACCGCCTCCGAGCTGGCACGAGAATTAATGAACATTAAAGGTGTCGAAGAAGCAGTAGTGATAGCCGAAGAGGGAATGGCCTATCTCAAAGTCAAAACCCGTGAGCTAGATCAGGCTGCACTACAGCAGTATTCGAAAAATTGATCTCATTTATTGATAGAGTTTGATCTTTAGGTTTGTTCTCGCATGAACGAAAAATGTTTGTCTATTGAGTAGATATCCCAATGCCGTCATTCCGGCGCATGCCGGAATCCAGACACTGCACAGGCGGTTTTAGTATTTACGTCATCCCGTCATCCCGGCGAAGGCCGGGATCCATGCTCACCAATGGTGGTCACTTCTCTGGATTCCGGCCTTCGCCGGAATGACAAGAACAG
>CAZNYF010000123.1:0-8545 GCA_964577195.1 uncultured Thiotrichales bacterium | reverse complement strand
AATGCACTATTCCTGATTTCCCTCAGCAACACTTCTATTTTTAGAGACGCCCTTACCTTTAAGATTTAGTCATGGCTGCCAGAAGTTGTCGTGAAGCGGCGATGGATTTTCTTGCCAGACGTGAACATTCACGACTGGAGCTGGAACAGAAGTTGTCGAAGCGCGACTTTCCGCTCGATGAAATTGAACTGACATTGGCGCAGCTCGCAGAAGAGAATCTGCAAAGCAACGAGCGATTTGCAGAAAGTTTTACGATTCAGCGGGCAGAAAATGGTTATGGGGATGTAAAAATTAGCTATGAGCTAAAGCAGCGAGGGGTTGATGAGGCTTTCATTGATCAGGCGTTATTGCCCTATCAAGGCAGCTGGTTAGCATCCGCAAAAACCCAACGGCAAAAACATTTTGGCGATTGGCCTGAGGATTATCAGGCTCGCGCCAAACAATCACGGTATTTACAACGACGTGGATATGATTTTGATGTGATTCATCAAATATTTTCAGATGCGTAGAAGAAGAGTAAGTAATGCAAAGTAGTGCAGAAATTAGGCAAGCGTTCATTCAATTTTTCGCTGAGCGTGATCACAAAGTAGTCCCTTCCAGCCCGCTGGTGCCCGGCAACGATCCGACGTTGTTGTTCACCAACGCAGGGATGGTGCAATTTAAGGAAACCTTTCTAGGACAGGAAGACAGAGGCTATGTGCGTGCGGTTTCTTCGCAACGCTGCGTGCGTGCTGGCGGGAAGCACAATGATCTGGAAAATGTCGGTTACACTGCGCGGCATCACACATTTTTTGAAATGCTGGGTAACTTCAGTTTTGGTGATTATTTTAAGGAAGAAGCCATTCGCTATGCCTGGGAATTTCTCACCGAAGTTTGCAAATTACCTGCTGAGAAACTCTGGGTCACGGTGTTTGATGAGGATGATGAAACTGCCGATATCTGGATAGATAAAATGGGTGTTTCTCCTGACCGTCTCAGCCGTATAGGCGCAAAAGATAACTTTTGGTCGATGGGTGATACAGGCCCTTGCGGCCCTTGCAGCGAGATCTTTTTTGATCACGGCGAAGATGTTCCTGGTGGCCCTCCAGGAACGCCAGAAGAAGATGGTGATCGTTACATCGAAATCTGGAATTTAGTCTTCATGCAATATGATCGCGATGCAGAAGGCACCCTCAACCCGTTACCCAAGCCATCTGTTGATACCGGCATGGGAATGGAACGTTTGGTGGCGGTGCTACAAAACGTCCACAGTAACTATGAGATCGACCTGTTCCAGCATTTGCTCAAAGCCGCCGCTGAGGTGACTGGTGCAACGGATCTTAAGCATAATTCGCTCAAGGTCATTGCCGACCATATTCGCTCGTGCAGCTTTATGATCGTCGATGGCGTACTGCCTTCTAATGAAGGGCGAGGCTATGTACTGCGCAGGATTATTCGTCGCGCATTGCGTCATGGTCATAAGCTTGGCTGTGACAAGCCGTTCTTTAATCAACTGGTGAAACCTTTAGAACAAGAGATGGGTGAAGCCTATCCTGAACTCACTAAAGCGGCTGATCAGGTCGCTAAAGTACTTGCCAAAGAAGAACAGCGTTTTTCCGAGACGCTGGATAAAGGCATGGGGATTTTGCAGGCGGAGCTAGATAGTGTTGAATTAGATCAGGCAAAGGACAAAACCATCTCTGGCGAAACCGCTTTTAAGCTTTACGACACTTACGGTTTTCCGGTTGATTTGACCGCCGATGTTGCTCGCGAACACGGTTTTCAAGTGGATATGGCGGCGTTTGAAGAGCAGATGGAAGGTCAGCGCAATCGTGCCAGATCCGCGAGTCGTTTTTCTGCATCAGATGCTGGCGGTGCGATTAGTACGGATGCTCTAACTGAATTTACCGGCTATGAGCAAACTCAGAGTGATGCTCAGATCGTATCTTTGTTTGAAAATTCGGAATCAGTAGATGAATTGCCAGAGGGTGCAAGTGGTGCGGTATTGCTGGATACGACGACTTTTTATGCAGAGTCTGGCGGCCAGATTGGTGACAGCGGCATCCTTAGCGGTACTGATTTTGAGTTTGCTGTCACCGATACACAAAAACAGGGTAATGCCTTTTTACATATCGGACAGGTGACTAAAGGTCGTCTTAAAACATCGGTGAGCGTCTCCACTCAGGTGGATACAGCGCGTCGCGGCGCAATCGTCCTGAATCATTCGGCGACACATTTAATGCATGCAGCCTTGCGGCAGGTACTTGGTGATCATGTGCAGCAAAAAGGCTCGCTGGTGACAGAGCAGCGGTTGCGTTTCGATTTTTCGCATTTTGAGCCTATGACCGCCGAACAAGTACTCGAAATTGAAACCATCGTGAATACTGAAATTCGCAACAATGCCTCCGCCAGCGCACAGGTGATGGCAATGGATAAAGCGATTGAAACCGGTGCGATGGCGTTATTTGGTGAAAAATACGGCGATGATGTCCGTGTCGTCAATATCGGTTTCTCTACCGAATTGTGCGGTGGCGTGCATGTTAAGCGAGCGGGGGACATCGGATTGTTCAAGATCGTTGCCGAATCAGGTATTGCTTCCGGCGTTCGTCGTATTGAAGCGGTGACTGGCGATGGAGCACTGAATTGGGTTGGTGAGCAGCAACAACAGTTGTCACAGCTGGCAGGTTTGCTCAAGACAGATACCGGTAGTGTCGCGACACGTCTAACGCAGATGATTGAGCATCAACGCAGTTTGGAAAAAGAACTCGATCAGCTCAAATCCGGTTTGGCGGCTCAGGCTGGTGAATCGTTGATTGATCAGGCTGTAGAGATTGATGGTATCAAGGTGCTTGCAGCGAAAATTGATGGCGTTGATTCCAAAGCACTGCGCGACACTGTGGATAAGCTCAAAGATAAACTCGGTCAGGCAGCCATCGTTGTCGCCTCTGAAAATGCGGGTAAGATCAGCTTGATTGCCGGCGTGACCAAGGCTGAGACAAAACGCATTCGCGCAGGTGATCTGGTGAATTTTGTAGCGTCTCAAGTCGGCGGAAAAGGTGGCGGTCGCCCGGATATGGCGCAAGCCGGTGGTTCTGATGTTGCCAAGTTGCCAGAGGCTTTGGCTTCCGTAAATGAGTGGGTCGCTAGCAAGCTAAATTCCTGATGGCATTGATCGTTCAAAAATATGGTGGCACCTCGATAGGCACAGTCGAGAAAATCAAGGCTATCGCTGAAAAAATCAAGCAAGCGAAATCTGGCGGCGATGATTTAATTGTCGTCGTCTCTGCGATGAGTGGCGAAACCAATCGTCTGACCGAACTATCCAAACAAATTGATCGCCGTGCTGTAGGGCGAGAGCTGGATGTGCTGCTTTCAACAGGTGAGCAGGTGACCATTGCGCTGTTGGCAATGGCGCTAAACACGGTAGGTTGCCCGGCAAAATCCTTCACTGGCGCTCAGGTAAGAATCAAGACTGACGAAGCCCATAATAAGGCACGTATCAGGCAAATAGACAGTGAGAAAATTCGTACCGAGCTGGATGCTGGCAATGTTGTCATTGTGGCGGGATTTCAGGGCGTTGATGAGCAAGGTAATATCACCACGCTGGGCCGCGGTGGATCGGATACCACAGCGGTGGCATTAGCCGCTGCGCTAAAAGCCGATGAATGCCAGATCTATACCGATGTGGATGGCGTCTATACGACCGATCCACGCGTCGTCGCCGAGGCACGCAAGCTCGACCGGATTACTTTTGAAGAAATGCTGGAAATGGCGAGCCTGGGTTCCAAGGTTTTACAACTGCGCTCGGTAGAATTTGCCAGCAAATACGATGTTCCTTTGCGAGTGCTCTCCAGTTTTGAAGAGGGCATCGGAACGCTGATTACTAAAGAGGATGACAACGTGGAACAAGCTCGAATTTCAGGCATTGCCTTTAACCGGGATGAAGCCCAGCTGACTGTGACTGGCGTGCCTGATACGCCAGGAATTGCCTCCCAGATTTTAGGGCCAGTCGCGGACGCTAATATTGAAGTGGATATGATCGTGCAAAACGTCGGCGCTGATGGCACCACTGATTTTACTTTCACCATTCATCGCGACGATTACGAAAGTGCGCTGGAGATTCTTACAATATTAATAGACGGCTTCGACAGTGGAGAAGTGTCCGGTCGGGATGACATCGTGAAAATTTCACTGGTTGGGGTCGGAATGAGATCCCATGCCGGAATTGCCAGTCAGATGTTTCGCCTACTTGCCGATGAAAGTATTAACATATTGATGATTTCTACTTCCGAGATCAAAATTTCGGTGGTAGTGGATGAGAAATATTTAGAACTTGGCGTTCGCTCACTGCATGAAGGGTTTAACCTGGAAGTGGCGTAGCGCTCGCAACAAGTTCGAAAGATTCAGCATACAAGTCCTCTGAATTCTGTGCGCTAGTACCGAATTTGGTTGAGATACCCGGAGCTACTGTGAAGATGCACGGGTTTAGAAAGAAATGAACTCGACAAGAGGGCTTGTTATACTGGAGAATCATTCTGGAGCCACCAAAATATAAAGGTGGCCTAGATAATAACTTAGGATAATAGGAGTCGAATCATGCTGATTCTAACGCGTCGTGTAGGGGAAACCCTCATGATAGGAGATGATGTAACAATTACTGTATTAGGTGTCAAAGGTAACCAGGTACGGATTGGTATTAACGCGCCAAAGGATATTCCCGTTCATCGCGAGGAGATCTACCAACGCATAAAGAACGAGGAATCTGAATCTGTCAACGACAGCTAAAACGGACACACGTTTTAATAAAAACCACAACCGACTGAGTCGGTTGTGGTTTTTTTTCGCCAGAAATTTTGTTTCAGGCAATACTTCAGGGCATCTCTAGGTCTTATTAATAAATCGAACCGAAGATTGCACCAATTTTCGCAGACTTTTTGACCTAGAAAGCGCAGTTGAGCGCAGAAAAGACATGTAAGATAATGATGTGCATAGTGAATTCAAAAAATGCGTAGTCACCTCATTGGTGATTAGCAGATTTTTGAATTTGCTAGGCGCATTAGTAGCTTGCATGGACCTCTGTGATTCAATTGCGCTTTCTAGGTTGAGTGGCTATCTGCGGTAGTCTGAGTTTCCCGTTTCTTTCTCTATGTAGAGGAATACTCTATTTTTAGTAAACTATTGTATAATTAATCTATGATATAGTAGTGTTTAAACGTATAAATTAAACATTAGTATAATGAATAAGCCAATATTAGATTTACTTGAGCAAGTCATTGCTGAGGCCAAGTCTCGCGGAATTTCTCAAAAACAGCTGGCAGAGCAGGCGGGGATGACGCCAGTTGGTTTGAGTAAAGCCAAGCGAAGAGGTGATATTCGTGCGTCCAGTCTAGCTGTGTTGGGCTTACAGGTGGGCTTACAGTTGAAATTCGAGCCACAGCGCTTGCCAGATCGTGTCGAAGAAGCCGTGAAATCCGGTGCCTTTTTTGGTATCGGCAGGGATCGTCAGGCTGAGTATAAAAACAACCAGCAGTATAAAGGCTGATCAGCATGGCTAGAAATCAACATGCGGTCATCTGGACGAAAATCTCCGGGCAACCCCAAAAAATGGGGGATTTGCTGTTGTCGACAGATCAATCTGCATTCACCTATGCACCAGAGTATTTAGAAACGGATCTTCCGGGGTTTTGTCTGCTGGGAGATAACGGCCTCTGGAAAAGTGATACGGTGACTTATCCCATTAGCGAACGGATTCCGGTTTTTCCGCGTTTGATAAGCCTGATTCCAGGCAATAATCCGCGTAATTTACAACGCCGCCATTACATTGATTTACTCCGTGCACAGCAGGGAAGGGAGCCTGCTCCGGGACTTAATACGGAATGGCAGCTGTTGATGTCAGGTGGTCACGGTGGTATTGGACACATCGATGTATTTTCAGACGACATCACGGCTCAGAACTGGTATCGGCCCCATGTAGATAGTGAGCATGAGCTGATGTCGAATGCCAGCAGTAATCGTTCCCAACTGTGGGGAATGCTCAAGCACAATGTTCTGGATGAAAATGTAGAATTTGATCCGCAAATCATCGAAGAAACGCTGGGGCCAACGCCATCAGTAGGTGGCATGATTCCAAAGCTACTGGTTTCAATGAACCTTAATGAGCCCACAGTAAACTTCTACCCACCAGATACGCTGGGCAACACTGAAGTGGTACTCAAAATAGAGCCACCAGAATATTCAGGGTTGCTGGATTTAGAAGCACTTTGTCTCGACATCCATCAACAAGCAGGGTTCGAGGTGCCAAATTATCAGCGCATTGATAATGATGGCTTAAAGTTTCTCGCAGTAGAGCGTTTTGATCGTCAGCAGGGAAGACGCGTGCCGATGGAATCGCTATTTTCCGTGATTGCGACGGGTGATCATTTATTCAGGGAAACTGCCGATGTGCTGCTGGATGAATTAGGCGGAATTATCGCTCGACTTTCAGAAGTTGCCAGTTTGCCCGCCGATACGGGAGAGGAACTATACCGACGACTTTTGATGGCTTTATTAACCGGCAATGGCGATATGCATCTGGACAACATTGCGTTACTGGGTGGCATCAATGATTGTCGGTTAACGCCCGTTTATGATCCCGCACCAATGCGTGCCTGGGCTCGGCATAATCTCATCAGTGCTATTCCGTTTGATCCTTCTGGCTACGCGGATGTCGGGGAGTTTTTCGTCTATCTAGGTCAGGCTTTTGGTTTACCGAAAAAAAAAGTATCCCAGTGTATTGACGATGCACTGGCGGCAACGCAAAGCTACGTAAAACAATTAATGGCATTGGATCAGGTTCCGATTCTGCAACGTCAACAGCTGGCAGAAATAGCTAAAATAGAAAGAAAGTTTTTGCTTAAACGTCGTTAACAGCCTGGATTTGGTTACCTTGTTGAGGCACAAAACGCGGGTTGTTGAATTAATCCCTCCACCCACCCTGCACCCATTAGAGATTCATTCTCTGGTATTCTGGGTAAATGTCTAAATCAATCGGCCCAACCCTTAGATCACAATGGCAATTTTTCTCCAGACTGCCTTTCGGAAAATGGGTATTTAGCCGGGTGTTGGGGTTTGTTGTTCCCTATACAGGGAGCCTGCGCGCAAATATTCTAGCGCTGGAACCGGGGCACAGCATAGTCACCCTCAAAGACAGAAGAAGGGTCAGAAATCATTTGAATTCTATTCATGCTATCGCGCTGTGTAATCTTGGCGAACTGGCAACCGGTATGGCGATTTTAAATGGGCTACCCGATGGGGCACGTGGTATTTTAAAGAAAATCGAAATCGAATATTTGAAAAAATCTCGTGGCTTACTGACAGCAGAATGCCATTGCTCCCCGCCAGAAAACACTTCTGAACAGGAGTATCGAATCGCTGCAGAGATAAAAGATCAATCCGGTGATGTCACAGCGCTGGCTCACGCAACCTGGTTAATCGGCCCGGAGAACAAAAAACATGGCAACTGAGTTTAGTCAGAAAATAGGCATCGAAACCCCGTTAATTTGTGGCGCAATGTATCCCTGTTCTAATCCGGAACTGGTAGCAGCGGTCTCCGAGGCTGGTGGTATTGGTATCGTGCAACCACTTTCTTTGACTTATGTACATGGTTACGATTTTCGCGAAGGATTACGTTACATCCGCAGCTTGACGGATAAACCCATTGGCATGAATTTGATCATCGAGCGAAGCTCTCGGAAGTACCTTGAGCGAATGCGTGAATATCTCGATATTGCGTTAGAAGAAGAAGTTCCTTTTTTTGTCACAGCACTGGGTGACCCCTCTTGGGTGGTAGAGAAAACCAGCATTGCAAAGGCGATAGTTTATCACGATGTGACAGAACGGAAATATGCGCAAAAAGCACTGGATGGTGGTGTTGACGGATTTATCTGTGTGAATAATCGTGCTGGTGGCCATGCCGGGAAACTTTCTCCGGAACAATTACTGGAGGAGGTCGCACCGCTAAATAAGCCTATGATTTGTGCAGGAGGTATTGGCTCTCCCGATGACTATTCGGCGGCCATTAAAATGGGATATTCCGGCGCGCAACTCGGAACCCGTTTTATCGCGAGCAAAGAATGTACTGCACAGGAAAGCTATAAACAGGCGATTCTCGATGCTAAAGCTGCGGATATTGTGCTGACCGAAAGAATTTCGGGCGTACCCGTTTCAATCATTCAAACACCCTATATAAAACGTATCGGCACTCATGCCGGACCGATTGCGAAAATGATGCTCAAGGGCAGGAAAACCAAACACTGGATGCGAACAATCTATTCCTTAATGTCTATTTGGAAATTAAAAAAATCAGCGTTACAGGGAATGAATTACAAAGACTATTTTCAAGCAGGAAAGAGTGTCGAAGGGATAGCAGAGATTAAATCCGCTGAAGACATCGTCAAGCAGTTTACCAAAACTCACTAAGCTAAATCTCTACGCCTTATTTCTCTATATCTTTTATCTTCAAGTACACTAACTTATGAATATTCACCTGCAAAAACCAACACAATTCACCATCTCTGATTTTGAAGAC
>CAZNYF010000122.1:6251-8733 GCA_964577195.1 uncultured Thiotrichales bacterium | reverse complement strand
AGCGGGCACATCATGAGGTGGTTGGCCGCTACATTATCGAGGGTGGCATGGGTTATGTGGTGCCTGATAACAAACGTATTGCTCAGGATATCCTGATTCCACCGGGTCAGGAGGGCGATGCTAATCCAGATACGATTGTGGTTGCCGCAATTGTCGAGCAGCCAACCCGACATAGTCAGCCCATCGGCAAAATCGTCGAGGCGCTCGGCGAGCACATGGCTCCGGGAATGGAGATCGACATCGCCCTGCGTAACCATGAGCTGCCACATGAATGGCCAAAAGATGTGCTCAAGCAGATCGAGGTGTTCACTGAAGAGGTACCCGCCGAAAGTAAACAAGGCAAAGAGGATTTACGCGATATTCCGCTGGTAACCATTGATGGCGAAGATGCCCGTGACTTTGATGATGCGGTATACGTTGAGCCGCACAAAGATGGCTGGAAGCTGATCGTCGCGATTGCCGATGTTTCTGCTTACGTGGAGCCAGGTACTGCGCTGGATAATGAAGCACAGTTACGCGGCACATCAGTCTATTTTCCCAAGCAAGTTATTCCAATGCTGCCGGAGGTTTTATCCAACGGACTGTGTTCGATTAATCCCGATGTTGATCGCCTTTGCATGGCCTGCGAATTGATTTTTGATGCGCAAGGTAAGCCGCAAAGCTACCGGTTTATGGAGGCGGTGATGCGCTCCCATGCGCGGCTAACGTATACGCAAGTAGCCCAAATGACGGTCGATAAAGATGAGAACAGTCGTGTGGCCTACGCAAAGATTGTGCCTCATCTGGATCATCTTAACGCGTTCTATCGGGTCATGAAAAAGTCCCGCAAGCAACGCGGCGCAATTGATTTTGAAACCACCGAAACCGTGTTTCAATTTGATGAGCAACGCAAGATCAGCAATATCGTTCCCAGTGAGCGTAATGATGCGCATAAAATGATTGAGGAATGTATGATCGCGGCGAATGTTGCCGCAGCGAAGTTTCTTAAAAAGCATGAGATTCCCGCGCTGTATCGAAATCACGAAGGCCCCAAACAGGAAAAGATCGAGGATTTAAAAACCTTCCTCGGAGAATTTGGTTTAACGCTGTCAGGTGGAGCCAAGCCTTCACCGGAAGACTACGCGAAGGTCTTGAAACAAATTGCAGACCGACCTGATAAGCACTTAATACAAACAGTCATGCTGCGTTCGCTATCTCAAGCGCAATACTCTCCTGATATCGAGGTTGGACATTTTGGCTTGGCGCACGAAGATTATGCGCATTTTACCTCACCGATTCGACGCTATCCTGATTTACTCGTACATCGCGCCATCCGGCATTTAGTGCGTGGCGGAAAGCCCAAAGCATTTCAGTATCAATACGCCAACATGGTTGAACTGGGTGAACATTACTCCATGTGTGAGCGCCGGGCAGATGATGCGACTCGCGATGTGGTCGACTGGCTTAAGTGTGAATTTATGCTCGATAAAGTCGGTGAGCAATACACCGGCTCAGTCAGCGGCGTGACATCATTCGGACTATTTTTAGAGCTGGATGATGTGTTTGTCGAAGGGCTGGTGCATGTGACTTCACTGCCGCGTGATTACTACAGCTTTGATCCGATAGGCCATCGGTTAACCGGTAAAAATGGCAATCGTGTTTATCGACTTGGCGATCGCATTGATATCATCATTGCGCGAGTTGACCTCGATGATCGAAAAATTGACTTTGCACTGCCTGATGAAGACTAGTCATGGCTAAAACGCTGGTTACTGCTGCTGGAATCCACGCTGTTGAATCGGTGCTTAATAAGTTTCCTGAATCTATTGACATCATTTATTTTAAAGGTGGGCGATTAAATGCACGACTAGAAAAATTAAATATCCAGGCACGATCCGCAAAAGTTGATATTCAGATTGTCGACGAAGATAGCCTGGATTTTCAGTCAGAAATGTCTCGACACCAGGGCGTCGTCGCAAAGTATCGAGCACCCAAAAGCCTTGGCGAAAATGATTTAATGTCATTGCTGGAAAATCTTGATCAGCCTGCTTTTTTATTAATTTTGGATGGCGTAACCGATCCGCATAATTTAGGTGCCTGCCTGCGTAGCGCGGATGCTGCCGGTGTTCACGCCGTGATTGCACCGCGTGATTCTGCCGTAGGCATTACCCCTGTGGTTAGAAAATCCGCCAGTGGTGCGGCAGAGACAATGCCGTTTGTACAGGTCACCAACCTTGCCAGAACCATGGAAGAGATAAAGCAGCTCGGTATTTGGGTGACAGGCACCTCGGACACCGCAGAACTGTCCCTGCATCAACATGATTTTACCGGTGCAATTGCCATTGTGATGGGCGCAGAAGGCAAAGGCTTAAGACAAAACACCATCAAACATTGTGACTTTTTAATTTCAATTCCAATGATGGGGCAGGTGGGTAGCCTGAATGTTTCTGTCGCCACCGGGGTGACGTTATATGAAGCGTTGAGGCAAAGACGAGGATAGCGC
>CAZNYF010000122.1:0-6151 GCA_964577195.1 uncultured Thiotrichales bacterium | reverse complement strand
GCCGAGAGTACGGCCATGCGTTGCATCAGTGTGTTAACGGGGCGGTTAGCGCCTTTGAGCCGTTTCACGGAGTCATCATCGTTGACGGCGATGATGAGTCGGTCGCCAAGTTCACGAGCTTGCGAGAGATAAGCGACATGCCCAGGGTGGAGGATGTCGAAGCAGCCATTGGTCATAACAATGCGTTCGCCATTGATGCGAGCACGTTCGAGAATTTCCAGTAATTCCGGTTCGCTGGTGACACCGCGTTTGAGGGGGTGATGCACTTGCGCGGCGGCGTGGACTTCTTCAATGCTGGCGGTGGCTGTGCCGAGCTTACCGACGACGATCCCGGCTGTGAGATTGGCGAGCGAAGTGGCGCTGCGTAGATCTTGTCCGGCGGCCAGTGCCGTTGCGAGGCTGGCAATGACGGTATCGCCAGCGCCGGTGACGTCAAACACTTCTCTTGCCTGGGTGCCGAGGTGGAAGGCTTCAGCAGCGCGTTGCAGCAGGGTCATGCCTTGCGCGCCACGAGTGATCAGCAATGCGTCTATCGAGAGTTTCTCCAGCAGCGCAGTGCCTTTTTCTACCAGGGTTTCATCGTCAGCGCACTTTCCAACAACGGCTTCGAATTCGCTGAGGTTGGGCGTGAGCAGAGTGGCGTTGCGGTATTTCTCAAAATCAGTGCCTTTCGGGTCGACCAGTACAGGGGTGTTGTGCTGGCGGGAAAGTGCAATCAGTGACTGAATATCTGTCAGCGAGCCTTTGCCGTAGTCAGAGAGAATCACGGCGTTGACTTGCTCAAGCTGCTGTTTGAACCGCTCGGTCATACTGCTGGATTGATACTCGCCAAAGCCATCTTCAAAATCCAGCCGAATCAGTTGTTGATGATGGCTGATGACGCGTAGCTTGGTGATGGTACGGGAGTTTTTCACTTTGATGAAATGGCTTTCAATACCTTGATCGGAGAGCAGGTTTTGCAGCACATTGGATTCTTCATCATCCCCAGTGGCTGCGATCAGGCTGGCTTTGGCACCCAGCGAGGTAATATTGAGGGCGACGTTGCCAGCACCACCGGCGCGATTCTCGGTTTCTGAAACTTGCACCACAGGCACCGGAGCCTCCGGGGAAATTCGCTGCGCAGGGCCGTGCCAGTAGCGATCCAGCATAATATCGCCAGCAACGAGGATGTGAGCGGTGGAGAGGTCAGGGATATGTGTGGTCATAGTGTTGCTTGCGGTTTCCAGGAGCTGGAGGCGACATTAGTTTATTGATGATAATTCAAGTGTATCAGGGGTTACGGTGAGGACGCTGCCATGTTCGTACCAGTCGCCAAGAACAATCCTTTTTGCCGGTTTCCTATCCAGCTGAAACGCATGCTCAGCAGGGCGATGGGTGTGACCGTGAATGAGCAAATGGGTTTGATAATGTTTTAAGGCAGCTTCAACGCTTTGCTGATTAACATCCATGATGTCTTCGGATTTTGTACCTGTTTCGCTGACGCTCTGTTCTCGCAACGCCATCGCCTGTTGAACACGTTCTTGCAGAGGCAGGGATAAAAACCGGGTTTGCCATTGGTCGTCGCGCAGCATCACACGAAGCTTCTGATATTCAACATCATCGGTGCAAAGGGTATCACCGTGCATGAGTAATGCCGGTTGTCCGTAGAGGTCTACCACTTTAGCTTCAGGCAGTAATCGAATACCGGTTTGTTTGGCGAAGGCTTCACCAATCAAAAAATCCCGATTGCCGTGCTGGAAAAATACAGGTGTGCTGGATGTGAGCGTGCGCAACCGCTCAATAATAATTTCCAGACCGGAGACGGATTGATCGTCGCCAATCCAGTATTCGAATAAATCACCCAGAATATAGAGTGCATCCGCCTGTGGTGCTTGCGTTATTAGAAAGTCAGCAAACAGGCGGATGATCTCTGGGCGCTCCCCGTCCAGATGCAGATCTGATATGAACAGGGTTTTCGACATTGTTTACTCGTTAACAGTAACTTTCGTCATGATAACCGCTTCAACAGGGACGTCACCGTGGCCGTTTTTGTTGCCGGTAGCGACTTTGTCGATTTTCTCAACCACGTCCATGCCGGAAGTGACTTTGCCAAATACGCAGTAGCCCCAGCCTTGTGTGGTGGGTGCGCTGTGATTGAGGAAGTCATTGTTCTTGGTGTTGATAAAGAACTGCGCAGATGCAGAGTGAGGGTCATTGGTACGCGCCATTGCGACTGTGCCAAGATCATTTTTCAGACCGTTATTGGCTTCGTTCTCGATAGAAGCGCGAGAAGATTTTTCACTCATATCTTCGTTCATGCCGCCGCCCTGAATCATAAAGTTAGGAATTACGCGGTGAAAAATGACGCCATCATAGTGGCCATCCTTAACATAGGTGAGGAAATTTTCGACGGTTTTTGGTGCTTTATCCGCGAACAGTTCCAGCACGATATTGCCGTGGTTAGTTTCAATAGTGACGCTGGGGTTGGAATCGGTCATTGCGTTACATCCTGTCATAAAAGTTAAAAAAAGAAGGGTTGAAGCTAGTTTATGTATGAATTTCATTTGCTTATCCTTAAAAGAGAGAAATCAGTCTGGCGGCATGATAATCGCTAAGCCAGTTTTTTTAAACTGAAAATATTTAGCTGGAAGACTTAAGGGCGTCTCTAAAACTAATGAAAAATCGCTCCGACTACCATTAAACAGTGAAAATAAGCGCCTGTTTTATAGAATATAAGTAGTTAATAATTTTATTAATTCAATGGTTTAGGGTGTTTAACTGTGATGTTTCCACGAATTTATTTGAAGCGGTTCATAACTTTGTCTTCAATCGGGAACAAACTTGGTTGAAGGTAGTCATAACGGGAAATTTACGCTGACTAAAATTGGCGAATTCTCATACCCACTGTTCTGGAATATTTATGATTCACGAAAACAAAGTTGCTGCACCTTTTGCCGAGATGCGAAAATCAAGGTTAAGAAAAGACTCTATGCGCACGCATATCGGGACGGTGTTGTTATTTGGGTTTATGGCGTTGCTGATTACATTGGTTCTGATTGTTGTTACCAAACAGCAGCAAAAACAGTTTCAGGCGACTCAGTTTGAGCTACAAAAAACACTGCTGACACAAACTTCACAGCAACTCTCCGACCATATCGTGCAGCAACGAGAAAGTGTACAGCAGTTTGTGATTCAACAGCAGAGCCTACTCCGTCAGCTGCGGCGCAATCCCCAAGACGCCAAAGCGTATGCAACGCTGGAAAAACGAGTACTGGCGCAATTTCCAAATTCTTCATCCTTTATGATGGTCTCTGAAACTGGCGCGCCTTTGTGGCTGGATTTTGGTTTTAAAGTGGGCCCAGTCTGCCGTCATGAAATTGATCTCTTTACGGATGAGGTCAAACGCACAAAATACAAGGCGCGTAACCCGGTTTCAATTCATCCTAATCTAAGCAGTTATCACTATGATTTAATGGCGGCATGGCCACTTGATCCGGCAACCAATAATATTTTCTTTCTCAGTTTTCATGCCACAGAACTTGCGACTATCCTGAAAGATCAGCAACACACAGGGCATCAGCTAATGTTGGTTCGCAAGGGTGATACCTCTTTGATTGAAGTGACCGCTACAGGATCCAGAGACAGGCTTAAACGCCCAATTAGACTGAGCAACGAGGAACTCCGGCGTTTGCAGACATTTTCGGATATTGAGGGTACCGACTGGCGATTGATTGATCTAACAAGTTCTGAAATGCTGAGCCGGCACCACCGGGAGCTTTGGGTGAAGTCGGCTATCTGGGGGGTAACTTTGTTTTTTGCAGGGCTCTTGTTAATGCACTTAATCAAGAGCATCTCACGTCGGCAGTCTGTTTAAAATTGATTGGGTTTCAGTCCAGCAAAGCGGGTAACCGAGGATAAAAATCTTTAACTGACGGATGGTTGAGTACAGCTTCACGCTGCTTTCTTCCCCACATGGGTTCTGGAAAATAACTGTCAGTTTTATACCTTGCCATGATGTGCCAGTGCACCTTGGGCAAGTAGTTGGCAAACGAGGCAATATTAATTTTTTCCGGCTGGAAATACTCAATCATAGCTTTTTCTAAAATTAGCAGCACACGGAAGATCTCTCGCTGTGTCTCGGTATCACAGTCGGTCATCTCCTTGGCTTGCTGATGTGTAAAAATTTTTAACCAGGGTATTTCTGATGATTCTGCTTCGATATAAATCCAGTTATTGGAGTAGAGTTGGGTCATTGTCGTGTGGAATGGTGATAGTTGGGGTAGCATAGCATTACCGCTTATTTAGACGCTGGAAACACCCATGAACTGTACGATTTATCGTTGTAGCAAGAAACAGGAGCTGTACTTATATCTTGCAGAAAAAGACGCATTTTCTGATTTGCCTGATGGATTGATGGCGCACTTGGGTGAGGTTGAGTTTGTTATGGATTTAACGCTGACGCCTGAAAGGACGTTGGCTCGAGAAAACGTAACCACCGTGATGAGTAATTTAAAAGAACAGGGGTTTCATCTTCAAATGTCGCCTGGGGACACGGAGAAGTTAGCCTGGTGGGACAATGAAAAACTTAAGCAGCCTAGTAGTTCTTCCCAATTGCATTAGTGGGGAATCGTCTATACTTTAAATAAGTAGTACTGGAGTCCGATCATGAGTATGCCTTCTAAATTTATTCAAGTGATGTGCGTAGTTACCTTTATTGGCCTGTTAGCTGGTTGCAATAACTCGGGTTCTGATACCGTGGAGAATGCCAAAATCAGTGAGGAAGCAGAGAATGATTCACAAGCTGAAAAGTTAGAACTTGAAAAGACAGCAGTTGAAAAACGAGAGAACAAAAAACCAAAGGGCTTGTATCTTGGCGCAAAAGATACTCAGTATCCTGGCTGGTTTAAAGACAGCTTTTTAGATTTCCAAGAGGATATAGCAGAAGCCGCTGAAGACAATAAAAGAGTGATGGTGTTATTTCATCAGGAGAACTGTCCTTATTGCAGCGAGCTGGTTGAAAAGAATCTATCTCAAAAAGATATTGAAGATCAGCTTAAACAACAGTTTGAAGTAATTTCTTTAAATATGTGGGGCGACCGGGAGGTTGTGCCAATTGAGGGGGAGAGTCTGACAGAAAAAGAGTTTGCTAAAGCGATGAAAGTACAATTTACGCCCACACTTTTATTTTTTAATGAACAAGGTCAGCTGGCATTGCGCCTGAATGGTTATTTACCCCCTGATCGTTTCAAAAAAGCGCTGGACTATGTTGCCGGGAAGCATGAAAAAACGACCTCGTTTCGAGAGTTTTCTGCTGCTGAAGCACCGCAATCGACTTCCCGAAAATTGCACACTGAAAATTACTTTAGCCAACCACCTTTTAATCTTCAACAGGTTGGGAATCGCCCCATTGCCGTTTTTTTTGAACAGACCCAATGCCCCTTATGTACGACCTTGCATGAAGATGCTTTGAGCGATGTAGCGACACAAGAAATTATAAAAAAGTTTTACAGTTTTCAACTCGATATGTGGTCTGATCAGCTCGTTACGACGCCAAGCGGAAAACAACTTACCGCGAGAGAGTGGGCAAAACAATTAAATGTTCATTATGCGCCGACGATTGTTTTATTTGATGCCGAGGGTAATGAAATTATCCGTAGTGAAGCTTTTTTTAAATCTTTCCATACGCAATCTATTTTTGATTACGTCGCCAGCCAAGGCTATAAAAACGAATCCAGCTTCCAGCGCTATATCTCAGCCAGAGCGGAGCACCTTCGAGAGCAGGGGATAGATGTGGATTTGTGGAAATAGTTATATTGTGTATATTAATCAGTCGGATAAATCTGACTATTGAATAATTTCATGTAGGAGTGGCGCCTCGCCACGAACAATGCTCGGTGAAAGCAGAAGTCTATCGCGGCGGGGCGCCGCTCCTACAGATGATAAATCTACGCTTCCCTTAATATCCATCATTTTTAATGTGGTCAGTGCACTAGTACAGCAAGCGGTAAGTTCGATCAATAAGATGTTGGTATAGATTTCCGAGAGCAAGGCAAACAAGCGCAGGCATAGTGGGCTACGCCAAGCTTGTTTAACGCAGCTATCGGGAATATAGACCTCCAGATTATTGGTCGAACTTGCTGTTTGCTGTACTAGGTTATTTTTAGTGGTTACG
>CAZNYF010000121.1:0-8823 GCA_964577195.1 uncultured Thiotrichales bacterium | reverse complement strand
CACCATGAGGGTGTGCTCCTATTCTTATTATTCACATTTTTAGAGAAAAGTTAAGGGTGTATTTAAGAATACTCCAAAGACGAATTTTGGTAAATTGGCGGTGAGGACAAGAAGTTTTTTTCTTGCTCCCGTTTTATCTTCCTAGGCACATAAACTCCGCTCATGGTTTTGACTAAGATTACGGTGTATATTGAATAAAATTCAAACTTAGTTCTTTTCGTTTGAAAATAAGAGCCACAAGGCATTCTGCAGTTCTTCCTCATCGATGACATGAACTAAATTTTTCACCACTTTGTCTACAAACTTCTTCTTGGACATAGTGTATCTCGGATCGGTGATTTTGCCATGTTTCTCTCGTAGCTTATATTTATAATCAGTTAACTTTTTTATCGCATCACTTCCTCTAACCAAGAAATAAGAACTCTGTCCAGAAGTAAGATGTGCTATGATTTCTTTTTTCCACCCTACCCCGAACTTGAGATCGTCTTTGGAAAAAGAGAATATTTTAGGATACAGTGCTATGCTAGTCTCTTTGGATAGGATTACTGTATGTCCATCCAAAATATTAAGATCTTCACGAACGCAGAAATCCAAAAAATCTTTTATCTGAGGCTTCGAATAACCGGGCTTAAAAATAATAATTCCAGTTGCGTTATTGTCTTTTACCCACTGATCCTCCAAGTGTAAAGATATGATTTTAGCAAAGCTATCTTTCATATTTGTATATTATTATGCTATATTTTAGCATATCAGACAGAGGGGTATATGGTAGCGCAAACACTTAAAAATGGAGATTTTTGTCACAAAAAAAGACTTGAAGGAGCCCTATATCGAATTTGTAGAGCGGAAAGGTATCGGACACCCCGATACATTAGCCGATGCTCTTGCTGAAAAACTATCTGCTAATTATTCGAAATACACGCTAGATAAATTTGGTGCAATTTTACACCACAACTTCGATAAAGTTGGGCTACTAGGTGGTTCTTCCTACGTTAGGTTCGGCGAGGGAAAAATCACAAGACCAATCAGGGTGTTGCTTAATGGTCGCGCATCAACAAAATTCGGGGACACATTAATCCCACTCAAGGACTTATTGGTGAGATGGTCAACCGAATTCATGTTGGATAACTTGCCAGCGCTTAATCCTGAAACGGACTTGGAATTTCATTACAACCAGAGCAGCCAGAGCAGCCCCGGTAAGACTTATGAAAAAAGTGAGGAGGAGGGCACAAGGGAATATTGGTTCGAGCCGAGGGGGCTACAAGACATACAGGAGCTTAAGCACCTGTTATCCAACGATACATCCCTGGGTGTCGGATATGCTCCATATAGCAAGCTCGAACAACTTGTATTAGATATTGAGGGGGAAATTGAATAGCCCATCATTCAAAAAAAATAATCCCTGGATCGGGTCTGATATAAAAGTGCTGGGATTTCGCAACGGTGAGAATTACTGCGTAACACTGTGTATCCCACAAATTGCTACACAAGTTCATAGTACAGAAGAATACAAAAACAATTTGGTGCACGCGAGAGAATTCATAAAAGACATAGCCAAACAGGCGGATATCGGCTCTATTGACCTGTCTATCAATACACGTGATAACTTCGAAACGTCCGAACTGTATTTAACTGCAACGGGCTCATCAATTGAAAGCGGCGACGAGGGATTAGTGGGAAGAGGAAACAGGGTTAATGGCATTATATCTCCTATGAGACTCATGAGCATGGAGGGTGCTTGCGGGAAAAACCCAGTTTACCATATAGGTAAGATATACTATGTTGCAGCGAACGAGATAAGCAAGAAAATATACACAAAGTTTGCTATCCCGAACGAAGTCGCCATAGCAAGCCAAAGCGGAAGAGACTTACTAGATCCATGGATAACATCCATAGCGGTGCCGCAAGACTTCTCAAAAATAGAAGGGGTTAAAGCGCTGGTTGAAAAAGAAATAAAATTAATCCCAAAATTAACTAATTTACTAATAGAGCAAAAGCTAAAACTATACTAGAATCGAATTAGTGGTGTTCGATTTTAGACTCAATCTAGTAAAGGTAAATATGAGACTACTCATACTCACATCTTCTCCAATATCCGCGAATAGAAGCCCTCAGGCCAGGCTAAAATGCGAGCTTGAGTTTATGATGGATCTAAACGAAATAACGATAGTTTGCCTTGGGCAAAAAGCAGACGATAAACATACGCAAGATAGATACAGTAAGATTGAATTTCTTCACTGCCCCGCAGAATACGATGGATGGAGCGTGACCAACGCGGACTCCATAACAAACTTTGTGCTGGGGCAGGTTAAAGCAAAATCTCCAGACCTGGTAGTACTCGACACGGAAATCTGGGATTTAGTTAGGGAGATAAGTGATGAACTCGACGGAGTAGCTAGTTTTGTAACGGTGTTTCATGCAATGCCATTCCTCGCCTCACCAATTAAGCCAAGCGGAGACTTCGTTAAAGATATTACGGAATATACAAACTCCGGCATTGAGGAATATCGCAAACACTACATTCTTGAGCACTATGAGGAATGTGAAGAGGTACTAAAAAATGTAGGAGTCATAGCAAGCAACAAGACTGTGGAGTATTATTTTCATAAATACTTCGGAAATCTTAAGGTGTGGACTCAACCACAGTTTCTGATCGCGCCGCCGAATCCTCCCTCTTTTAATCCCAATCCCGAATACGACTTCGCCTATATGGCGCGAATGGAAAAAGGTAAAGGAGTCGAATATTTAGCAGAAATACTTAAACGAGCATCCTCAATTTTAGGCAGAAAGGTTAAATTAGTGCTAGCGGGAAAAACAGAAGACGAACACAGCAAAAGGGCCCTTAGAAATCTCCTAGAGATTGGAGCAAATAATTCGTTTGCTGAAATAAAATTTTTGGGATGGGCGGACGATAAAACCAAACGTTCTATGTTGTCGAGCTCTAGTGTTTTCCTATATCCGTCTCACTACGACACGTACGCGACTGTGCTCAATGAGGCAATCTCATCCGGCCTACCGTGTATAGTTTGGGAATTACCCTATACAAAACTAAATTATGAGGATGCGCCTGCGGTGACGAGGGTTCCTATATTCGACCTTGAGGCGTTTGCGAGGTCCGCCACGGACGCACTTTCTCACAGAAAGAGCTTGTTCGAGAATGTACTGCATTTCATAGATCAATTCGACACGCCTGAGACAATGGCTAAACTAGACACTAGACTGTTGGCAAACGCAAAAGCATATCTTTCATATGAAACCATCAAATGAATGGATAAAACACGCGTTTCCACCTCACTACCCAGTGGTATTTCTACACGCACACCCCGATGACGAAGCATTCTTGACCGCCGGGCTTCTAAACGAGTTATCTAAAATTGGTAGACAGTGCATAGTTGTATTCGGAGCAGCAGCGATAGTCGACACGGAAGCAGCCACTAAGGATAGGCAAGAGGAGTCAAAAAGGGCAACAGAAATTATAGGGATTAAAAAGATTTTATATTTAGATTATTGCGATCGGAGATATATCTCAGACGATGTGCAGCAATTATCTGGACAGGACCCCTTAAGAGTAAGTAAGTATCTACTCTCTGTCCTTGAAAAGAACGATATCGATAAGCCATTTGTTTTGGTCTCATACGATAAAAATGGCGGGTACGGGCATCCTGATCACAGATCGATACACAAGATAGGACGGGTACTGCAAGCTAGAAATAAAAACATTGTACCGATATTATACGAAGCTACATTGAATCGCGAGAGGGTATTGACTTGGCTGCGCTCGGCTAATAATAAAATGAGTGATAAACAGATACCTGACCTGAATTACTGGTCGGAAGAATTCGGATCATCCAGTAGTGAAATAGAATACAGCTTCTCTCTGAGTGGTAAACAGATAGACCTAAAAAGGAGGGCACTTGCCGCTCACGTTTCGCAAATTCGCAAAGAAGAGTTTCCACTATCCCTGTCTAAAAAAGATTTTGCAGATTTTTTTGACGCAGAGTTCCTGGTCTTGGTCGCATTCAAACCAGAAAAATTCTACGAGATAGAGAAAAAATACAGACTTCAAAACACACCACCCGACCTGGAAAAATATAAGTCGGTGCAAATTGTACAGGGCTACATCTCGCACAGGAATAATCATGAAGAACGCATAAGACAGAAGGGTGGAAAATATTACTACTCGACAGCAGACAAGAGTGGACTCATCAGTAAGGGAATGGAGGTGAAGATAACAAAAGAAAAATTTGAAAAGTTGTGGCCGTCAACCAAGGAAAGGAGAATTCGTAAAACAAGATACATAATACCCTACAAAAAATTAACTATTGAGCTGGACGTATATCATGACGAACTTGATGGACTAGTGACAGCAGAGGTGGAATTTGACTCAAAAGAGGTTGCATTAGATTTCATGGCTCCGAAATGGCTAGGAATGGATGTTACAGAAGACAAAAGGTATAAAAATTTACACCTAGCAATAACCGGGATGCCATCTTGAGCGCTTGAGTGTTTAAGCTGAGAAAAACCCTGCGCAGTGCGCAGGGTTTTTACTCGTCTTGTGCCTACGGCCTGAAGTATTTCAGTAAAAATTCACTCCCGAACATACTCACTATCAACCGTTCCTTTCTGCTTTGAAGCAACTGCTCTGTCCAATCCGTCATCCCGCCATCACAGATGTATAGACGGGTTCCGCCCGAGTCTGTGGCAGTGATATCAAAGCAAAGATTGGAATAATATCCGGCACCGTCTGCCCTCTCAAGCCTTACCTGAAAGTCAACGCTTGGATGTTTCACCCTCAACTTATCTATTACTGTTGACTCTATCACCGAGATGTCTTGAATCGGCGCCGCAATGCTATAGGCCTCTACCAAGATTGGTGATATTTGGCTAACGCTTTCTACTTTGGCAGGCAACCGCACTCCATAACGAGCGAATATGCCTTTTGGATCGCTGCTCAGTTCAGGCACATCTATACCAAATTGACCAGCTATATTGGACATAATGCCAGTATGAGAAATGTTGACTTCAACGTCGTTGACCCTGAAGCGCTTCTCCCTCATAAACTCTAAGAGACTGAGATAGAAGTCGAGATGCTCACCGAAGCCAACATTCTCGAATCCCCGTCGCCCCCTAGCACGACCTGCCGTTGCCATAGTGAACGTCCTGAAATGCGGCGTAAAGCCGGTCGCATCATCGTACACCTGCAACCTAAGGCTACGTGCGCTAGTGCACAACCGAACCAACTCCATACTCTTGGGGTCTCCCTTAAGTATATCCCTACGCCTGGTAGCACACTCGAACGCCATCGCCACCGTAGGATCGCTTAGTACCTCCATTGGACGGATGGTTGAAAGAACTCTGCTTTGATTGAGCCCCGCGAGAACGCTATTACCACCCAGAACTGCAACCGGTGACAACTCAATGCTATCAAATTCATCCGGCAACAACTCATAAATCCAATAATCTAGCTTCACTCCTTCGCGCTGCGCAACCTCAGCGGGTCTCAGAAAACGACTGCTTAGTCGCTGCTTCAGAAGCTCTGATGGGGTTACAGCCTCAACACGTTTCCTATACACATCGAGCAACAAAGTCTGAAGCTCAGATGGTGAAAGATCGTAGGTAAGAAGTTTGAGTATTCTTTCTCTGAATTCTTCGTCGTCGATAATCCCAGAGAGAATCTCGTTGATATCGCCTGACATGATTTGCCCTCCAATCGGCACTTTCCGAGAATTACATTGGTATGTAAAAGATCTTATTCTCACCCACATTTAACCCAATTTATACTAAATTGTCAAATACAGGGTGCAGACGAGACTAGAAACTAGTTACAACTGTCTAATTAAGATTAACTGAGTGGTTCGGATTGACTGCATCAACTTTGCCTTCTTGAAAAATTACTACTGGCTCTGAGCCGTAGTTATGAAGCGTGTTTCCGACAACATGGCAGCAAACTTTTTCTGGAAGATTGAGTTTCAGTTTATTTTTTATATGAATAAATACGTCAGATAGATCATTTTTGTATTCAGTAATATACTGATACATATCTGGTTCAAAAAGAAGGTAAATATCACTTGTACCCGCTTTCATAACATCTATTACCCCATGAAATAGAATGTTGATTGGATTGGGGATAATGAGACCGTGCTCATCGCTAGTAACACCAAATATTTCCTTACGAAGACAGTCTTGCCAATCTTTCACTTCACACAAGGTAACCTTTCCCTGATTATCTACCCTACGAGACCACAGCTGGGCTTCAGCCTTATAACCTCTTCAAGGATTTTAAACGCCACTTCTCTGTTCTCACGCAAATATTCTGTATAAGTAAAACAATCACTATGAGGTAATGCGCGTTTTGTTGCCGACATATGAAAATCTGTCAATCTTGTGCCAACAGCAACTTTTTCTTTTTCTAGCAACGCCCTTGAAATATCAGGGATGCGTGTTGTATGGGCGTGTGTAGTAAGGATATGCGGGTCAGCGACAGACTCGCTTCTTCTGGAGAAGATAATTTGGTCCGGATGAAAATTACTATCTTTGATTCCAAGTATTCTGTCGTAAAACAGTGTTAGAATTCCGAGTGAAGTAATAAGCAAATTATTTGGGTAGATATTTCCTAATGGATTAGAATCTCAAAATCCATATCTAGTACGCCTTAGCAAACACCACTCGACCAGATGATGGCTTACCGCTTTTAATACAAATTCCCACTTCTTGTATCTGGTCAAAAGGAATACAGCGAATGGTTGCGCTCGTCTCTTCTTTGATTTGCTTTTCGACATCCGCATCACCGCACCAGTGAGCAAGCACAAAATTTCCAGCATTGATTGCTTCGGTGAATTCTTCCCATGAATCAATAATCTTGGTACGGGAGATTCTGTTTTGAAGCGCACGTTCAAAGAGAGATTTTTGAATTTCCTCAAGAAGTCTAGTAGCATCCGTTGAAAGAGTACTTATCGCGACCGTGCGTTTTTCCCCATTATCCCGACGCACAAGAATTGCTTGATTGCTAGCAATATCTTTAGGGCCAAGTTCAATGCGTAGCGGTACACCTTTCTTTTCCCACTCATAGAATTTCTCGCCCGGGCGCAATTCGCGCGCATCTATTTCAGCGCGTATATTGGCATGTTTGAGTATGTCGCTGATTTCATTCGCTTTTTGCAGAACGGTATGCTTATCATTTCCATGTCCGATAGTGGTGATAATCACCTGAATCGGTGCCATACATGGTGGTAAGATTAATCCTTTATCATCGCCGTGTACCATGATGAGACCACCGATGGTGCGCGTGGAAAGTCCCCAGCTGGTCTGTGCTCCATAATGTTGTTTTCCATCTCTACCGAGAAACGACAGATCAAAGGCCTTGGCGAAGTTAGTACCAAGATTGTGCGAGGTGGCAAATTGAAGTGCCTTGCCATCCTGCATCATTGCTTCAATAGTGTATGTTTTGTGCGCCCCGGCAAACTTCTCTGATTCTGACTTTGTACCGACAATGACAGGAATAGCCATGATGTTTTCAGTAAAGTCTTGATAGATTTTGAGCATGTCTTTTGCTCGCGTATCTGCCTCTTCCATTGTTTCGTGAACGGTATGTCCTTCTTGCCACAAAAATTCAGTGGTGCGCAAGAAAAGACGCGGACGCATTTCCCAGCGCACGACGTTTGCCCATTGGTTGATAAGGAGTGGTAGATCACGATACGATTGTATCCATCGAGAAAATGCATCGTACATAATAGTTTCCGATGTTGGACGCACAATCAAGGGTTCTTTAAGCTTTTCTCCGCCAGCATGCGTGACTACCGCAACTTTCGGTGCAAACCCCTCCACATGATCTTTTTCACGCTTGAGAAATTTCTCAGGAATAAACATTGGGAAGTATGCGTTTTTGACGCCGGTTTCTTTGAAACGAGCATTAAGAATGTGTTGAATTCTCTCCCAGAGTGCATATCCATACGGCTTGATAATCATCGTACCGCGCACTGGCCCATTCTCTGCAAGCTCTGCGGTCGCAACAATATCCAAATACCACTTTGAATAATCCTCGCCACGAGATGTTATTTTCTTTTTAATAGCTTTGTTGTTTTCAATATTTGGCATATATATAAATTCTTGCTCAATTATTCTACAAGTTTTTTGCCGTCACACCAAGAGCATCGACGATGCGCTTGATGGTCGAAAGGGTAGGGTTTCGCTTTCTAGATTCAAGATTGCTGATGAATGCCTGGTCGACTCCAAGCGCGCGACAAACATCGCCCTGCGACACTTGCTTTTGTGTCCGTATCTTTTTCAAATTTTCTCCAAATTTCTTCGAAATTTCGTTCATGTTGTTTTCAACAGTATTGTAGTATACTGCCCTGTTGTCATTTTAGGCAATGGTGCCGTACAATACAATCTATGAAAACACCTCTAGAAAAATCCTTTTCCATATCCCAAAAAACATCCCCCGCCAAAAAAGAAAAAGGAATACTGCAATTTTTCTGGAGGGCGTGCCGCCGGAACGAGGTGGAGGCGGAAGGAGACGCGTAGCGCATTCTTGGCACTCTGTGTCGCTTCGCGATACTCCACATTCTGCCGTTTCGGACAAAAGTGAAAATTGGCGGTGAGGGCAAAAAGTTTTCTTCTTGCTCCCGTTTTATCTTCCTAGGCACATAAACTCCGCTCATGGGTTTGATTAAGATTGCAATGAGGGAGGGTAATCGAACGTCGTCCCTCGACCATACTCGGGACTCTCTCAAAACCCAGCTACTCCGTGCGTCCGCCTTATATGGCCGACGGACGCTCTAGGGCGGTTTTGAGTCCGCCTTCGACTCATTCCTACACGGGAGG
>CAZNYF010000120.1:0-8916 GCA_964577195.1 uncultured Thiotrichales bacterium | reverse complement strand
GGAGATTCTCCATCAGCAGTTTCAATAATCCGCAGTAGTGTGACAACTACTTTTTAAGCTGACTCACGTCTCGAATCGCGCCTCGGGATGCGGAGGTTGCCATTGCTGCATAGGCTTGCAGCGCGGCACTTACGGTGCGATCCCGATTCACAGGCAGCCAAGCTTGATCGCCTTTGCTATCCATCACTTTGCGTCGATCACTCAGGTCATCGTTACTAATTTTAAGGTTGATCTTTCTGGCGGGGATATCAATTTCGATAAGGTCACCCTCTTCTACCAGGCCAATTGCACCACCTTCTGCCGCTTCGGGCGAAGCATGGCCTATCGACAACCCTGAGGTACCACCAGAAAAGCGCCCATCGGTCAGTAAGGCGCAGGCTTTGCCCAGCCCTTGAGATTTCAGATAGCTGGTGGGATAGAGCATTTCCTGCATCCCCGGCCCGCCGCGTGGGCCTTCGTAGCGAATCACTACAACATCACCGGCTTTGACCTCATTGCCGAGAATCGCATCCACTGCGGTGTCCTGGGATTCAAAAATTCGAGCTGGGCCGGTGAATTTTAAATTATCGTCATCGACACCCGCTGTTTTGACCACACAGCCATCAACCGCGATATTTCCATACAGCACCGCCAAGCCACCATCCTGACTATAGGCGTGCTCCATATCACGAATACAACCGTTTGCTCGATCCAGATCGAGATCATCCCAGCGCTGGCTCTGGCTGAATGCCACCTGCGTAGGCACACCCCCCGGGGCGGCCAGAAATCGGCTCTGGGCAACTTCTGCATCGCTGCGGGCGATATCCCATTTATCCAGCGCCGCGCCCAGAGATTCGGCATGGATCGAACCGGCATCACGATGAATTAAACCACCACGATCCAGTTCGCCAAGGATAGCGAGTACCCCACCAGCACGATGTACATCTTCCATGTGATATTTCTGCGTGGATGGCGCGACCTTGCACAAATTCGGTACCTTGCGCGAGAGCCGGTCAATATCATCCATTTTAAAATCAATCTCGCCTTCTTCTGCTGCCGCCAGCAAATGTAAAATCGTATTGGTCGAACCACCCATGGCGATATCCAGAGTCATGGCGTTTTCAAAAGCGCCAAAATTCGCCACCGAGCGCGGCAACACAGAGTCATCATCCTGCTCGTAATATCGCTTGGCGATATCAACAATCAATCGGCCAGCTTCCAAAAAGAGCTCTTCACGATCAGCGTGAGTCGCCAACAACGAACCATTGCCCGGCAGAGATAAACCCAGCGCCTCAGTCAGACAGTTCATGGAATTGGCGGTAAACATACCGGAACAAGAGCCGCATGTGGGACAAGCACTACGCTCCATCGTCAGCACATCCTCATCCGATTCATTCGGATCAGCCGCAGACACCATCGCATCGACCAGATCAAGATGCACCACTTTTCCCTTGAGCACCGCTTTGCCCGACTCCATCGGCCCTCCGGAAACAAATACCGTTGGAATATTCAATCGCAGCGCTGCATTGAGCATTCCTGGCGTAATCTTGTCGCAATTGGAAATACATACCAGCGCATCGGCACAATGTGCATTCACCATGTATTCAACAGAATCGGAAATAATTTCGCGCGATGGCAGCGAATAGAGCATTCCTGAATGCCCCATTGCGATCCCGTCATCGACAGCTATCGTATTGAACTCCTTGGCAACACCACCGGCTTTCTCGATCTCCCGCGCGACCAGTTGACCAACATCCTTGAGGTGCACATGCCCGGGCACAAACTGGGTAAACGAGTTGGAAATAGCAATGATCGGTTTATTAAAATCGCCATCTTTCATGCCAGTGGCACGCCATAGCGCACGTGCGCCTGCCATGTTTCGTCCGTGAGTGGTGGTACGAGAGCGGTATTCAGGCATAACGATTTCTCAAAAAATTAATACTATACAATCTTACTCTTGCTATCAGGAAAATTGTAGATCCCTTTTTTCAGCGTACAATGTAAGTAATTAAACATAGATGTGAAACCCAGATGAAAAATTACGGCATCCGCATTACCCTTCCTGAAGACAGCACTATGCTGAAAAATCACCTGCTTGGCCCGGATTGGGAATACTTTCGCTGGTTTAGCTCAACTGAGGAGCGCGACGATGCGTATATAGATATGCAACGTCAGCCTGAATATTATCGTAAAGGTGATGATATTCAGCAGATATTGAACAAGGTGGAACGAACATGATTGAGATTCAAGTTGAAAATATCAAATGCGGTGGCTGCGCCAATAGCATCACCAAGGGTCTGAAAAAAGACTCACGCATTCGTGAAGTTGAAGTCGATATCGAGACCGGCATGCTCAAACTCGATGTGGAAGAATCCGTACGCGATGACGCTGTTGCCAAGCTACTCAGCATGGGCTATCCCGAAACAGGCAGCGTTGAAGGGCTAAAAGCCGCCAAAGCGAAAGCTACATCGTTTGTGAGTTGCGCCGTGGGTAAAATAGGTAATTAGCACCACGCTTCCAGTGTATAGATATTGAATCCGTTCACGTAATGTTCCCAACACTTCCCGAACTCTTCAAAGCGCTGATAGCAACCCCCTCCGTCAGCAGCACCACAGCTGCGCTGGACATGAGCAATCGACCAGTCATTGACCTGCTTGCCGGTTGGCTGGAAGACAGCAACTTCAAAGTGCAAATACTGCCGGTCGAAAATGCGGAGAATAAATACAACCTGATCGCCACTTTAGGACGCGGCACCGGTGGACTGATTTTATCCGGCCATACTGACACCGTACCTTTTGACGAGCATCGCTGGAGTCAAAATCCTTTCAAGCTCACCGAAGCCGACAACCGCTACTACGGACTCGGCACAGCGGATATGAAAAGCTTTCTAGGTCTCGCCATAGAAGCAGCGCGCAGCTTTGATGCAAAGACGTTTCGACATCCACTCATTATCCTTGCGACCGCTGACGAAGAAACCACCATGTCGGGCGCGGCAGCACTGTCAGCTCAGGATTTGCACCAAGGTCGCTACGCTGTGATTGGTGAACCAACCGGACTCAGACCCATTAGCCAGCACAAAGGCATTTTGATGGAATCCATCAAATTGATTGGCCAATCCGGCCATTCGAGCGATCCCTCCTACGGCAATAATGCGCTGGAAGGTATGCACGAAGTCATCGGCAAGCTGCTTGAATATCGCCACAGCCTCCAGCAAAAACACCAAAACCCGGCCTTTGCAGTACCAACACCCACACTGAATTTTGGTCACATCCACGGCGGTGACAACCCCAACCGGATCTGCGGAGAATGCGAATTGCAGATTGATTTGAGACCACTCCCGGGCATGGATCTGACCAAACTAAGAACAGACTTCCGAGAAATTGTCACTGCTGTCGCCAGAGCTCGAAACTTAAAACCCGAGTTCAAACAACTCTTCTCCGGCATTGATGCGATGCAAACAGCGGCAACCTCCCCCATCGTCACCGCTGCCGAAGCGATGACCGGATTTGAGCAAGAAGCAGTAGCTTTTGGCACTGAAGGTCCCTATCTAAATAAGCTCGGGATCGACACCGTTATTTTGGGGCCAGGCAATATCGCACAAGCGCATCAACCAAATGAATATCTGGCACATGACCAGATAGAACCATCTTTAACTATTCTTAAAAATCTGATTAAAGAGTTTTGCCTCCGCCCATCGGAAATACCACAAGGTTTCATGTAATCCTGCATTTAAAACAGCTTGATTGGCGCAATAAAAATAACAATTAGTTTATTCGCCAAGTATGATGCGACCACTTAAAAAAATTCAGGGGTTTTATGTTGGTTTTAAAGCGCGTAGCTGGTGAAACACTGGTGATTTTCCCAACACCTGGGATTGATCTGACCATGTCGGTCGCAGAATTATTTTCCGCCGGCCCCATTTCCATTACTCAGGTAACCGCGACAGAAGGTGAGTCGACGCTAGGCATAACAATGCCAAAAGCACTTACAGTCATCCGTGAAGAATTGGCGAAGCCCGATGATCAGGATATTTCATCTAAGACTAATTAAGTAACTCTTTGGAGCTACCCTGTCCACGTACGAAAATCCCGCGAGAAATTAGCCGGTTAGGTATAGCAGAAATCCGTCGGCATACAGTACTCGCATCGCTGAATTCACTATTTCTTGAGGGGTTTTGATCACTGGCTCGAGCAGCTGTTATTTTTCAGTGAAATCTTGGTAATTACGGCAAAATAAAAATAAACGGGCACCAAGATGCTGACGCTGAATTTACCAGAGCCAACTAAGGAAAAGATTCGCTTTGAACAGCGTTTGTTACGACAGGGTAAGTCGATAGCCTTGCCGGGATACGCCCATCCCATGTAACCAGTGACGACCTGTCTCTCTGGATTTTTGCTTGATTCGATCCCAATTGCCCTGCGGCGATGCTCTTCAAAGTGAGAACGGTGGCTATCCAGTTATTGGTGTCGAGATTGACTCTGCTGAGGATGGGTTCAAGATCACTGGCTTTGAAATTGAGCCATAACATTTTGTTTTATTTTAGTGGACGAATTTCTCGGGCTATATTTTATTTGAACTACTTTTTTTCCTTGTGTATTAAAATATTTTTCTACATCTTGATTATGAGGTTTTTTACCCCAGTCTTCGCCAATAACAAAAACATCTGCTTTAACTTCTTTACAAAAAGGAAGGTAATCCAGTTCATGATACGGAAGTACAATATCCACACAGCGAAGTGCTTTAAGCATTTCAATTCGTTGTTCAAGCGGTATGACAGGAATATTCGGTTTGTACAGTTTGACTACTTCATCAGAAGCAACACCAACAGCAACTATGTTGCCCAATGAGGCACAATATTCCACCAATGCAAGATGACCAACATGCAATAAATCAAAAGTGCCTACCGTAGATACTACCATTATGCTATTTAACTCCTAAATTAATGGACTTTAGTTAATATTTTTTACCAATGTTTTTCTATAGAAGTTTCCAGCCATAGATACTCGTCATTCCAAGCGTGTAAATTGCAAGAATATAAACATTAATTGGGTTACCAGAGAGTTTTGGTGTTTTAATTTGAGACACATTCAAAGCAGCAAGTCCTAAACCACTAATATAAAGAATGATAGAAAAGACTCCCTGACTAAAAGCGCCTTCAAATAAGAATATGAAAACAAGTATTATATTGTTGTTATCAAGAGCTAGCCCTGTGTATTTCGACCCACCTGCAAGCCCAAACACACTAAAATAACTCAACCTTATTGCACTGGCGGCGAGCATTATAAAAGCCCCAACTAAAAACACAGGCTCAAATTTTCCATAGCTTAGTAAAAGAATAGCTGGAGCGACACCATAACTTACAATATCAATCAATACATCAAGCTGACCACCAAATGCTCGGTCGTTACCTGTTCGCCCTTTCATTCTTCTGGCTATGAGACCATCTGCCCAGTCAAATGCAACAGCCCAGATCATGCCAATCATTGCAGCGTAGTAAACGCTTAATATACTGAAATAAATGGAAAATATTGTACAGGCTAACCCTGAAAGTGAACACAGGTTAGGAATATCTTTCACATAAGAAAGAATGGTAGGTTGTAATTCTTGAGATTTTACTTTATCTGTAGTCATGCGACCCTAAACTATTAATTATACTCCTATTGAAAAATAATGATGGTTAATTTTACTAAAGCATAACGCCAAAATCAGCTGGCCCAAAAAAATTAAGGCATCCAAATTTTAACAGCCGAACTCCGTCGGCATACTGCACTCGCATCGCTGAATTGGCTATTTCTTGAGGGGTTTTGATCACTGCCTCAGGCAGCTGTTTATTTTTCAGTGAAAATCTTGGTAATTAACGCCAAAATAAAAATGAGCAGACGCAGAGATAATGACTCTGAATTTACCAGAGCCAACTAAGAAAAAATTTGCGTTGAATAGCGTTTGTTACGAAAAGGTTAGCCGATAGGCTTGCCGGGATACGCTCATCCCATGTAGCACGACCCCAAGCTTCATTCCTCTGACGGTGCTGGTAACGGGTGAAATCATGGGGTCGCGTCTTTCCAAGACGTAGTCCTAAAACAGATCTCGGTGTCCGATTTCTAATCTAACAGTTATGGCGTTATCAGTGCTACAGATGGGAAATAAGTTTTAAATCGCCCCAAATCCGCTGTTGCTAGCGACCAGTTCATTATCTGTGCGTGAGCGCCAATAAAGAAGTCTGGGAGTGGTGTGACAGGTGAATCCTTAGCTGAGTGTGAATACCGTCTTTGTCGATAGTCTCGGTATGCCATCGCTGAAATCTCGGCTGCTGCTGCGGGTATATCAAGTATGTTAATACCCCAACTACGTATTGTATTGGCGACATTTTCAGGTTCATTTTCTCCCACACAGATTTCAGCCAGACTAATTGCGTTCACTGCCGCGCCTTTAGTGACAACCGCATCAGCTATGATCTGCTTAGACCAAGCTTCAAACGGCGAGTCCTGGGTAGATGCGTAGATCAACACATTGGTATCAAGCAGTATCACAGTTCCCGCGTAAGATTTTTTAGTTTTTCCCAGCTCTTAGTGGGATGTAGGGGAGATTTAGAAATCGCTCGCAGTACGTCCTGCTTCTGTGTCTGTTTTGGGAGAGGAGGACGCTGGAGTTTTACCAGGACGACCTGATCCTCATTGATCCTCTGTACATCGTAAACATCTCCCGGACTAGCGCCCGGTAGAACTATGCGTCTTTTTGCATCGGCGGTTGATGTGCTCATGGTGGGATAATCCCACGTATGCGGATTGCCGTCAAACAAGCGGTTGTTGAAAATATTATCAGTCAATACAGGACATTTTTTAGCTACAGAAAATCGTAGGCATACAGCCCTCGTATTACAGAACCAGCTATTTATTGAGGTATTTTGACTGCTGTAACAAGCAGACATAGGTTTTTCTGCTCGCTATGGGAGTGCGGATTTCTGAGTTTTGCTGTGAAATTCTGGGTGCTGTTTGTCGGGAGATCTACGACCGCCAGAGCGTGGCCTTAACCGGTTACCTCACATCTCGATGCTTTGATGTCTTAACATCATCCTGTTAGGATTGACCTATCAACCTAAGCATTGAACGGTAGCAATCATGCGTACAACGATTTCAATTGATGATGATGTTCTTTCAGCGGTTCGGTATTTGGCTGAACAGAAAAAGGTGGCGCTTGGAACCGTGCTTTCCGAGCTAGCACGTAAAGGACTACAGAATTCGGCAATGATTGAAACATCAAATAACTTTCCGGTTTTCCCTGTTTCAGAAAACGCTGCTCCAATTACACCTGAACACGTAAAAATGCTAGATGATGATGCATGAAACCTGCACTGCTTGATCTGAATGTGCTGGTAGCGCTGGCATGGCCTTCACATATTCATCATCAAGCTGCACATGAATGGTTCAGCAAAGAGAGTCGCCACGGATGGGCGACATGTCCGATTACACAAACCGGACTGGTGCGTTTATCATCCAACGCGAAAATCCTGGTAGATGCCGTAAGCCCGATGAATGCTATTGAGCTACTAACGAGGATCACTGCTTTACCACAGCATCAATTTTGGCAAGATTCTATTCCACTCGATGATGCAGTCATTTTCCAGAAGGGTCAGTTATTAGGCCATCGTCAAATCACCGATGCCTATTTACTCTCATTAGCGATTCACAATAATGGCCGACTGGTTAGCTTCGATAAAGGTATACAGGCGCTGGATAAAGCAGCGGCTAAAAATAACCTTCTTATTTTAAAAGCCGACTAACCAGACTGCTTCAAGAAGATCGAAGTTGTTGCCGCTTAGCACCTCACAAAATAGTGTCGATCTCGTTTAAGGGCCGTAGTACATTCGTGACTGTTGCTTTAAAGCAATGTTGTTCCAAACATTAATTTGAAACAGCAGATAAATCCATGAGATATCCACGATACCTGGACGATAATTAACATCACGTAGGGTGAGATACCTCATGTATAATTCCTCACCAGTTTCCTAGAATTTGCACCTCACCCCGCTCGGCTTTACATTGACTCGAGGGCACCTCTAAAAATAGAAGCACAATTTATGAAACGTATTAAACAGCACCTTTTCACCCCAATCGCACCGCCATCCTGGCTCCTTGCGAAATACCTTCCATCCTTGGACATAACTCGTCGAATAGCACACTATTCTCCTCATTTTTGGGTCAAAAATGCACTATTTACTGCATTCCCTAAATCACACTTCTATTATTAGAGATGCCCTCGAATAATTAGGTAATCCTTGCTGATATGACTGAGTTCGCCCTTATCCTCGTTAGCACCATTCTGGTTAACAATTTTGTGCTGGTGAAGTTCCTTGGCCTATGCCCGTTCATGGGTGTATCCCGCAAGCTGGAAACGGCTATCGGCATGGGTTTGGCAACTACATTCGTGCTCACGCTATCGTCCATTTCCAGCTATCTGGTGAATCACTATTTGCTGGAACCACTGGAGATCGAGTATTTGCGTACTATCAGTTTTATTTTGGTGATTGCCGCGATTGTGGGCTTTACCGAAATGGTGGTGCATAAAACCAGCCCGTTGCTCTATAAAGTCCTGGGCATTTATTTACCGCTCATTACAACCAACTGCGCTGTTCTGGGTGTTGCTTTGCTCAATGTTCAGGAGAGTAATGGCTTTATTACCTCGGCACTCTATGGCTTTGGCGCATCCATCGGCTTTACGCTGGTGTTAGTGCTGTTTGCCGCAATGCGTGAGCGAGTGGCTGTTGGCGATGTTCCCGCCCCATTCAAAGGCACGGCAATAGCGCTGGTTACGGCAGGTCTCATGTCGCTGGCATTTATGGGATTTACCGGACTGGTTCAAGTTTAGCGCTCATGATTGCTGCAATCCTGACGATTGGCATTTTATCCGGATTATTTGGATTGATCCTGGGCTATACCG
>CAZNYF010000119.1:0-8981 GCA_964577195.1 uncultured Thiotrichales bacterium | reverse complement strand
TTTGGTGATTGCCGCGTCGATCCCTATCTCCATCACTACGCACATCTGGGTGATCATTAACCCTTGCGCGCATTACTCTCGAAAAATATCAACGGAATCCTGAGTTCACCTTAAGGGCGTATCTATTTCAGGTCGTTCAAGAAAGCCGGGCGTTCTATCACCATGGTTTTTTCCAGCTCTGGAATATAATCATCCTCATCTTCCAGGGCAGTATCTGAGGAAACTGATATTTCAGGCATGATCGGGGCTTCAATTTCCTGAGTCATATCAACACTTAACTCAATATCTTGAATCCCTGCATCATCTACACTCAGTAACGACTCTGTGTTTTGAACACGTTGTCGAACACCCGGGAACATGGAAACATTACTTTCAGGTAGAGGGGGTAACTCTGGAGTTTCCGAGCTATCTGCTGCTGCTTGAGCTCTTTTAGGAACCCACGCGGCTGGCGTGCTGCGCTCATCGACTGCTAATTTTACTGCTGCAGTATTTGCGGATACAGTGTTGCCGGCTGCTTTACCAGATGTCATACCAGCAAGAACCCGATCATATTGATCATCAGCTGATTTTGATTCACCCAGCGCATTCGCCATAGTCGCATCCTGTCTAGGCTTGATAAAATACCGACCTTGATTATCAATAAATACGGGGGGCTTGGTATCCCTCTTGATTGACCACAACCACCCTGCAGTGAGTAGCAGCCCTAGAACAATCAGCGTGAAGAAAATACCCGGCACCCACATTGCGCCGCTGCCTAACCCAATATACAACTGCGCCAACATACCGGCTACGCCTGAGACTATTAAAGGTGTCTTCCAGGGATCAAGCTTGCTCAGGGTACGCGATTGAATCACCATCATCGTACCGGCAAGAGCCAGCACCATTCTATATCCCGGCAGTTCACCGACTACATTACCCAAAGCCCCCGCGGCAACATGAATTAAATTGCTTATCAAGCCTGAATCAATGTTAAGCGTGGCACTGCCGCCGCTGACTAGTTCACTGGCAAATAGAATGATGGTTGCTGTAATCCAGAACAATCCACCGGCAAGTAATCCACCAGAAATAAGCTCTCGGAACAACTGACAGCCATTTTGGCAGAACGATATTTTAGATTGCGTCATGAAAATTCTCCGAGGATTGCTGGTTCAGGCAAAATATTATTATTATTGAATAACTACTCGACACATTCTCCCACACCCAAAAACCATTTACTTTGAAAAAGGTCTCGTTCCTCTGTCTTTTGTGGCAATAGATCAGACGTAGTTCACCTTTCTAATATTTAGTTCGCCAAGAGCATTACCACGCAACATTATATTAGCCTCTCAGAATAAAAACAGCCTCCACAAGGGAGGCTGGTGTGCGCTATTTATGACAAGAAATGATCAGTTCAATCGCCCTAACTCAACTCTCCGATTGATTGCACGACCTGCGCCAGTACTGTTGTCAGCAATTGGCTTAACTTCGCCGTAACCTTGTGCTGTCAGTATATCCTCGCTTACACCTTTGCTAATCAAATACGCTCGAACTGTATCTGCTCGTCGTTGGGACAGGTCGAGGTTCAATTCATCATTACCAGAGCTGTCGGTGTGGCCTGCAACTTCAAGCCGGAGGTCATGGTGCTCAGCCAGTGATGCAGCGACGCCATCAAGAATGCTCAAAGAGTCATCCGTAAGTTTGTCAGAACCACTATGAAAATTAACACCCTCTAACTTGATCGGTGAAGCAACATTACAACCGGTTGCATCCACTTTTGCGCCAGCCTTTGTATCTGGACAAACATCTTTCGCATCCAGTACGCCGTCTTTATCAGAGTCCAGCTCACAGCCTTCGTTGTTTACCTTGGCACCTTTGGGTGAATCAGGGCACTTGTCCTCGCTATTTACAACGCCATCGTTGTCTGAATCAAGCTCACAGCCAGATTCGTTTACCTTGGCGCCTTCTGGTGATTCCGGACACTTGTCTTTGCCATCTACAATGCCATCCTTATCTGAATCCAGCTCACAGCCTGATTCATTGACCTTGGCACCTTCTGGAGATTCTGGACACTTGTCTTTGCTATCTACAATGCCATCCTTATCTGAATCCAGCTCGCAGCCTGATTCATTGACCTTAGCGTCTTTAGGTGACTCGGGGCATTTGTCTTTGCTATCTACAATGCCGTCGCCATCTGAATCAAGCTCACAGCCTGATCCGTTTACCTTAGCGCCTTCGGGAGATTTAGGGCATCGGTCTTTACTGTCAACAACGCCATCCTTATCCGAATCTAACTCACAGCCGTTCTCATCAACCGTTGCGCAGCGCGGGGATTTTGGGCATTTGTCTTTACTGTCGACAACACCATCACCATCCGTATCCGGCTCACAACCCAGCGAACCTACGCTCAACCCAGTGGCTGTCTCGGGGCACTGATCCAGAAAATCAAACACGCCATCACCATCTGCGTCTGGCTGGCAACCTTTACCGCCAACTAACGAGCCTTTAGGTGTTTTAGGACAAGCGTCAATCAGATCCAGAATACCGTCGCCATCTGTATCTGGCTGGCAGCCAGTACTATTCACTTTGACGCCCTTTTCGGTAGTTGGACAGCGATCTAAGCGATCACTGACACCATCGCCATCGCTGTCTTTCTCACGATATCGAATAGTAAACGTCAGGCTATTCACATTTTCCGCAAAAAATGAAATGGTGTTGTTACGAGCAACCCAGCTTCCATCTCGATTACTTTTGTAATCAATCAATTCAAAATGCTCTGGAATAATCCAGGCATAGACAAAGCGGCTAAAATCACCAGGAGAGTTCCACAGGCCGAACAACCCATCTTCGCGTTTCTCGCCGTCCCAGCTGTTGAAGGTATAAACGCCTTCATCATCAATGGTTACTTCGGACTCGAATTTGCCGGGATACATCACGACAAAACTACCCTGATCAAATTTCAATACATTGGTTTTTTCTTCCGCCTCACCATCCCAATTGGACTCATTAGGATAGATGTAATAAAAATCATCCAATGCCAGTTCTTTGCTCACATGGAAATTATAAGCATCCCATTCAGTACGCATGGTGCGATGTAGCAGGTAGGACTTTCCGTCATCCTGAAGATGGATCAGATTTTCACTAATAACTTCTCTATCGGCGGCGACACCGGCTTGTAACACCATTGCCAGTAATAATGTGGCGGTCAAAATCATTTTTGTACGCCATTTTTGTAATCTAGGCTTATCCATAATCGGTACCTGTTTTGGAAAAAGTGCGGGGATTATAGACATTTTTCACATTTCTTCATACGACTATGAGTTCTATCTGCTTTTTAGTGGGGTCATGTCATAAATCTATTCTCATCAAAACAGCGGCATTTTAGTCTAGCTATCTATAAAAAGACTCGGAATGGATTCCGAATCAATCGCAGGATGCGTCATGACCGTAACTCAACACAGCACAACCCAACACCCCACCAAGATTCTCGTCGTCGATGATGACCGTTTCTCGCGGATGGTAGTTGCCAAGTTCCTTACCCAGCAGGGCTACCAAGTCACCGAGGCCATTAACGGCAGGCAAGCCTTGGTACTATTTAATCGTATCGTTCCCGATCTGATTTTGCTGGACGTCGAAATGCCCAATATCAATGGTTTTGAAGTTTGCGCAACGATTCGAAAATCTCCCATTGGCAAATCAATCCCCATTATTATGCTCACCAGCCGCGAAGATGATCAGGCAATCAAGCTGGCATTTTCAGCGGGCGCTACCGATTACATCTGCAAACCAGTGAACCTAAAGCTGTTGGCGCATCGCCTGCCTGGTATTTTTAAAGCCTCTCAGGCAGTTCGAGAGGCACGTAAAACCGCTTTATCAAAGCAACCTTCCAAGCGACTCTTGAGCAAAGGTAGCTGGCAATGGGTGATTCATTCTGATCAGTTTCGTTGCTCAGCCGGAATTAATCGACTGGTCGGCGATCTACCGGAGAAAGCCAGCCTTGGCGATTATCTTGCGCATGTTAAAGAAAATGAACGCGAGCAAATTAAAGACGCGCTGTATCTTGCTGCGGCACGTAAAGAGCCGTTCACCTTCGAGCATAAACTCATCAACACCAGCAAAGGCGAACGTACCTTTCTGATGCACGGCAGATTAATTAAAGAACGCCCGGCGATTGTCGAAGGCACGCTGCAAGATATCACCGAAAGGAAAATTGCCAATGAGTCTGTTCAACGCATGGCTTTTCAGGACAGCCTCACAGGCCTGACTAACAAACAAACGTTTATTAGCCACCTCGACCGGGCAATAAACCATGCAGAATTTAATAAGAAGACACTCGCGGTGATCTATATCGACCTGGATGATTTTAAAAAGATCAACGATTCACATGGCCAAAATGTCGGCGATCAGTTGCTCATGTCCATAGGTCAGACTATTAAAAACTGCGTGCGAAGTTCGGACTCCTTATCGAACAATCAAAATGAAGATATCTCTCGTATTGGTGGCGATAAATTCGCTGTGTTACTGAACAATCTCAGCTCTCCAGAAGGCGCTGGCAGTGTTGCAAAACGTATTTTGAATGAACTGGAATCGCCCGACAGTGAAACCCGCGGCCCGCTGAAATCGTCAGCCAGTATTGGCATTTCCTACTATCCAAAAGACGGCGCTAGCAGTAATGAGCTACTGACCAATGCAGAACAGGCAATGCGCCATGCAAAGCTAACCGGCAAACATTACTACCGCTATTTTGATCAGCGCATGAATTCTCCGGCCTATAACCGCTTTGGTTTGGAAGAACCGCTAAAACAAGCACTGATCAACAATGAGTTTCGGCTACAGTATCAGCCTCAAATAGATATCCGACGCAGCACGATTGTGGGTGTTGAGGCACTGATTCGCTGGCATTCAAAAGACCATGGGTTGGTTTCCCCTGAACGATTCATACCCATCGCAGAAAAGCTTGGCATCATGGCAAAGATTGATCAGTGGGTCATGGAAACAGCTTGTAGCGAGGTACAAAGCTGGCATGAGCAAGGGTTATATCCTATCAATTTATCGCTCAATATTGCTAACAGCCGGTTTATCAGTAACGATTTTGCAGACAGCGCCCAATTTGCGCTGGAAAAATCCGGGTTTCCGGCGCATCAACTTGTCTTTGAGCTACTCGAAAATTCGATCATGAAAGATGCCCACGCTACCACCCAGCGTTTATTGGAGATTCGCGAGTTGGGATGTCTGGTGGCATTGGATAATTTTGGCTCAGGGCTGTCATCAATCAATTATTTGCGACGATTCAATCTGGATTATTTGAAAATTGATCGCCAATTTATTCGCCAAGTCATGAATGATGCTGATGACGCTGCGATTATTTCAACCATTATGGACATGGCCAGAAATCTTGACATGACGGTGATTGCACAGGGTATAGAAAGCAAAAGCCAGCTTAAATTCTTACGCACCATCGGATGCGAATTTGCTCAGGGATTCCTATTTGCGAAACCCGTCTCGGGCGAGAAGATATTCAACGCGCTGATGAAACGTGCCAATGCAAAGCAAAAAGCGACTGCATAACCATGGCTGCACGATGTAAGATAGCAGCATGAAAGTAGCTGTATTTTCCGATTTACAAGCAAATTACCCAGCGCTGGGCACGGTGTCCGAACATATTCTTGCCTGGCAACCAGACCTCGTCATTATGAACGGCGATCTGGTCAATCGTGGCCCCTGTAGCCTTGACAGTCTGAAGCTGTTTGAGTCGCTGCGTGAAAAGCACGGCTGGATAGCGATAAAGGGGAATCACGAAGAATTTGTATTGCGTTGCTCGCAAGCTGAGGAATTACCTGGATCAAAAATAGAGCGGGAGATGCAACAATTCACTGACTGGACCAGCAAGCAATTAGGGCATACTGCTGATCTCATGAATCCGTGGCTTGATGACTATTATTTCTCGCCACCCAACACGGATAATGCCAGGGTCGCAGCAATGCACGGCTCATTATTAGGCAACCGAATCGGGATTTTTGCGCGCACCACCGATGAGGAGCTTGCAACTCGTATACCAGAAAATATTAGCCTCTTTTTGACCGCCCACACGCATCGTCCTCTCACCCGAAATTACAAAGGCTGTGAAATTGTCAACGTCGGCTCGGCTGGATCTCCATTTGATGGTGATCCTCGTGCTAGCTACGCCCAACTAACCTTTGAAAAAAATCACTGGAATACTGAAATTATTCGCCTCGAATACGACCGGTATACGGCGGATAAAGACTATCATTCAAGCGGTTTTCTAGAGGAAGGCGGCGCAATGGCTACGTTGATTTACGCTGAATGGAAACAAGCCAAGAGTTTAATGCCAGGATGGCGGAAGGCTTATTTTGAAAAACTTAAAAATGGGGAATTAACGCTGCAAGAATCAGTGGATTCATTCCTGTCTTAAGCGAGAAGGTTCTGAGAGGAAATCCTCTCAGAACCCGATTACGACTGAATCAAACTTACTGAGCCAAAACCCAGACAACTAATTTGTTTATTTCATCATCAGAAAGTGCAGCATTTGGCGGCATGGGAATTGGACCCCAAACACCTTTACTACCGGTTTTAACTTTAACCGCTAAGGATTTTGCCGCTGCAGCGTCACCTTTGTACTTCGCAGCAATCTCTTTAAGTGCTGGGCCAACAATCTTTTTATCAACACCGTGACAAGCCAGGCAACCTTTATCGCGCGCTAAAGCTGATACGTCTTCTGCCGAAGCCACACCAGAAAGTGCAACAACGCCAACCATTGCTGTTAAAGCTACAGTTTTAAGTTTCATAACGATTCTCCTCATTACATAAAAAATTCTGACGGAAAAACCGTCAGAGCCAATTAAATTTCAAACAGATTTTGCCTACTCTATTAAGGGCTCCTCTAAATATACAAGTACCACTGAGAAAACCCCATGAACAGCGCCTCTTTATATCCGAGAAATCGCTAAATACACCCAGTATTCGCCCATTTTTTGTATAAAAAATTCACTATTCCTGATTTCCCTCAGCAGCACTTCTATTTTTAAGATGCCCTTAATTGCGTTTTTGGCTAGCCTGCGTCTTCAGTTGCAACAATGACTCGAGGTAGTAGAGGACAAAGAAAGTCTTGCTCTCCAGATTCCTCGACTTCCAGCCATTTATAAATATTCTCCAGCGCCATTTCCTCGGTCGGATGAATATTCTGAGCTCCTATTAAGGAATACAAACCTGTGCGTCTAGCCATATCCAAAATTTGTTTTTTCAAGCCGCTAAACACCATGGTGACACCACTGTCTTCGAGACGTTCTACCAGATTATGCAGAACCTCTTCCCCTGAGGCATCAACCTCATTGATGCCGTCACCCATCACCAGCACGTAGCTCGCATCAGGAAAATCCGCAACTGCACCCAGAATGGCTTCTTCAAAATAGGCAACATTGGCAAAATATAACGAGCCGTCAAAGCGCATGACAATAATGCGGGGATCGGTGGGTAAATCAGGGTGGACTTTCAAATCCCGAAATGTGCCATCTTGATATCGGCCTAAAATCGCAACCCGCGGGCTCATGGTCCGATATAAATATAGACCCAACGCAACACCAGCACCGACCATCACACCTTTGTCCAAGTGAGGCGCAAAGCCCAATGTTGCAAAAAACGTGATCAAGGCGGCGATGCCATCATGCCGATGAGATAACCAGGCATGTTTGAACGCCTTAAAATTAATCAAGCCCATGACCGCCATCATAATGACCGCAGCCAAAACAGATTGAGGTAAGTGGTGAAGCAGCGGCGTCAAAAACAGCAATGTAATCAGTACCACCACACCCGTAATAACCGCAGACATGCCAGTCATAGCACCAGCATTCAGGTTCACCGCAGAACGGGAAAAGGATCCGCTGGTAGGATAGGAGTGAGTGAAGCTGCCCACCACATTCGCCATTCCCTGGCCGATTAACTCTTTATTTGGATTAATTCTATCCTTGGTTTTAGCGGCCATTGCTTTGGCAATCGAGATCGCTTCCATAAAACCCACCAATGAAATGACGATGGCACTGGGTAGTAAGCTGAGCAGCTCCTGCAAATTTAAACTTGGACGCTCAAAGGTCGGTAAACCCTGGGGGATGACGCCAATCACCTTGCCACCCATATTTTCATGAAAACCAATGAACCAACTAATGACCGTGGTCATTACCACCGCTACCAGCACACCCGGTATTTTAGGGAAATACCGCTTCAACCCCCACATGATCGCGAATGCGAAAACACCCATGATCAGCGTCGGAATATGGGTATCTGGTACCTGTTGCGCAACGTGCCAGATGTCATTTAAAAAGTGTTCACTGCGCTCCATTGGCAAGCCAAAAACTTTATTTAGCTGGGACAAACCAATAATGATGGCTGCCGCATTTGTGAACCCAATAACCACAGGATGGGACAGAAAGCTTACCACCACACCGAGCCTGAAAAAGCCCAAAGAAAACTGTATCACTCCCACCAGCAATGCCAGCGTGATCGCCGCCGGAACGTATCGGGCTATCATTTGCTGCTCAGTCAATGTGTCCGGCGCGCCGATCAAGGGTATCAATGCGGATGCGGTTAACAATGACACCACTGCAACCGGCCCGGTTGCTAATTGTTTGGATGACCCCCAAAGCGCGCCAACAATGCCGGGCAAGAAAGCCGCATATAACCCGTAATATGCGGGTAATCCTGCAAGCTGGGCATAAGCCATTGATTGAGGAATGAGCACTAGAGCGACGGTAATACCGGCGATCATATCAGCACGAAGTGCACCAGGAGGAAGTGGAAACCACTTTATAAAAGGGAAAAAACGGGAGAGAGAATCCATTGCTTACAGGTTGTAGTTTTGGTTGGCGGAGATATTAAGGGCATCTCTAAAAATAGAAGTGCTGCTGAGGGAAATCAGGAATAGTGCATTTTTTATACGATCGCACCGCCATCCTGGCTCCTTGCGAAATACCGTCCATCCCTGGACATAAATG
>CAZNYF010000118.1:0-8995 GCA_964577195.1 uncultured Thiotrichales bacterium | reverse complement strand
AACAGGTGAATAACTTATCTCGGTCAATGCTGCCCACATATTTTTCAAACGAGGCTTAAGTTTTAGCTTAGAACAAAAAGACCGTAGTATTATCAACCCCCTTAAACAGATCAGCTTAACTCGATGCCAGAACAAAAAAAATTTCGTCACACCAAAATCATTGCCACAATTGGGCCCGCTTGCGATGACAGCAAAACGCTGGTTCAGATGATCCAGGCAGGCATGAATGTTGCGCGTCTCAATCTCTCTCATGGTAATTACGCGCAGCATAAGCAAACATTAACCCACGTGCGTGAAGCAGCATCCCAATGCGATCGTCATATTGCCATTATGATCGATACAAAAGGTATCGAAATACGTACTGGAAAGCTCCAGTCAAGTCACATTGATTTATCCCGTGGTGATGATTTTTGTCTCAGTACGGATAAAAAAACTGGCGATCAAAACGGCGTATCCGTTTCTTACGCCAAACTACCGAAAGAAGTATCCATAGGCGATATGATATTGCTAGACGATGGTGCTATCGAATTGAGTGTAGAAAAAATCGATCATCACGACATATTCTGCAAGGTCAAACATGGCGGTATTCTAAAGGACAATAAAGGGGTTAATTTACCCAATACACGCCTTTCTATGACCGCTGTAGGACCGGAAACCCGCGATGATCTCATCGCAGAAATGCAATTCGCAGCCGAAAATCAAGTTGATTATATTGCCGCATCTTTTATCCAGAGCGGTGAAGATATTCAACACATTCGCCAGGTACTAGAAGATTTTGGCGTCAATACACCCATCATTGCCAAAATTGAGAACCGTGCAGGTATCGCCAATTTGGATGAAATTGTCGCTGCCTCGGATGGTGTCATGGTGGCGCGTGGGGATCTAGGCGTAGAACTGCCGTTTGGCGAAGTTCCTGGCATGCAGAAAAGAATGATCCGCAGTACCGTGATGGCGGGAAAGCCTGTAATTACGGCAACCCAAATGCTGGCGTCAATGGAATTTAATCCCCGCCCTACCCGCGCAGAAGCAAGCGATGTTGCCAATGCTGTGCTAGACGGTACCTCGGCGATTATGCTATCTGGCGAAACTGCGGCGGGTAGGTATCCGGTCACATCCATTAAAACAATGCATCAACTGGCGCTTACGGCAGAAGCCTGTCTGGATGAATATGGGTATTTGCAAACCATTCCTTTTCACAGCAGTAATGTTGTGACCGAAGCAGTCGCCGACTCCGTTGCAGGTATGGCAAAAAAACTAAAACCAGCAGCGATTGTAAGCTTAACCGAAACCGGTTTTACCTCACGATTAATTTCCAAACACCGTCCCGATTGCCCCATTATCGCCATTACCAGCAAGGAAGAATATGCGAGGCGTTTGAGTATGAACTGGGGTGTAGAGCCATTGCTCTATGACATCGGCATTAAAGATAATGAGAGGATCAGTTTCGCGATTAAATCCGTGGTCGAAGCAGGCTATGCTCAAAACGGAGATACACTCATCATCACTGCCGGTCACAGTCAGCGTAGAGGTGGTACCGATATGATTCGTGTCATTACGATTGAAAATTAGTTCTCAACGCTCCAATCCAGGATATTTCGGCAAATTTGGCTGCCATAAAATGGGCACATACAACACGGTTAACAACAAGAATGCAGCGACCCAACCAATCTGACTCATCCCGATCCAGATCAAATAGTATTCGGGGAACACTAACGGAAAAAATACTCTCACTACGGCTGTGAGTGCTAGCAGAACAAACACCCAAACGACTGCCCTTGGCGGTTCGAAGACATTGCGATTGGTATGCCCCAAAGAAATACGCGCCATCATCGAAGAACATAGCAAGCCAATTCCCCCCGCAGCCAGCGCATGAATCGCAATAGAGCTGGAAACCCAGCCTAGTCCCGCAAAGCCGAACATCATCATGCCAATTATCATAAACAAATAGGATAAATGTAGCGGCCACAAGAGCGTTACCTTCCAGATTCCGGGCCGATACCACCAAATGAGGCGCAGCGCATGAACCGCCGCCAATGGGAAGGCGATGACTGCCATCAACCAAGTTTGAGTGGTAAACGCGGTGACCAGCATTAAGGCTAAAAAGCCACCCAAAGCCAACCCATCGACCAGCTTTGATGAGCGAAACTCATCCAGTTTCAAAGCCTTTTCTGTAAAAAAAGGAAGCAGACGTCGGATCATCGTTAAATTGATAGCCAGCACCAAAAATAAGCCCAGTATTATTGCCGTCTGCTCACCCTGATCCCACCAACCCAAAACACCGGCATAAAAAATACCATTCGCAAAAATCAACAGGAAAAACTTAGAAGCCAACCCCATTTGCACCCACAACTTCTTTCGGTAAACCGGAATAAAAAATAACAAAAAAAGTCCGACGTTAAATCCAAGATCCGCTATAGCAATCGTACTAATGGGAAAATCCAACAAATACCCTAATCGTGCCGCCACCCACAGCAGGAGTAATACGACCAACGGCTTACCAGAAGCGGTTCGTTCACCACTCCAATTCATTACAGCAGTCAACAAAAAACCCGTAATCGTTGCCAGCGCGTAACCAAACACCATTTCATGTGCGTGCCAAAACATCGGAGCAACACCTGAAAATTTCAAGATAGGTTGTGGATAATTAACAAACCACAAACCCATCGCCACCACAGAGAAAAGGCTACCTGCCAAAAAGAAAGGTCGAAACGCTAAATTAAAAAACACTGCAAAAATGCTCCAGAGGCGCTCTCTTACCGCAAACAAGCAGTTGAAAAACCATCTCATTAACCTAAATAAGGGAATAATAATACTCCTGCGCTGACTAAACCAAAAAACACAATAAAGTCAGGACATTGAAGTTCAGGATCGTCGCCAGATAAAAAGTGTATAAAGAGCTTGAATTCTGAAGCTCCTATGTCTATTATTCGCGTCCTCGGTGCGGGGTGGAGCAGTCTGGCAGCTCGTCGGGCTCATAACCCGAAGGTCGCAAGTTCGAATCTTGCCCCCGCTACCAATTCTGTACAGTACTCAGAACTGCTCCCAGAGTGCTTTTCACCAGATCCTTCTCCAGAGTGCTAAAGCACGACGCGAGAAACAGTATTCCAGCCTAATCCACATCAAAATCAATCATCAGCTCATCTTTCGCATTAGACAATCTAATCGATCAATCCGCGCACATGCATCCGGAACCTCCCCCTGGCTTTAGCTACTGGCTGGCTACTACCCTAAAAGGATACTGCTGGCTATGAATTCATCCTTTCGTAAGCAGGCGTCAAAGACATCCCCTTTCTCCCATTGGCGCTACGTTCCAGCAATACGCTCAAAAAATTTGCTTATAAACTAAAACATGGGAATCAATTTATTCTTCATATATATCGTGATTTAGGAACTTAGCCAATTACAGAATACTACTTGACTATGATAATATGAATGATTAGCATTCGCGTATAAATCAACTTCACCACGCGAGTCAATTGCTAGATGGAACATAATCTGTGTTTAAACTGTGAATCAACTGCTCCTACGCCGAGTCTCCTTGAAAACAGCTTTAGCAGGCGCATATTCGCTCTACGCAACGATTTTGAGAGCACTCAATCTGGAACAAAACAGCAAGCCAGATTGTTTAGTTATTGTTTACTCGTCCCTAAGTTGCGACGCATGAGTGAGTCATCAAACGAGCCGGAGAGGAGGCCTTAGCCTCACTATTGGGCATCTCAAAAAATAGAAGCTAAAGCTTCATCTCCACTCAAGCTATTGACCCAGTTGGCGCGGGAAAGACGCGTGAGCTCAGAGCATTTCACATACACACAGCACCCGTAGACACTCACTACCAAAAAATGGTTTAAAACTATGAACTCTTTAGAAACTTTAATGTACCAGGTATCAGGATTCTTCCTTACGCCTGTATTACTCGCCATTGTTGCATTATTTATTTATACCGTTTTTGTATTGGGAGATTTTATCTCCCAGTGGGTGATTCGAAAAAGAAACGCCATACGCTACCTGGAAAGTATTGACGGTTTGAAACACAAATATAATTCAAACAGCGGCATCCCAAACGTTAAAACCCCTAAAGTTAAAGGCTACGATCTTTTTAATTTTGCTTCGAATCAAAAGTCGTACACCGAAGACACGCTGTCCGTATTCGCCCTAAAAAATCTGGAAACGCTGCGAATTGTTACCCGGATTGCGCCAATGCTCGGCCTGGTTGCAACCATGATCCCGATGGGGCCTGCGCTCAAATCACTGGCAAACGGCAATATCCAGGGAATTAGTGAAAACCTGGTGGTGGCATTTTCAGCGGTCATCTTTGGTCTGATCATTGCCTCTGTTACGTTCTGGATGGCGGCAGTTAAAAAACGCTGGTTAGCTGATGAAATGGTGCACTTAATGCCTTTGACTTCTGTCATGAATACCTCCGGCGAGAAGCAATCAACATGAAGTTTCTCGATGAAGACGAAGAGCTAAATCCGATTCTCTCGGTGGTTAACATTGTGGATGTTTTTTTAGTCCTCATTGCTGCCCTGTTAATTTCAATTGCAAGCAATCCCCTCAGCCCATTTGGTAGCGATAACGTCACTATCATTAAAAATGCCGGCACTCCTGAAATGGAAATGATTATCAAAGATGGCAAGACAATTACCCAGTACAAATCCTCTGGCGAAATTGGCAAGGGTAAAGGTGCACGTGCAGGCGTCGCTTATAAAATGGATGACGGCTCGATTATTTATGTGCCGGATAAAAGTAACAACGAAGAAAATAAAAATAAAGAGAGCAAAAAGTGAATAAACAGCCAGAAATCCATAGAAATTTAGTCTTTTATTCTGTTTTATTTTTTTTCATGTTATTTGGGCAACAGTCGGTTCTGGCAGAACCCGGCACGACTAAAAAAATTCTGGTTATTTCTTCAGATCACAGCTCGAAAGCTCGCGTCAACCTGTTAAACCAGGAGAATCAGAACAAAGGCTTATTGTTTGAGCATATCCGAGTAGAAGAAGGTAAAGAAAAGCCACTCAAGGAGCTCGCTCACAACTACGATTTTGTCATCTTCAGTTCGGTAAATATCAAATTTGCAAAAGAAAGTTTCATCTCCTTTCTACCTGTTGCAGATGATTTTAAAACACCGATTGTCACCCTGCCCTGGTCTGCTGAAAATCCGCTGTTAAACCAACTATCTAAACAGCAAGGTGAAAACATCAGCCTCTACTTTCGGAATGGAGGCGCTGTAAATATGGGGCGGTTAGGTGACTATTTGGCTGCAGAATTCTTTGGCAGAAAGACCGCCACCTTACCCCCGCTGAACTATCCAAAACAGGGGATTTATTACCCTGACTATGAAGACAAGATATTCCCGGACTTAAACGCTTTTTTGCAATGGAAAAAAATTTCGGCGCCACCAACTGACCGTCCTGTGATTGGCATTATGATGCGGCTGGCACATTTTGGGGCGGGGAAAAACACCGTCATGGACAGCCTGATTAAAAAGCTCGAAGCTAAAGGTGCATTTGTCATTCCTTTTTATATTTCAGAATATCAAACCGACTATACCCCGCTAATCATGCAAAATAATAAAGTCGTCATCCAGGCGATGATCAATCTTCGCACCATGCATGCAGCGACCAAGCGAGGAAAACAATTTGAAAAACTAGGTGTACCGGTGCTGCACGCGATTCAATATTTTGAGGGTGACGCGGAGTTTTGGCGAGAAGATACACAGGGTATCTCTCCGATGATGACGCCCTTTTTTCTCTCGATACCAGAGACCTCAGGCGTGATTGATATTACGACTTTAGCCGCTTCATCAAGAAAGACCGAGGTGATTGAGCTGCTTGATGAACAAATCGATGCAATGACACAACGGGTACTCAATCAGGCAAACCTGGCGATTAAACCTAATGCAGAAAAAAAGCTCGCCATGATGGTTTGGAACTATCCCGCAGGCGAAAAAAATATTACAGCTTCCTTTTTAAATATTCCTGAAAGCATTCATCAAATCAGTCAAGCACTAAATGACAGCGGTTATCAGGTGAGCGTATCGGAAGAGAAAAAGTTATTGGCCGATGTGCATAAAATATTACGCCCGTTTTACCGCGACTATGAATTACAGTCGCTACTGGATGACAACCTCGCAGCACTAATGCCACTGGCAACCTACAATGAATTTTTAAATTCACTTCCGCAGGCAAAACGCGAAGCAATTGAAAAGGATTGGGGGAAAGCGGAAAACGCTTTTATGGTGGTTGAACACAAAGGAGAAAAATCCTTTGTGATTCCCCGCATCTCACTGGGCAATTTGATTATTCTGCGCCAACCTCCACGTGGTGATCAGTCTGATAAAGAAAAATCGCTTTATCACGATAAAACCATCACGGTGAATCACTACTATCTAGCCGCCTACCTTTACGCACGCGAGGTCTTTGCCAGCGATGCTCTGATCCATCTCGGCACCCACGGCAGTCAGGAATATCTACCCGGAAAGGAACGCTCACTTTGGGTTTATGACGCAGCATCGTTAGCGGTGGGTAACACGCCGGTTATTTATCCTTTTATTATTGATGATGTCGGCGAAGCAATGCAGGCCAAACGGCGCGGCCGGGCTGTGATTATCAGTCACATGACACCGCCTTTTGCCGCTGCCGGTTTATATGCTGAAAGTATGGATCTGCATGAATTAATGCATCAGTACAACAGCATGATCGAAGGTCAGGCAAAAAAATTAACGCTAAAGAAAATTACCGATATTTGCGTGCAAAACGGGTATTGCCAGGATATTGATATTGATGTCGCTAAAATTGAAACCGATGTGGGAGGTTTTTTATTGGCACTACACGATTATTTAAGTGAGCTGGCAGCAGAAAGCCAGCCATTGGGGCTTCACAGCTTTGGACAATCACCAGAAGAAAAGCATATTTTCAGTAGTTTGGTACAAATGTTAGGCACGGATTTCAGTGATCGGGCGATTGATTTTGAAGCGAAACAATTTGGTACCAACAGTGCTCAAGCGCATCAACATGAACATCGTCAAGAACAAGCGCCGACCTCACACGATCACTCGACTGATACCCATCCGGCTGATCACGCGCACGATGATGCTGGCCACGATGATCATTCTCACGCTTCAGATGAGTCTGATCATAAGCATAAAAAAGATCATCACGGACAGACTCAAACTACGAACATAGAAAATAAAAATGACGATATTCCAGAGCGTGGTGAAGATCTTGAATCCATCCCCGGCTTTCGGTTATTGGCACATTTTCTGAGTGGCGATGGTGATCTGGAGTCTGTGAAAGACAAAGCCATGAAAGCGCATTTGATCAAAGCAAAAGAATACTATGACAATTTCCATCAACTGGCAGAAATCGACAGCCTGCTGGCAGCGCTCTCGGGAAAATACATCAAAGTCACCACCGGTGGTGATCCGGTGCGAAACCCGGAAGTCATCCCGACCGGATTCAACCTCTATGGTTTTGATCCTGCCAAAGTACCCACCCAGGCAGCCTGGGAGGCCGGCTCTGAACTGACCGAGAAACTCATTGCAGATCATTACCAGCAACATGGAAAATACCCAGCCAAGATGGCCTTCTCGCTCTGGTCAATTGAAACCATGCGCCACTTTGGGGTGCTTGAAGCACAGGTACTGCGCGCCATGGGCGTGCGTCCGATCTGGAGCGACGATGGACGCATAACAGATACGGAAATCATCCCTTATTCGGAGCTAAAACGACCACGCGTTGATGTTGTAGTGTCAGCCACGGGGTTGTATCGCGACGCTTTTCCAAACGTTATCGAATGGATGGCAGAAGCGATTGCCAAAGTTGCGCGCCTGAAGGAAGAAGGCAACACACTCTATCAACACGCTCAGGCAACGCAAGCAGAGCTGGAAAAAGAAGGCATTGATGCCGAGCAGGCAGAATATCTGTCAACTGTGAGAATTTTCTCCAATCAGTCCGGCACCTACGGCTCCGGGCTAGGAGGAACGGTGATGGAGTCCGGCAGTTGGGAGCAAGACGACAAACTGGCAAAAGTTTATCTTGATCGTATGGGTTACTACTTTGGCCCAAAACAGGGTAAAGGCCGCAGTAATCAAAAAAACTGGGGCAAAAAAATCGACAATGTTGATCTATACGGAAAAACCCTTTCCGGTACTGATGTGGCCGTTTTTTCGCGTACCTCAAACCTGTATGGCCTGCTCACCAGTGATGATCCTTTTCAATACCTCGGCGGCATCTCACTGGCAGTGCGTCATCTCGATGGTGCAAGCCCGCAGCTTTATATTTCTAATCTGCGGGACGCCAACAACAGCCGCACCGAAACGATTCAGAAATTCATGGCAAAGGAATTACGCAATCGCTCATTCCATCCTCGCTGGATTGAAGAAATGAAGGAAGAAGGCTACTCCGGCGCACTGGCAATGCTGGATAACCTGAATAACTTCTGGGGCTGGCAAGTGACCGCGCCAGAATCAGTACGCGAAGATCAATGGCAGGAATTTTTTGAAGTGTATATTGAAGATAAATACGAATTCCAGCTGGACGAATGGTTTGAACAAGCCAACAACCACAGCAAAGCACAAATGCTGGAACGGATGCTCGAAGCGGTGCGTAAAGACTACTGGCAGGCGGATGAAGAAACGCTGAAAAAAATGGTTAGCGAATACGTCAAACAAGCCACTCAGTTTGACTACAAAACCAGCAATGAAAAATTTGTTGAATATGTCACCGCCAGCGCGCAGGGCTACGGACTGGATACCAGCGCGATCAGCATCCCTCCCCCGCCTGGCTCAATCACCAAGCCACCTGAAGTTCCTCCAACCGAACAACCCGAAGCGGGAGAAAAACCAGCTGAGAACGTCACAGGCGTTAAACTTGAAGCAACCGAAGCTATGACGACGCAAACAGAGTGGAATTTCCAGCTCATCGCGATGGCGCTACTTCTATTGCTGATTTTTGGCGCAGGTATCGGTAGACGCCTACGCAAGACTTAGGGACGA
>CAZNYF010000117.1:0-9047 GCA_964577195.1 uncultured Thiotrichales bacterium | reverse complement strand
GCACCCATTCTTTAAAGCGGGATTTGGTGAATTTGAATTCCCTGCCCATGCTTTCTGCAATAATTTCTTTAACGCGTTCGGCCGCGACTTTAATAATCAAAGCATCTTCTTTTTCGAACATCATTGCTACAAATTCGCCCTTGTAACGTAGACAAGGGGTTTTCATCATGGTCGATTGCTCGACACCTTCTATTTTAGTGATTTTTTCAGCGATATCGTCATAGGTCACGGTTAGCTCCTCCGAATAATTAGATCAATCATCTGAATATTAGCCGGTCTGTGGTGTTTATCGAATGGTATACAAATTTCTTCCGGAATAAAAATTTTCCTGATTTCCGGTTAGCTGCTTGTGATTTTTCTAGGATTATTTAATCGTCGTCGCTGATGCGGCCACGCAGGCGTTTTAAGTTTCCTCGGCTAACCTTCTGATTCAGGCGTCGTTGTTTTGAGCCTTTGGTGGGTTTGGTGATAATGCGTTTTTTCTGCACGATGCTGGCTTGTTCAATGAGCTGCTGCAAACGATCCAATGCATCCTGACGATTCTTTTCCTGGGTGCGATGGGTTTGTGCTTTGATCACAATCACGCCGTCTTTGGTAATACGGTGATCGCGCTGACTGAGTAGCTGTTGTTTAATTTGTTGGGGTAGTGAAGATGCGGCAATGTTAAAGCGCAGGTGGATGGCGGACGAAACTTTGTTGACGTTTTGTCCGCCAGCACCTTGCGCGCGTATCGCGGCGAATTCGATCTCCGATTCTGGAATTTGAATTCGCCGCGTAGCCATTTAGCTGGCGCTGAAACTCAGCGCGTCGCCTTCTACATCGACATGAATGGTGCTGCCGGGTGCGAAATCTCCAGAGAGAATGGACTGTGCGAGTGGATTCTCGATCTCGCTTTGAATCGCTCGTTTGAGTGGCCGCGCTCCGTAGACCGGGTCAAAACCCGCATCGGCAATTTTGGATAACGCGGCTTCGGTGAACTCAATCGACAGGTCGCGTTCAGCCAGACGGCTGTTCAAATATTCCAGCTGAATTTTCGCAATCTGTTTGATCTCATCTTGACCAAGCGGATGGAATACCACGGTTTCATCAATCCGGTTGATAAATTCAGGGCGAAAATGTCCGCCGACAACCTCCATCACCGCCGCTTTCATCTCGTCGTATTGCGATTCACCGGTCATAGTCTGGATCAAGTCAGAGCCAAGATTGGAGGTCATCACAATCACCGTATTTCGGAAATCTACAGTGCGCCCCTGTCCATCGGTGAGCCGACCATCATCGAGCACCTGCAACAGCACGTTGAAGACATCGGGATGCGCCTTTTCCACCTCATCCAGCAGAATCACGGAATAGGGCTTGCGCCGCACCGCTTCGGTCAGATACCCGCCTTCCTCATAGCCGACATAGCCAGGAGGTGCGCCGATCAGCCGAGCGACGGAATGCTTCTCCATGAATTCGGACATATCAATACGTACCAGTGCTTCTTCGGTATCAAACAAAAATTCTGCCAAAGCCTTAGTCAGCTCGGTTTTTCCTACACCCGTTGGGCCGAGAAACAAGAATGAGCCATTGGGCCGATTTGGATCGGAAAGGCCTGCGCGTGAGCGCCGAATGGCATTGGAAACCGCCGTGACGGCTTCATTTTGACCAATCACGCGCGCCTTGATCAGCGAATCCATTTGGAGCAATTTATCGATATCACCTTCAAGCATTTTAGACACGGGGATGCCGGTCCAGTGCGCGACGACTTCGGCAATTTCCTCTTCGGTGACATTGTTGCGCAGCAGTGTGGTTTCCTGGCCTTCGGCATCGGCTGCAGCCGCCAGTTGTTTATCTAGCTCAGGAATTTTCCCGTATTGCAGCTCGGACATTCTTGCCAAATCACCTGCGCGTTGCGCCGTTTCCAGCTCAAGGCGGGCGCGTTCCAGTTCTTCACGGATGTGCGCGGAACCTTCGACCACGGCTTTCTCGGCTTTCCAGATGATATCGAATTCGTTGTATTCCGCTTCGCGTTCGGCGATCAGTGTTTCAAGATCTTCCAGACGTTTGATAGAAGCCTCATCTTCTTCCTTGCGCAAAGCCTCGCGTTCGATTTTCAGCTGGATAATGCGACGATCGAGTTTGTCCATCACCTCCGGCTTGGAATCGATTTCCATACGGATGCGTGAAGCGGCCTCATCAATCAGGTCAATCGCCTTATCCGGTAGCTGACGATCTGAAATGTAGCGATGCGATAAAGTTGCCGCAGCGATAATTGCGGGGTCGGTAATATCGACACCGTGATGGACTTCGTAGCGTTCTTTGAGCCCACGCAAAATCCCGATGGTGTCTTCAACCGAAGGCTCATCCACAACGATTTTCTGAAAGCGCCGTTCCAGCGCCGCATCTTTTTCAATGTACTGTCGATACTCATCCAGCGTGGTTGCGCCGAGGCAATGCAGCTCGCCACGCGCCAACGCGGGTTTGAGCATATTGCCAGCATCCATTGCGCCCTCGGCTTTACCTGCACCGACCATCGTGTGCAGTTCATCAATGAACAAAATCACCTGACCTTCCTGCTTGGAGAGATCATTGAGTACCGCTTTTAAGCGTTCCTCAAATTCACCACGAAATTTTGCGCCCGCGATCAATGAACCCATGTCAAGTGACAGTAGCCGTTTACCACGAATGCCCTCAGGCACTTCACCGTTCACAATGCGCTGTGCCAGTCCTTCAACAATCGCAGTTTTTCCTACCCCTGGTTTACCAATGAACACAGGGTTATTTTTGGTTCGACGTTGCAGTACTTGAATGGCGCGACGAATCTCATCATCGCGACCAATGACGGGATCAAGTTTGCCCTGCTCAGCACGCTCGGTCAGATCAATGGTGTATTTTTCCAAAGCCTGACGTTGTTCTTCCGCATTGGGATCATTCACGGTTTCGCCACCGCGCAGCTCATCAATAGCCTTCTCAATGGCATCCTTATTTCCGCCAGATTTACGCAACGCATCGCCAATGGTTCCCTCATCTTCCATACAGGCGAGGATGTATAGCTCAGAAGAAATGTAGTCATCTTTGTGTTCCTGAGCGATTTTATCCGTCTGGTTGAGTAACCGATCAAGATCGCGGGAGATATGCACATCCCCCGGCATCCCTTGTACTTGAGCTTGTCTATCCAGCGCTTCGGCAAGATGTGAAGAAAGCTGGTTCACATTAACCCCTGCTTTGCTCAGCATTGGCCGTACCGAGCCACCATCCTGATCCAGCAGTGCAGTGAGTAAATGTGCAGGCTCGATCATTTGATGCTCGCGTCCAAGCGCCAGCGACTGCGCCTCCTGCAAGGCGAGTTGAAATTTGGTTGTTAGCTTATCCATTCTCATGGTTTTGCCTCTTTAAATTTAAAATACTATTAAGGGCATCTCTAAAAATAGAAGTGCCCTTAATGGATATGGGGGAGGATCCGCTTGAATCAAGAGGCTTACAACAAATACCGGACAACACGTAGGTTGTTACCTCGGCAACGCAACGTACTCTGCTAATTCTGCCTCAAAAAACTCGATAAACCGGGAAACCTGAGCGGGTTGGTATTTGCGATTGGGGTAGACCAGTTGCAATCTTGTTTTTTCAGTATGGCTTGATAAGAAGCCAAGCACAAAGTCTTCGAGTACCGTGTGTAGTCGTCCTGTATTAAGATCACGTTGTACATCACAGATGGATTTGTAGGCGTTACCGCCGCCCGCCATACTACCTGACGAATCACTGCGCCATCGTTACAGGTAAATGCAGGTGTCACCTTAATCGTAAAACGCTCTTTTTAGTGTGAAAATGCCAGTAGTTTAAGGGTTCGCCAAGCCTTCCAATGACTAAGAAGCGATGATTCAGTTTGAAAGTCCCGCCATCGCGAATGCAAGAGGTAAACAATGAAAGCCGTAGGTTTATATCAATATTTAGCCATTGAAGATTCAGATAGCTTACAGGATTTGGATTTAACTCAGCCTCAGGCAAGTGGTCATGATTTGTTGGTGGCGGTCAAGGCAATTTCCGTTAATCCCGTCGATACGAAAATTCGCGCGCCAAAACCAAAAGTTGAGCCTGAACCGCGTGTGCTGGGCTGGGATGCGGCCGGCAAAGTGGTGGCGATTGGTTCAGAAGTAGAGCATTTCTGTGTGGGTGATCAGGTTTATTACGCGGGAGATATCACTCGCGCAGGAACCAACAGTGAGTTTCACCTTGTGGATGAGCGAATTGTGGGGAGAAAACCGGCTTCCCTGTCATTTAGTCAGTCCGCTGCCTTGCCACTTACCAGTATTACCGCCTGGGAAGCGTTGTTTGATCGTCTGGGGATCTCCCCGCACGGCGACGATCAGGGGAAATCAATTTTGATCATTGGCGGTGCAGGTGGTGTTGGATCCATTGCTATACAACTGGTAAGTAAAGTCGCAAAACTAAAGGTCATCGCGACAGCTTCACGAGATGAATCACGAGACTGGTGTTTACGCCTTGGTGCTGACCAAGTGATTAATCATCGTCATTCGATTGATAAAGAGCTGGTAGATGCGAATATCGGGAGTGTCGATTACATTCTTTGTTTAAACAGTACAGAACAACACTGGCCTGCGATGGCCGAAGCTATTAAACCTCAGGGGAGAATTTGTTCCATTGTGGAATCCACAGGTGTTGATCTGAATTTACTCAAAAGCAAAAGCGCGACGTTTGTTTGGGAGTTTATGTTTACGCGTTCCATGTATCAAACGCCAGACATGATAGAGCAACAGCGGTTATTAAATGCGGTTTCTACACTTGTTGATCAAGGTGAAATCGTTACCACAGTCGGTCAAGTTATTCGGCCCATTAATGCTGAAAATTTACGCCAGGCACATGCAATGATCGAAAAAGGTCATTCCATTGGAAAGACTGTTTTAGCGGACTGGTCTTAGCTCAATCAACATTGAGTATGTTGAGTATGAAAAAAATGAATATATTAATCGTAACAGCAGGCAATTGAATATTTGATGCCAAACAGCCTCTAAATTATGACCAATACTTATTTAAGTATTCGCTATCAAATACCGACGTTTTATGCAGGGAATGTTACTACAGGTGATCCAAGCTGGATAGAATCAGAATTTAAAAAGCATCTTAATGCTAATTTCTAATTATTATCCACCCTGCTTCTATTAGTTGGATGCGGCGATTTCTGCCATGATAATGTTAGAGTCAATCGTCAGGATCGGTTCCACGCTGCAACAACATTTCATACAGATAAGTTTTTATATGTCACAAAACTTTCTCTTTCTTCAGACGCAGATTTGGTTAGTCGCTGGTTTGGTTTTGGGCGCACTCCTGATATTTTATGCGAGAAGGTTTAGCCTTAGAGGCGAAAGAAAAATACTGGCACAAGCATTAGTCATTGCCGCCGTATTGTATATGGTTTTTGCGTTCATTTGGGGCGACATGAAGTGGGTGCTAATCGAGCTTTCAGGTATCCTCGTTTATGGTTTTTTTGTCTGGGCAGCTTTTCGTTACTCAGGTTATTGGCTGGCAGTGGGGTGGGCGTTTCATCCATTGTGGGATGTTGCTCTGCATCTTGTTGGTCCAGGTAATCAAGTTGCTCCCGAGTGGTACGCCGTCGCCTGTATTTCTTTTGATCTTCTGGTTGCGCTGTATATATTTTTTCGTGTACGTCTGTGGAATGATATTTAGTGGCAAATTCTTCTATTCTGAAAAACAAACAAATTGTTGCCTGGGCTTTTTATGACTGGGCGAATTCCGCTTTTGCAGTGGTGGTGTTGGCTGGGTTTTTCCCGATATTTTTTCGTGAATATTGGGCTGCTGGAGAAGGTTCACGAGAAATCACTTTTTATCTCGGTTCAGCAAATTCAGTGGCGAGTGTCTTCATAGTATTACTAGCCCCCGTTTTAGGTGCAATAGCTGATCAAGGCAATATCAAAAAACGTTTGTTAATTGCCTTTTCCCTTTTCGGTATGGCGATGACCTGTGGATTATTTTGGGTAGGGCAGGGTGACTGGAATATTGCGATTGGTCTTTTTATCGTAGCTAATGTTGGCTGGATGGGCGCCAACGTTTTTTATGATGCGCTGCTTATTGATGTGTCGGAACCAAAAGACTATGACCGGGTTTCAGCTTTTGGGTTTTCCCTTGGCTATTTGGGCGGTGGTCTGTTATTTGCGTTCTGCGTGGCGATGACGCTCAAACCGGAATTATTTGGGTTGGCAGGAAAACAGCAAGCCGTTTCGTTGTCATTTTTAATGGTTGCAGGGTGGTGGTTAGTTTTTTCCGCCCCACTTTGGTTACAGGTAAAGGAGCAGCCTCGGCATCAAAAAGTGGGACTAGTTAAAGCTACCAGCAATGGCTTTTCTCAGTTACTAAAAACCTTTCGTGAAATTAAAAAACTCAAGCCGGTATTATTTTTTCTTTTGGCTTACTGGTTATATATCGATGGTGTAGATACCGTTATTCGCATGGCAGTAGATTTTGGTAAGGCGCGCGGTATAGAAACTACTAGCCTGATCACCGCTTTATTAATGACGCAATTTATTGGTTTTCCCGCAGCCATTGGTTTTGGTTATTTAGGCACAAAAATTGGTGCGAGGCGCGGTATTCTTATCGGCATAGCGGCATACATTGTAATTACAGTCTGGGCGGCTAATATGAGCACTGCCTGGGAGTTTTTTGTGTTGGCTGGGTTTGTGGGTTTGGTGCAAGGCGGCATCCAGGCGCTGAGCCGCTCCTACTATGCAAGTTTAATTCCCGTAGATAAAGCCGCTGAATTTTTTGGCTTTTATAATATGTTGGGAAAATTCGCGGCTGTCATTGGCCCTGTCATGGTTGGCTGGGTGGGGCTGGTTACAGGTAGTGAAACAATGGGTATTATGTCATTACTGATTCTTTTTATTGCTGGGGGTGGGATGTTACTTCTCTCCCCGAAGGGTGCATCCTTAAGCGTAAGAAACTGAAAAAAAGGTGAAGAAGGCTAGAGGGCTGATAAATTGTTTGCAACCAAATAATCCGCACCACCAAGGACCAAAAATAATGGTGAGCAATCGTAAGGGAAGAGTGATGGCTACTTTATTACATTTATTGATAACTAAATTCAATTCCGAGGCGAGTGCGAAATTCTTCGTCATTTTCTGACACGTAGAGGTCTCTGCCCGCTTTAAAAAATAATTCTGTGTGTCCTCGGCTGCCTTTGAATTTGTCAAGAAAATGATCAATATTCAATGCAACGCCAATACCTGCTTCGGTAGATTTATTGTCTGAATTGTTGTCATCGCTGTGGTGATTGCCTACACCAAAAAGATAGGGAGACAGCGCGGTGTGGTTGTTTAGTTTTATGGTTCTACCGTAGCGACCTTCGAGAAATACAAAGTTATCTTTTTGTTGCTCAAGCAGTTTTGAAACTTCGGCATAGAGGTGTAGATATGGCCATGATTTCTCCCTGGTGGCAGAGGGCTTTATCTTATTGCCTTTTGTGTGTTTTATGGAGAGTGTTAATTTGGTGTTGTTCAAGGCTAAATCACCAATGCCAAACTGACGTTCGAGTGAAATTTGCAGGTTATTTTTACGCATTGGCTGTATGTTAAGTCCGATGCTTGCGATACCGCTTTGGGTGTTTAGGGATAGCCGATTGTTTTCATGTTTATAAATCAGCCCAGCGGCAACAGATACTTTCTTGTTGAGTTGATAAAGTGCATGTAAAGATCCCAGCGCTGGTGCAGAGTTAGTGGTGCTACTACCAAGGTAGGTATTGCAGCCATTGTCATCGCGACATATCGAGTTGCTGATACTAAAGGTGAATTTGTTCTCGAGATTCTTGAGTTCAGACTGAATACTGAGTTGACTCAAATCAATGATGTGTTGATTTAAGAGAGAGCTTTTAGCGCCGTTGCTTTGTTTATTTAAATGTCTCAGGGCTAGCTTAAAGTCTTTGTTAGCTAATTTAGTGCTGCCATTTTTAAGGTGATGCTGCCCGTTGTGTACTTTGATTTGAGCTAGTTTCAGTTTATCGCTTGAAAGGTTTTTAATGATTTCATTGGCTCGTTCTATGTCACCATTGGCGCTGAGTATGTAGGCTTGGTTGAGTAGGTACGCGGGGTTGTCGGGGTTGTCTTTTAACGCGCGTTTTATCGCCGCATAGGCTTTTTCTTTTTTACCTAATGCAAATAATGTTTCTGAATAGTGAAACGAGTTTTCAGCGTTGGGTAGGAGTTCGACCAGTCGTTCGCGAATAAACAGCGCGTTGTTGAGCTGACGGCTGTCGTGATACAGCGTGCCGATAACTCGGTACCATTTGATCTGTCCGGTTTTCGAGAGACGCTCCAGTTGTACGCGGTTTGCGATTCTCAGTCCTCGAGTATATCGCCCGGCCTGGTGGTGCAATTTAACTACCCGCAGCAGCGCGTCGGAAGAAAATGTCAGGTTATAAAACTGCATCCAGGCGCGACGTTCTTTTTCGGGGTTGTTACGTTTTCGTTCAGCAAGCGCAAGCAGTTGATAGGTCTCTGCTTTTTCGCGTGCGGTCAATTTCCCGGATTTAATTAATAAACGTGAAAACTCAGTGACATCGGAATAATTTTTGTTTCGATATTCTTTTAACAAATAGAGAATGGCAGCGCGTGGTTTGCTCTGGTTAATATAGGATTCACTAAACGAGTCAATGCTGTGAGTGCTGGTGCGGTTGGCATTGACGGTGCTGGTTAGCGCCAGTAATGCGATGATAGTGAGAGTCGCCAGTGATCTGGTGAGCATTTGGACATCCTTGTTTTTATTATTATTCTTAACTTCTCAAATTTATTTTAAGAGTAGCGGAGTCATTTTATAGGGATGTTGCCGTGAACAAGGGGCGTTGTTCTCATCTTGGTTGTGGCAGCAAAAAAGAGACGCTAAAAGACTATGTGTTTCACAGTGCTGGGTGCGATCTGCTCCTTGTTTATCGTGTACGGAGAGTAAGCTTCGGGCTTGATTTTAGAGATTCTGCCCGCACCTTATAACCAAGGAGAATCAGTTGGGTTACGGAAGTTTGCGTCCAACTGGTTTAGCCGGGTTAG
>CAZNYF010000116.1:0-9274 GCA_964577195.1 uncultured Thiotrichales bacterium | reverse complement strand
TTACCGTACTGATTTGATTTACCGGCAGGGTTGATCACCGCATGTTCTTCTATGCAGATCCATGGATTGTCGTAAATTTCTTTACTGGAGATAAATTTCCAAGGATTCACCAAGTGAGTCATTGTCAGAATAAAATCAAAAAATAAAGAAAGAATATATACTGACTGATCATTCAAATATAGCTGTTGCTCTAGCCGCAGCCCCATACAGTGGTAACAAGCCGACTGTATGGGGGAATAAATTGATGGTCGTTAATTACTTCTGTGACCATCGGTAGAACAACAAACAACAACTTTTGTTTATGGGCATCTCTATTTTTAGAGACGTCCTTAGTGACCAACAGTCGAAGCCTCACACTCAACTACCACTCACCCGATATTTATTTCTTACGTTAGAAAGAAGTACCAAAAACGTGAGTCCAATATGAAATATAATCACTACTTTCGGTAAAAATACGCGCGGTACCTACTTCTTTAAATTTTGGATTCATCATGTTTTTGCAGTGTCCGGGACTTTCTAGTAAACCTTCAATAGTTTTCTTTTCAGTCAGGAAGCCTGCTGCGAGATTTTCACCATAGACGTTCCAGTTATAACCAGTCGCATCAACGCGATTCCCTGCATCCAGACCATCTGAACCGGTATGTGAGAAAAAATTATGCTCGACCATATCGCCAGTGTGTGTCCAGGCTGCCTGCTCTAACTTACACCCCCAGGTCACAGCTGATGCTGCCGCGAAACTTTCGTCACCGCATAAACGAGCTTCCGCACGGGCCAAATTAATTTCTGCGAGCATTTTTTCTTGCGCCTCGGTAATGGCACAGCCTGATTTTCCGACAGTATCAATGGTGGCATCGTCAATGGCTTCCTGAGGAAGATTAATTGCATCAAGATCAAGCTCTGCATTGCGGCCGCTATCTTCAGCAGCAGCAAGCAGGTCGGCAATTTCTTGTTCATTACAAGCTGTCATAGAGACAGCGATTAGTGCAGTGGACGCGGTGGTTTTTAAAATACTGGAAAAATTCATTGTGTTGTCCTTTGTTATTGTTGTTATTGGATCTATTTTTGTTGTTAGATCTTTAGTTGTTTTAGTCCGCAATCTATCGCTTGAGGGCTAACTCTCAAAAGTCTTTACCGTTGAGATGGGCAAAAGTTTGCCGGCTTTTGCCGGGCGGGGGAAGCGGCAAAACATTGCCGCAGGACAAACGGAAAGCAAAAAGCTATGAGCGGATTACTTACTCAAAATGCTGCAATTTTTTCGTGAACAGTGCACAAAGGCGGGCGGCAAGCTGTTGCCGTGGCAAAGTGATGCCATGATCCTGTAACTGGGTAATTACCAGGTTTTGATAACCACAGGGATTAATTTGTTGAAAAGGCTTTAGATCCAGATCGACGTTTAATGCAACGCCATGATAACTACATCCACGTCGGATTCGTAAACCCAGTGCGGCGACTTTGGCATCACCAATGTAGACGCCAGGGGCATCGCTGCGAGCACCTGCATCGATTTGCAGCTCTGCTAATAAGGCAATGACAGTCTCTTCCAATAGCGTCACCAATCGACGTACGCCCAAACCTATTCTTTTTAAATCAATCAGCGTGTACATCATGATTTGACCCGGGCCGTGGTAAGTCACCTGCCCTCCCCTATCGACATTGAGTACGGGAATATCGCCTGCATTGAGAAGATGTCGGGGATCAGCATTTTGTCCCAGGGTAAAAATTGCCGGGTGTTCAACCAGCCAGATTTGGTCACAGGTATCGGCATCTCGGCTATCGGTAAAATCACGCATCGATTGCCAGACTTGTTGATAGTCTTCTAAACCAAGTTCAATGACTTCTGGCGGAGCAACAACACTCACAAAGCAACCAGAACCTCTTGGGAGTCAGAGAGTGCTTGGTAGATTGCATCCAGCTGGGGCTTGCTCGTTGCTGTAATAGTCACCGTAATACCCACAAAACGGCCTTTGCTACTTGGACGGAGTTTAAATTCGCGATCGACACATTCGGGACTGTGTTGCTGTAACACTTCACGCAAGAGGTTACCCAGTTTTCCCTCATCGGCCCCCATCACTTTGATGGGAAACTCGCAGGGAAACTCAAACAGAGAATCTTCTTCGCGGTTTTCGGTTTCTTCAGTCATCCGGGTTAGACAGGTTTTCTACGAAATTGCGGTTTGGTAAAGATCAAAAATTTGTTTCCAAAACTTACCAGGGGCGCCATTACCTACGGGCTTATCATCCAATATTGTTACCGGCAATGCACCTTTTGTTGAACTGGTCAGCCAGATTTCATCTGCTCTTTTCAATAAATCGGTAGAGATCGCGGTTTTACGCAGCGGAATGTTATTGTCTTCCAATAATTTTAAGATTACACGTCGCGTAATACCTGCCAAAATCCACTCAGAAGTGGGTGGCGTCAGCACTTCACCTGATTGAACCACAAAAAGATTGGAAGCCGCCCCTTCAGTCACATAGCCATCGCGTTGCAATATTGCCTCATAAGCACCTGCGTCAACAGCCTGCTGGCGTAATAGGACATTACCTAGCAGAGCAGTAGATTTAATATCACAACGATGCCAGCGAAAATCTTCCAGCAACACTGCAGAAACACCATGTTCTAGAATTGCGTTTGATACGGGCTTTAACGGAGTCGCAGTGATCAATACGGTGGGCGTTACCTGCTTGGGAAAGGCATGATCCCTGGGTTTAGCAACACCTCTACTGATTTGAATATAGAGCGATAAGTCACCACCATCATTTTGGGAAATTAATTCAGAGATGGTTTTCACCCAGACGAGCTCATCAAGGGGGTTTTCCAGTTTGATCGCTGCAAGACTGACATTGAGGCGCTTTAAATGCGCTGCCAGATAAAACGGAGAACCGTTGTAAACTGGAATCACTTCATAAACGCCGTCACCAAACAAAAATCCACGATCAAAAACTGACACAGATGCGCTCTCGGCATCCTGAAATTTACCATTAAGAAAAACAGTTTGAAGCATAGTTATTCGAGTATCAGTTTAACAGTATCAATCATGCGGCTAAAAAATCCGCCAGCTTTTATATCGGTCAGTGCAATCAGCTGTGTCTTGTGCAACGGCTCCCCACCAAGGCTAACCACTACGGAACCCACAATATCTCCACGATCTACTGGCGCCATCAATTGAGCAGGGCGATCAAGTGTCACTTTCAGTTGCTTAAATTGTCCCTTGGGATAAGTCACAAATAAAGGTCGATCAATACCCAGTGATAACGCCTCTTGATCACCTTTCCATATACGCGCCTTCGCCACCTCTTGATCCTTGGCAAACAACTCACGGGTTTCAAAAAAGCGAAATCCATAATTTATTAATGACTGTGACTGTTCCGTTCTGGCCTGTTTACTGGTGGTGCCGAGTACCACCGAAATCAACCGCATATCATTCTGTTTTGCCGAAACAACCAGGCAGAAACCCGCAGATTCAGTATGACCTGTTTTAACCCCGTCAACCCGTTTGTCAATCCACAACATTCGATTGCGATTTGATTGTTTGATTTCGTTAAACTCAAATTCTTTTTGTGAATACAGGGTGTATTCATCGGGGAAATTTTGAATCAGCGCTTTTGTCAGTGTCAAGACATCAGCCGCCGTCGAATAGTGTTCTGGATCTGGCCATCCAGTGACATTCATATAGTGCGTGCCCTGCATGCCAAGGTGTTCTGCCTCGGCATTCATTAATGACACAAAGGCGGACTCAGAACCAGCGACATGTTCAGCCAGGGCGACACTGGCATCATTGCCGGATTGAATAACCATACCCTTGATCAAGTCATCCACGCTGACGTGTTTATTGACCTCGATAAACATTTTTGACCCTTTCATCTTCCAGGCCTTCTCACTAACCAACACTTGATCTTGGCGACTAATCTGCTTTTCCCGGAGCGCCTGATAGACCAGATACGAAGTCATTATTTTGGTAATACTGGCAGGCTCAATGCGTTCATCAATTGCCTTTTGAGTCAAAACCTTTCCACTATTAAAGTCAGCAAGAATATAGCTAGTCGCCGCAAGCTCTGGCGCTGCGGGCACAGGTTTGGCTACACGTGTTGGGTGCGTTGGTTTTAGCGGATGTTGAGTTTGTGCCACTAGCGACAAGCTTAACAACAGGCTGGCAAATCCAACAGATAATCTGGAAAAACGGGTGATCATAGAAAACATCCTTGTAGCAAAAAATTAATCATAAAATTGAGAATGGTTAGCGTGTGCGAAAACTACGGGTGAACGATCCGATACTGAAAATATCCGCGATCTTGAAGCCCGGGGAAAATGGCTTGAGCATCAGCATCACTTTGAAACGGGCCAACTCTCACCCGATGCAACACCCCGATAGTGCTTTCAATGGGGACAATAAATACAGGGTTCGATTGAACCTCCATGACATCAACCATCACGGCTTCCGCACTTTCCATGCTGGCATACGCTCCGACCTGAATGAAGACTTCCGGCGCGACTGGGGCAACATTTAATTCCGCTTCACTCGCTGAACCGTTCGAATAGTCGAAGCCAACCTCTTCAATCGTCTCAAGCACAGTGATGGGGTTTGTGGGCGTACTCATCGCTGCTGCTGTGGTTGTACTCACCGCTGCAACAGGTTTTTTAACCATTTCCCGGGGCTGATAATCTCTGGGATCCAGTACTTTGACTTCGACGGCAGCCGTACCTGCTGTGACCATATCGAGTTTGCTTGCGGCAGCGAAAGAAAGATCAATCAACCGGTTTTTAATAAATGGGCCGCGATCATTAACTCGCACAATTACCTTACGGCCATTACTTAGATTGGTCACCTGAACATACGTTGGCAATGGCAATGTCGTATGCGCAGCAGTCATGTCATACATGTTGTAAGTCTCACCGCTGGAGGTACGTTTACCATCAAATTTTTTGCCATACCAAGAGGCTTTTCCTTCTGCAACATAGCCTTCTGAACTAGGCATTACCCAGTAGCGTTGACCCCGCTCAACGTAGGATTCAGGGTTCCCATATTTACTTCTGGGCTCAGCCACAGGGACAGGTTCAGGTATCAACTCAACAGACACACCTTCTTTTACCGTGGGGCGTTCAGCGATGGTACCGCAAGCGCTGAGTAAGCTGATAAAAGTCAGCAGGAATAAAATTGATGGGTGACGAAATATCATGGTAAATCTCAATGCTCTATCTTCCTTTTATTCTTAATTGCTTCTGCCAGTTGAAATACTGCCAAAGCATACTTAACACTATGATTATACTGGGTAATGACGTAAAAATTGTGATGCCCCACCCAATGCTCTATCCCCGAAGCACCCTCCAGTTTTAAGTAGATCAGCTTTTCATTGGCGCTCAATGGGCCTTTTGAATAAACACCCGCAGCTTTTAACTGCGCGGCTGAAAACTGTGGTTTTCGGTTATTTGCATCCAGTTGTTCAAAACCCTGCCCGGTGACGTTGGCTGGGCTGATTACCCATTTTCCCGTTTGCCAGTCATGTTGCTGAAAATAATTAGCAACGCTGCCTATCGCATCCTCTGTACTGGTGAACAAATCCCGATCACCATCCTCATCAAAATCAATCGCAAAGTTGCGATAACTACTGGAAATGAATTGGCCCATCCCCATCGCCCCGGCGTATGAGCCTTTGAGTTTGTGCGGATCCAGAGATTCCTCATCTGCAAGCAAAATTAAATGCTCTAATTCACTCAGAAAAAAGGTACTTCTCGGCGGATAGTCAAAACCTAAGGATACCAGTGTATCGAGTACGGAAAAGCTACCCATTCGAGTACCATAAAAGGTTTCCACCCCGATGATTGCAACGATAATTTCTTCAGGAACCCCATAGGCTTCGGATGCTCGCCTTAGAGTGACTGCGTTTTTATCCCAGAACTTCTGGCCTGCACTAATCCGTTTATCGGTGAGAAAAATAGGTCGGTATTTTGACCAGGGCTTACCCTCGGCCGGTTTTGCAATGAGTTCCAACACACGGGTTTGCTGTGTCGCCGGTGATAAAAATGCCGAAATTTTGGTTATCGGAATCCCGTGTTTCTGATGCACAGATTGGATAAACTCCTGCACATCCGGACGTTGCAAATAACCTCGTTGTATCAGACCTGTACGCGCCTCGGCAATTCCCCACAACAGCAGTAGTACGAACAAGATCAGGTTTCGATTGAACTTCATCTGTGACTCAGTAATTTTCGTTGGTTTTGTATACCCATGAGCATACCGAACCCAGCCATCAGCGTCACCATTGATGTCCCTCCATAACTTACCAGAGGAAGCGGCACACCCACCACAGGCAGCAACCCCGATACCATACCGACATTCACAAAAAAGTAGATAAAAAATGTCATACTAAGACCGGTTGCCAGCAAGCGTTCATACGTGTCCTGCGCGTGCCAGGCAATGTACAAACCGCGCAAGACAATCAACAAATACAGCACAAACAATGAAGCGATACCCATTAAGCCGAATTCTTCACCAAACACTGAAAAGATAAAATCAGTCGATTGTTCGGGTAAAAATTCTAATTGCGCCTGCGAACCTTCCAGCCATCCTTTACCGTGTATTCCACCTGAACCCAATGCAATTTTTGACTGAATGATATGGTAACCCGCACCCAAAGGATCCGTCTCTGGTTTGATAAAAACAATAATCCTCTGTTTTTGATAGTCATGCATTAAGCGCCAAAGTATGGGCACCGCTGCCAGGCTAACGGCAGTCGTAATAATAATTGTTCGCCAGCGGATACCTGCGACAAACACCACCACCAAACCCGAAAATGCAATCAACAAAGCGGTGCCTAAATCCGGCTGCAGATAAATCAATGCAGTGGGAACCACGACCAGCGCTCCACCAACGACCACTTCCTTCCAGCTTGGTGGTAGCTGTCTTTCGGCAAAATAAAAAGCCACAATCATTGGCGTCGCCAGCTTCATCAGCTCAGCGGGTTGAAAACGGAATAAACCCAGATCGAGCCAGCGTTGCGCACCCTTGCCTTCGATACCAATCACCAGCACCAGCACCAGCAGAAAGACACCCGTTAAATAAAGTGCGGGGGTCCAGATAAATAAATAATTGACCGAGATTTGTGCGACGACAAGCAGTACCACCAAAGCAAGCCCAAAACGCGTCAATTGGCGAATCATACGCGCTTCAGATTGCCCCGAAGCACTGAATAAAATCATCAGCCCAACCGCCATTAATACCAGCAGTAACATCAACAGCAGTGGATCCAGCCTTAACCGTTTTAAAAAATCTCGAATGGGTCGTTTCTGTTGGTAAGGTTCAAGTTCCATCCGAGCCTCTTGCTAACTTGGGTGGTAACTCGGGTGTCAACGGCGTCGGTACGGGCAAGCGCTTTGGATCCAGCCAGGCGTCGATAATTTTTCGTGCCATTGGGGCAGCCACACGACTACCATGACCACCATGTTCTACAATTACTGCTACCGCAATTTCCGGATCATGCAATGGTGCAAAACCGATAAAGAGAGAATGATCCCGTAACTTTCGGTCTAGTTTCTCGGCATCATATTCCTCATCTTCTGCCAGACTGAAAACCTGGGCTGTCCCGGTCTTACCTCCAGAAGTGTAACTGGCGCCTTCAAACGCTCGCCGAGCCGTTCCATTTGGCGCGCTGGTTACATTATTCATGCCATCAATAATCGTGTCCCAATAGTCTGCCCGCAGCCCCTCTATTTCTCTAACGTTGGAATCAGTGAGCTTTTGCGCATCCTTTTGGCTGGAAAAACGAGATTTCAAAAATGTCGGTTTGGTACAGCGACCACGGCCAGCTAGGCAAGTTGTCATCGCAGCTAGCTGTAGCGGGGTAGTCAGGACATAGCCCTGACCAATGCCTGCAATGATGGTCTCACCCGGAAACCAGACTTGACCAAACTTGTTCTTCTTCCATGCTCGCGAGGGATTAATGCCTGTTTTCTCACCAACTAAATCAATACCTGACGGCAGACCCAGTCCAAATTTTGCATACATATCGTGAAGCCGATCAATCCCGACTTTAAACGACAAGTCATAGAAATAGACATCGCAAGATTGCGTAATAGCCTGACTCATATCCACCCAGCCATGCCCCTCTTTACGCCAATCCCGAAATTTGCGTTTGGCATTGGGAAGCGTATAAAACGGCCCTGCATAGAACTTTTTATCTGCTGGGATTGCGCCATCCACTAAACCAGCCAACGCTGTTACCGGTTTAATAGTGGAACCTGGAGGATACTGCCCCAATGCCATCCGGTTGAACAAAGGTCGCTCGGGATCATCGCGAAGCTTTGCATAGTTTTTGATCGAGATTCCGTTCACAAACAGGTTCGAATCATAGCTTGGCATACTCACAGCAGCGAGTACCTCTCCATTACGCGGATCAATCGCAATTGCCGAGCCACTTTGTCCTTCGCCAAAGGCATCAACAACTACTTTTTGTAGCCGCGTATCCAGACTCAGCACCAGACCATCGCCAGCAACGGGTGGCTGCTGCTCCAACGTTCGGATATACCGTCCCTTGGAATTGATTTCCTCTTCGCGAATGCCCGCTTGACCGTGCAATTGATCTTCGTAGTATTTCTCAACACCCGTTTTACCAATATGGTTTGTACCGCGGTAATTACGCTTATCCAAAGTCTCCAATTCGCGTTGATTAATTCGTCCGACATAGCCGATGGCATGCGCAGTCAATGCGCCATAAGGATAAAACCGTTGTAATCGGGGCACCACTTCGACCCCGGAAAAACGCTCGCGCTCCAAAGAAAATAAAGCCACCTCTTCATCACTAAGGTGATATAGCAACGGCACCGATTGAAACGAAGGCACTGTTCTACGAAGTTTATGAAATTTTAGAATTTCGGCGTTAGAAACATCCAGTACCTTGCTTAATTGTAATAAAGTTGTGCCTAGATTTTTTACCCGCCCAGGTATGATTTCAAGGTTAAATGCTGTCTGGTTTTCTGCCAACAGGTTACCGCGACGGTCGTAAATCAATCCCCTGGAAGGAGCCATTGGCGTCAGTCGTACACGGTTTTCCTTTGCCAACGTACTATAGTGCCCGTACTCGATCACTTGTAGCGAATAGGCACGTAAGAACAACATCCCTGTCAACATGAAGACAACGAGCACCAGAAACAACATGCGCGATGAAAACATTGCCCGCTCCCGGTGCACATCCTTGATGACTGGTTTACGCGCCATAATTAATCACATAGTTCCGTAAAAATTAATTGGTATTTCGAGGAGCGTAGATTATCCTATTAAGCT
>CAZNYF010000115.1:0-9641 GCA_964577195.1 uncultured Thiotrichales bacterium | reverse complement strand
CTTAGCTTTTAGAGTTCAACAAAAAATCCACAGATGGTGCAAAGAAATTATTACCCGTCACCGCGTGTGTAAAATCTAATAAATGATCATAGTGACCATGCTCATCGGCGGTTACCATTTGATCAAGTATTTTATCAAAATGATCAGCCTTACCCGAGTAGGCAATAAATAATAGCCCCGCTTCCTGCGCACCACCATAGGGCATACTGTGGCGAAGTATTTTTAGCTCTTCACCGTTTTCTTCAACCACAGCTCGAGTGATATGCGATGTAGGTGATTTATCATCGTCCCTTAACTGAATATCGTCAGCTTTTGTTCTTCCGATATGTGCTTCCTGTGTTTTAACCGGCAACTGTTCCCAGCTGGCAAGATCATGGATATAGCGCTGCATACTAATGTAACTTCCAGAGATATGACCGGGTTCATCATGAACCAAAGCCACTTCTTCCCGATGATCACCTGCGGGATTTTCAGTGCCATCAATAAATCCCGTCATATCCCGTGAATCAAGATATTGATAGCCCGACACTTCTTCGATCACCTTCACTGTTGAACCGAACTGCGCCATGATCAAGCGTGACAAAATAAAGTTCACATCAGGACGTTCTGATCGAATATGTAGCAAAATATCGCCCGCTGTTGAAGGTGCTGTCCGGCCACCATCCTGACGCGCTCTAAAAGGTTGTAACTGTGCAGGACATTGCTGTGCATAAAGGCTGCCCCATGCATTGTAACCGATCCCTACAACGCTACTTAAATTTGCTCCAGGATGAGCAACTGAAAGTGCCGCTGTGAGTTCAGGAACTTTCGCAACAGCTGCAGCTACTTTTTTACCGCCGAGTATCTCAAGCGTAACAAAAAGTGCGTGTTGATTGCCTTCTGGCAATATCCCGGATTGTGGTTTTGACATTGTAAACGCTCCTCAATGAGAGATAACTACCGTAGAATTATTCTATTAGGTAAAGTTCAAAAATGCTAACAAGATGCTTTCAAAGAACCAGAATTATAAGCAGTCTAAGTAAATATCGAAAGAGACAATCATACTAATATCGCTCTAGAATCGCTGATAGTTTTCCCATGGTGCTGAAGGTGTGGTCGAGTGTTGCTGAAGTTGATTCACCATGCCGCTGTTTTCTGCAAACCAGAACAAACCAACTGCCATGACACAGGCTAGAATGATGAGTGAGAGTATTTTCCCGATACTAAAGGGGCGCTCGCCCTGCACTTCTCCAGTCTGTCCATTGACAACAAAGCGAAAGCTCTTGCCACGATACTTATAGGCAGCAACCCAGATAGGCAGCAGGATATGTTTGAACTGCACGTCCTGATGGGAACTGCGCATGTGGGAGATTCGTTGTAAATCTCCACCTATATCTCTGGCAACATCATTGCGCAGTACTTCTTCCATGATATTTTCGGCTTCGGCATAACCTTGTCGAGGGCCGCCTTGATACATTTCGCTTTTAAATCCACTCAGGTAAGAACGCTTGAATTTTTTTAGAGAGGAAAGATTCCAGCTATTGAGTTTTCTGAGGATTTTTCTTGGCAGGCTAAAACTCGCCTCGACCAGTAGATCATCAAAAGATCGGGAGACTCGTCCAGCCACAGGTGTCCAACGTACTCGGGTGACCATCCGCGTGACGACTTGCCGCCTCCCGTTAACCACTTGTACAACCCGTTCAGGCACTTGGTAATAAGTACCGCGCTGGCCTTGATAAGCCGCTTGGGAGTCACTATCGAAAGTCCAATAGGGGATGTAAATACCGGAAAGTTTTCGCGCATGACGAGCATATTTTTTCAGGCCGCGTGGTGCTAGCCAGAGTGTTCCCAGCCATTGGATAAATGATTGATCTGCCTGATCTTGTGTAATACTGAAGGGTAGAACGCCTTGCGGTTCCAGTTGGCGATGTTGCGCTGTTTCTGCCACCACAGCGGCTCCACAGAACTCGCAGTTATCGGCATGAAGGTTTTCTTCGAGACGATATTCTGAGCCACAGTCATCGCAATGCACGATGATTTCAGAGCCTGACTCAATGTTGACCGACAATCTACGTAAAGTCGCTTCATAATCCAGCTCATCAACCCCCAGGGAAACATCTTCAACCGGGTTAGCATGGCCGCAGTGGCCGCAAGCCAGAGATTGGATACCTGGTTGAAATCTTAGCGTTGCCCCGCAGCTATCACAGGGGAATTGCTCCCATTCGGTGTTGTTATTATTCATCAATTATCGAAGTTAACGCGCTCTGCCCTGACAGAGTCTAATTTACAGCTTATTCAGTTTTGGGAATGGGTGGTGGAGTGGACTTAAACGCACCTTGTAACGCAGCTACCTCTCCAGCGGGTCTCCAGTCTGCCATGCCATCAGCCCATACCAGCGTCGTAGTTGCTAACTCGCCGGTAGCGGCTTTTTGTTGCAATTGAGGAATCGTAAACGGACCGGTTTGTTGTTGGCCGACAGCCACGTAAAAGGCTTGCTGAGGGATTGGAGGTGGCGAACCTGCGCCTTTGGATGACATATTTTCTGTCATCTGCTGCGCCATCGCGAAACCCATTCCCATTCCAATACCGTCAGCAGCACCGCCACCGGGGTTGTTGGCGGCATCCTGCATCGCGGTACCAGACTGATACATCATGTAATCTTTTAGATTGCCGACAATACCCATGCTGGTACGTTTATCCAACGCCTCCTCAACTTCAGGCGGCAAGGAAATGTTTTCAACCAGAAAACGGGTGAGTTCCAGACCATATTCTGCAATTTCTGGCGCAATTTGTTCGAGCACAAACTCACTGAGTTGATCGTAATTTGCGGCCAGATCCAGAATGGGAATTCGGCTTCTACCCAGCACATTGGAAAAGCGCGACATAATTAAATTACGCAGCTGGTTGGAAATCTCATCGGTGGTGAAATGTCCATCTGTGCCAACGATTTCGCGCAGGAATATTTCCGGCTCGGAGATACGCATCGCATAAGTGCCAAATGCACGTAAACGCACTGCGCCATAATCTGCGTCGCGGAGCATTATGGGATTTTTGGTGCCCCATTTTAAATCGGTGAAACGGCGCAAATTACAGAAGTAGACTTCGGATTTAAACGGGCTTTCAAATCCATGCGGCCAAGACTGCAACGATGAGAGCAGTGGCAGATTATTGGTTTCCAGCTTGTACATGCCAGGCTCAAAAACATCGGCAAGCTGGCCTTCATTGATAAAAACGACTGCTTGAGATTCGCGTACCGTGAGCTTCGCGCCGTATTTTATTTCGTTACCGTAACGCTCGAATCGATAGACCAAAGTATCATTGCTATCGTCGGTCCATTCGATGACATCAACGAATTCTCCGAGTAACTTATCCCACAATCCCATGATTATGCTCCTTTAGTATCGCTACTGGCACCAGTGCCAGCCTTGTCATCTGCTTGCAACGCTTTTGCTTTGGTGGAAGCGAGCGCATCACGCAATTCTTTCTCTGTGATTTTCAGCTCTTCCACTGCCTCGGCACGTTTTAACTTACCTTCTTCAGCAATTCTCAAGCTGTCTTCAATGGTTGCAATGAGCGTTTGATTGGCTTTCTTCACTGACTCGATATCGACAATGCCACGCTCCATCTGCTTGCGAACTTCCGCATTGGCGGTACGCAAATTCACAGCATTTTTCTCAAGTAATTCATTGGTTAAATCAGAGGCTGCTTTAACATGCTCTGCTGCCTGCCCGGATCGATAAATTGTCACTGCCTGAGCTAACTGCTGACGCCACAGGGGAATCGTGTTGGTCATGGTGGAATTGATTTTGGTCACCAGACCTTTGTCATTCTCCTGTACCAGACGAATACTCGGCAAACTTTGCATCGTCACCTGACGGGTCAAACGCAGATCATGCACGCGGCGCTCCAAATCATCACGGTGCGCGCGTAAATCACGTAGCTCCTGCGCTTTGATCACTTCATCACTGGCGTCGACTTCCGTTTTTAGCTTGGGTATCTCCCCTTCATCGAGTCGCGTCAGACGCTCTTCACCGGCAGAGATAAACAGCTCCAGTTCGTGAAAATATTCTAGATTGGCATCGTAAAGGCGATCCAGCGAAACGATATCTGTGAGCAATTGTGTTTTATGATCTTCCAGTTTATTAGTGATGACATCAATCTGCTTGCGTACATCCTCATAACCTTCGATGAATTTAATCACCGGCTTGGTGCCGCGCCCAAACAGGCGTGCAAAAAATCCGAGCTTTTTGTTGGGATCCAGACCATCGAGATCAAAACCACGCATCACGGTGACCATTTCAGTCAACGCTTGTCCTGCCGGACCCGCATCTTTGGCGCGTACGCCTTCGAGCATTTGGTCTGAAATTAAAGTCAGCTTTTCCTGCGCGCCGGAGCCAAACGAGATGATCGAATGTGTGTCACCCATATTCAGATCTTTTAGAATTTCATCAATGCGGGTCTTGTCGCTGGAATCCGCATCAACATAAGGGACGATATCTTCTTTCAGATCCTGGAGCGGACGTAGTGCCTCGGCTTCCTGAGTCTTGGTGAGTGTTTCCATAGTGGTTCCTGAGTCTACTGTTTCTAGTTAAGTCGAATCATCCCTGGTGAATAAGGTGTTCCGCATCCTCGGCAAACTACTCCTGCGGTTTTTTAGTCAGTATTTACAAATGCGTTAATAAATGTCGAAATTCTTGCAGCTGGTACAGCTACATATTATTACCATCCTCTTGCAGTTGTTTTTTCAGCACTTCGATCTGAATATCCAGATCCAGCACATCATTCGCAAGTAATTTTCCCCGCTGGGACATAAATGTATCTTCAATGGTCACCAGAACTTCGCGGAAATTTTTGTCCAAAAATGTAGCATCTGTCTTGTCATGCACTCGAGCATAGTCAGCAACTACCCGCTGAGCACCATCTAAATAGACATTTAGAAAACGCCGGGCATTGCGAAGTTCTCTGGGCTTTTGTTCCAGCGTGCCTAAAACATCGCGTGCCACTAGGGTAATCCTGCCAAGCCTTTCATTGAGTTCACCTTCACCAAGCTTGATGCGTTGGTGTTCAATGTCCATGATTTTCGTTTCAGCCTCGCGGATGATCTCGACCAATTCTTCTGTTGAATATCCACCAAGGCGCTCGCTGATTTTTTCACCCGCAGGATCAAGACCGTAAAACAGGTAATAACCCAGCGCCGCAAACAAGGCGAAAACCAACCCCATAAAGAAGCCATAGTCATTGAGTCCCGCAGTAATCAACCATGCCGCCAACGCAGCGGCCACCATCGCGCTTTTCTTTAACGGACGGGGATGCGCTGCGATATGGCTTTTTTGATAGTCGAGTTGTTGATCAATACCTCGTCGGGTCAACCAGGAAGCGCCAATTAACAACAAGAACGCGATGATAGAGATCAGCAGCGTACCAAGCTTGCCACTAAGCAAAGAAACGACAGCTGTTGGGAGCAGTGCCATACCAAACAGCACTAGCAGTAATCCTTTAAAATTAGGCGCTGGGAGGGGCTTTTTCACGACACGATGGTTCGCCATCAGGCCACCTTAAATAGGCTGAATAACGCGCCGCAGGAGGTTAATCCTAAGGTGACAAACAGTAGTAGCAATCCCATAAATCGCTTAAAGGTAGATTGCAATGTAAACTCCTGAATCGTTTTTTGTTGTACTCAAACTATACTCCATATCCAAATTGGATTCACTCGGCCATTACTAGTACTCCAAGCAGCATTGTTTTGCGCCCTTCGGGTGAACCTTCAAACGGTTTTCACCATGGATAGCGAGTATGCCGAAAATACAGGAGCAATTGTGGTCATCTGCGGCTTAATTCTTGATCACCAGAGAACTATGATACATACAAATAAAACCGCATCTAACCGTTTGAAGCTCACTGGGCCATCAAAACGATATCGTTTGAATACCAGGATGGAATTTTGAGCCAAACCCCATTAATGATAGCCTGGTTGCTATACTTTTTATTGCACAGCTTGATTGCCTCAACGGCGATGAAGCAAATGATTGAAAGGCACCTCCCCAGACTGTTTCCCTGGTATCGACTAGGGTTTAATTTACTAGCCACCGTGACCTTATTAATCCCATTTTGGATTATGTATTCACAACCAGGCAAAATCCTCTGGCAATGGCAGGGAGCAACGTTATGGCTGATGAATTTTATCGCCTTATCTGGCATTGTCGGCTTTTTATTCAGTACAAAATACTACGATAAGGGTGCGTTTCTTGGCATTAAACCAAATTTTACCCATCACATTGGCTCTGTGGACGAGCCTTTAGTGATCTCGCCGATGCATCGCTATTTACGCCATCCCTGGTATTTCTTTGGTTTATTAATTATCTGGACGCGCGATATGAACGCCGCCTGGCTAACCAGCTCCATCATGATGACGGCTTATTTTCTACTCGGTTCAAAACTGGAAGAAAATAAACTCATTGAAGAATACGGTACTGGCTACGTTGAATATCGCAACAAAGTGGGAGGCATTATTCCCCTGCCTTGGCGAATTTTGAGTAAAAAAGATGCTGACCGAATCGTCCAAAGCGCTAAAACCCATTCATAAGTAACAGCATGTCTCGCCCAGTCAAACTCATTTCAGAACCCGATTTCGATGAATATAGCGAGATCATCGACGTTCGCTCCCCGGGTGAATTTTTTGAAGACCATGTGCCTGGCGCAATCAATTGTTATGTACTCAACAATGAGGAGCGCGCAACCGTTGGTACTATCTACAAACAACAAAGCCCCTTTACTGCAAGAAAACTCGGCGCATCCCTAATCTCTGCCAACATAGCCCGCTGGACAAAAGACTTTTTTTTTGACAAAAACCGCGAATACAAACCACTGGTGTATTGCTGGCGTGGCGGGCAACGCTCGATGAGCCTGGCGACCATCCTTACCCGCATCGGCTGGGACACTTCACTCCTCGACGGTGGATACAAACAATATAGAAAACACGTCATTGGTAGTATCGAGACTATTTCTCCTAAACTGGATTTAATGATTATTTCCGGTTTAACCGGCACTGCAAAAACAGACTTACTAAAATTACTGAAAAAAAATGGCGAACAAATGATTGACCTGGAAGGACTCGCAAATCATCGCGGCTCCCTGCTTGGTCCCGATCCAGAAAAGCCACAGCCATCACAAAAATATTTTGAGTCACTACTGGTAAAAGAACTCAAACAACTCGACCCCACACAGCGCGTATGGGTTGAAGCGGAAAGCAATAAAATTGGCAACCTGTACTGCCCTGCGCCTTTCTGGATGCAGATGTCAAAATCAAAAGCCATTGAAGTCCGCGCACCTCTTAATGAACGCGTGAATTATTTATTAAGTGAATATCAATTTTTTACCGAAAACCCGCAACAGCTAAAAGATAAAGTCAGAGTGTTAAAATACCGTCACGGCAAACAACAAGTCGAAGACTGGAATACGATGATTGATAACAACGACTGGTATGAGTTTGTAAATAGCTTACTCAACATTCACTACGACCCCGCATACCAGTCATCCAATAAAAAAAATCAGCGCCAAAAAATCGCATCCATTGAATTAAGTTCGCTCGATCAAACCGGGCTACAAAAAGCGGTCGCAATTCTGGCTACCTGAGAAACACCACCTGATTTCTAATCTGATAATGTTTGCATAAACGCAACCAGATCCTGAATATCTCGATTTGATAATCCCAAATCACCCATTCTGACATTGCTGATATTCGCAGCCACTTCGGGAGGTGCCTGGTTAGGATTGACATCCCGCGTGTTATAAAATTCGACTACTTCCTCCAGTGTGTTAAAAACTCCGTTGTGCATGTAGGGTCCAGTGATTGCGACATTGCGCAACGTAGGCACGCGGAATTTCCCATTGTCTCTCGGATTGTTGGTGGTGCTTCCAAGGCCATTGTCGATAAAGTTAGCGCCATCTGGATTTAAGTCCGCTGAATTTTGATAAAACGGATTATTGATATTCGCTGGTACGCCGATATTCTCGTATTCAAAATTGGTCAACATGGCTAAACCTGCGCCGTTAGCATTGGTGGTGTGACAGGTCGAGCACTCGCCTCTTCTATTGAACAAGTTTAAACCGCGTCGTTCTGAGGCGGTAAAAGTAGCTGTGCCATTTTCAACAGCATCAAATTTTGAGGTGAACGGTGAAAAAGTACTGGTTCTTTCAAATGCCGCCAATGCTTCACCAACTTGTCTAAAGGCGGTGGCAGACTGATCGAGTGCGCCGTCTCCAAAAACTTGCTCAAACTGATCTGCATAGGTTGCTTGTCGGATTGTGTCTATTACTGCATTTGCATCACTATTGTTCATTTCGAGTGGATTTAAAAAAGGCAATAACGCCTGCTCTTCCAACGTATCTACACGCCCATCAACAAAAAGACCGCCAACCGCACGGTTACCACGCTGATCAATATTCAGTGGAGGAATAAAAGCAGTATAGTTTGCAGTTGGAGAATTACGATTACCAAATCTGGCAGCAACAGCGCCTTCTGAAGTGGGAAAGTGATTATCTGGATCGGTAAATGCTACAGCTTCGGTATGACAACTGGCACAGGACTGCCCAGGTGGACTAGAAAGATTGGTATCGAAAAAAAGTGCCCGTCCCAAGTTTTCGAGACTGGCAGCGCTTACTGAAACCGGGGTTGTTATCTCGCCGTTATTTCCGGTGAGCGCTATTTCGTTTGAGCTGGTTAGCCCCAAGTCATCGGTTGAAACAGTGCCATCGCAGGCAGTCAGTGTTATTAGTGAATGTGCAATAAGCAGCATTGATAGTTTTGTTTTATTCATTATTTTTTCCCTGTTGTATTATTTTTTTCTTATTTAAGATTACTGCCTGGCACATGCAGATCAAGCACTTTTCACTCCTAACTATCTACAAAAAGTAGGTTAGAAGCAGTTGCCTGACCTGCATATTAATTGCCCGACTAAGTTACGTTTATCGTTAAATTCTGAACACATCCTTCTGAATTTCACGCTCTGTGATCGCGGTATTTCGGCGGATGATATCCGACAGCCGAGTATCTTCAATGCGTCGAAGTTCATCACCGCTAAAAATATTTTGGTACCAGAAACGATCACCATCGCGCAGATTGCCAAATTGCTGTATCAGCACGGCGCTGACTAATTCTCCAACCATCGAGCCACGCTGAGGATCTTCAGCCAATCCACCGACCCAGACATCAATATCATCTACTGAGCTATAAGCTTCACTCAGACGCTGACGTATTTGTTGATTCCGGCTAATTTGATTGAAACTGGTTTTACGTGATAACCCCAATGCTTCCCGGATGTCGTTATAAGCAGGTAACCCGTGATCACGGCCACGTTGAATATTCAAAGAAACCAGATCGAAACCACCGCTACCGGGAGGGCCAAACAAACACCTGGCTGTGAATTATTGGAATCTACTTGTTTTAAAATAGGGTTTTGTCGCCCGTCATCCCTGCGAGAATCCTGTTGGCTGGAAGAATTGGTCTGCTGCGGCGCTTGATTCCTTGCTTCATTATCTCAATCCCGAAATTGTGCATTAGCAACATTCAATGCTAGCGCCAGTGTAGAAATAGAGAAAATTCCAAGCCATGTTGGTATTTGTTTTTTCATTGCATACTCCTTTAACTATCAATTGGTGGAAAA
>CAZNYF010000114.1:0-9732 GCA_964577195.1 uncultured Thiotrichales bacterium | reverse complement strand
GACCGTGAGCTGGCAAAGCTTCCCCGCGATCTGTTTGCGCGGTTCTTATGGATTGCAGACATACTGACAGAGCAAGGACCGGAAGCTGTTGGGATGCCACATGTGCGGTCCCTGTCTGGTGCTGGCCGTCTTTGGGAAATCCGGATGAGCGGCAAAGACGGTATAGCCCGCGCAATTTACGTGAAGGCGTCAGGACAACGATTGGTTGTTGTTTATGCGTTCCAGAAGAAAACACAGAAGACGCCAAAGACCGCACTTGAAACAGCCCGCAAGCGGGCGAAGGAGATAACATGACCAAACTGGCTGACCTGAAAAAAGAGTTTCTGAGCGACCCTGACAACAAGGCGGCTTATGATGCGCTTGCGCCTGAATTTAATCTTGCGCGTAAACTCATTGCAGCACGGGCTGCGGCTGGGTTGTCTCAAGCTGAAGTTGCTGAGCGCATGGGAACAAAGCAAAGCGAGATTTCTCGCATTGAAGGGGCGCGTCAAAATATCAGCATTGAAAAGCTGGCTCGTTTTGCTGACGCTGTCGGCGCTAAACTGGATATCCGTATCGATCCAGTTTGAGCGCAACAGGTACCAAATATCCCTCTAAAACCAATTCATATTACCAAAAAAACGCGTAGCGCCTTTCTTGTTCTATAAGTTCTATAAGTTCAGGGCATAATTATTAATTCATTTCAATGTGTTGCGAAGTTACAGGTGACAAATTCAGACTGACAGGTGACAAATTCAGACTGACAGGTGACAAATTCAGACTATTTCACGCATTTACAGTAACGTATATGTCACTTAATAGTGCGGTCATGGGAAAGACAACTGAAGTGGCTGCTGATCGCGCCTATGACCAAACTAAAACCGTGTTACCTAAAGAGGTAGCGCAGGGCATTTACATGCAACATGCGCCGAGCCTGCAAGCGCTCAAGTTGATGCATTTGATGATTGGAACGGCTGGAGGGCGAATGGCTGATGACGTGCGCCACGAGTTTAAGCTCTCAGCAGTAAAAAAAATTGAAGGTATGAATAATCATACCCGCGCCTCTCTCGCACCTTTATTTGAAGAATTGCGGGCAGCTACAATCAGGGAAGGCGACCCAAATATCGAAACTGATCGAGTGGTGATAGGCGGCCTTCTAGATCAGGCGGTTCTGGATAGTAGCGATCCTGTAAGTGGTGACATTTTACTGTCATGGTATTTTGGGCGGTCGTTCCGAGATATGGCGAGAGCATCTAACCATTGGGCCATTCTAGACCGGCAAGCAGTGTTTCATCTGGGCAGCAAATATTCCGTACTGCTGTTCCAGTACATCTCTAGCTTGCAGAACCTTAAGCACATTTCCAGCAAGCGGTTCACTGTATCAGAACTACGATCATTATTTGGCATTCCTGAAGGAAAGTTGGTCCGGTTTGCCGATGTAAACAGCCGTGCATTAGGTCCATCCATAGATGAGATTAACAGTGATCTGACCCGACTTTACTTAACGGTTAAGCTTCACAAGATTGGACGCACGGTGTCAGAGGTTGAGATAACTTGGGAGATAAAAGCAGACCTCACCAAAGTGAAGGACGAGCTTGATCGTCCCAAGATAGGTCGAAAAGCGCGGCGGGATGGCACGGCGGAAACGCCAGTGACAGCCTTCCCTGACTTTGGAAGCGTGAAGGGTACCCAGCCATGGGATAGCATAGCGCGGGATAATGCGCCGCGCATCGACGGTCGGCATGTGCCAGACTTGCGCGTGTTGGCCGACACTTTCCGCAAGTGGTGCGGCGAGAAGTCGATTTTGCTTGATACGGCCAGCATCGAGAAGACATTCACCACGTGGTGCAAGAGCTATTCGGCACGGTAAGGGCCGTTCAAAAACGGTCGCTTTGGTCATATGGGCTTGCATCTTGACTTATTTATTGTAGTAACATAAATATATGGATATGGCCCGAGCTGCTGAAATCTTCGGTGGTGCAACCCTGACCGTTGAGGGCGACCGCGAGGATTACGGCGAAACCCGCTTGATCACGATTGGTTTTCTGGAGGGGCGCATGGTGGTGATGGTTTGGACGCAACGCGGATCAGCACGCCGCATCATCAGTTTAAGGAAAGCCAATGAGCGAGAACAAAAGACATATACCAGCCGCTTCTGACGACGCCCCGGATATGTCTGCGCCCTATTGGGCCGACAAGTTTGCGAGTGTGACCGTGCAACGTGGCCGACCAAAGGCAGACGTCACAAAGGTATCAACCACGATCCGATTGGACCCAGATATCATTGCAGCGTTCAAGGCAGACGGCTCTGGCTGGCAAAGCCGGATCAACGATGCATTGCGCAAGGTTGCTGGACTATAAAAGCCCTTTTGGGCCTTCCAAAAACGCTCGTTTCTGGGACGGGCGCTTTCATTCGGCCAAAACCATTAATATACAATCTGAAAAGGCTTTGATGATAACAGTTAAATATGTATATAAGTCTTTGGCTTACAGGAAGTGGGGGAAAGAACCGTGCTACATTTGTTCTTCCTTAGCGTTACTCAGCGAACAAACCTTGCGACGCCCCCCCACTTGACATGGTATGCTAAACTCTTTCAGAGTAATCCTAATTATAAGAGTTAAATTTGGTAGGGGTTTTTATGGGTGAACATTACGCCGTGGTGGAATCGCGGAGCGCCAAAACTTCCGGATCATCAAGTTTGGTGTTCAGAATGGCAATCAAAAAATCTGACCTGCCAGCGATTGTGGCCCTTGCGCGTGAGGCGCATGAGGAAAGCCGTTTCGGATATATTCCTTTCAGTGATGAAAAAGTACGAAAAATAGCACTGACAGCGTTTAAGGATCAAAAACGACATGCCGTCATGCTGGCCCTGAAAAACGAAATTCCAGTTGGTTTTCTATACTGCTCTGTTGGTGAATATCACATCGGAACCGGGGTTTTATTGACCACGATTCACAATATGAATGTATCCCGCTCTATTCGGGCGTCCCTGTCCGGAGGTCGTGTTGCTCTGGGGTTATTCAAGGGCGTTGAGACTTGGTCAAAGGCACGCGGAACAAAAGAAATCCTGTTCCACGTTACGTCAGATGTTGACCTCGCAAGGGCGCACAAACTCGCAAAACGCATCGGCTACAAATTTGTCGGAGGAAGTTATGTTAAAGACACTTAAAACATGGGCCTATTTATCATTGGGGGTATCTTTTGCTGCGGGCATCGCAAGCGGAACGGCCTATGCGGGTGGATATACCTGTGTTTTTACGTCGTGTTATGAAGAGACTGGCTGCAATGATAAAAAATTTGCTGTAACAATTGAAGAAGATTCAGGACGTAACCGACCCGAAATGGTGCTGCCTGGTGTTACTGTAATTGCGACCAAACAGGTAGATGAAAAACCGGGCATTGTTTCCGAAACAGTATCTTATGTATCTGATCTCGAACTAAATAATGTTAGGCTTCTGACAATTTATTCGAACGGATCTGCACGATTGTCCAGTCATTCATTTTTATCAGATGCGTTCAGCATTGAAAGTAGAGGTAATTGTGAAGCGAATTAACAAACAATCCAAGGAAGTTATGTTAAATAAGTTTGAATTAATGGCTGTAGCAGCTTTGGTCATGGCCACGTTTGTAGGCAGCGAAGCCGCCGCAGAAGATGGATATAGTTGCTACTTCCCTGTAAAGTGTGATGCTCCGGATGGAGATTGCGGATTAGCTTCGTTAAGGAAAGATTTTTCCTCCTCCGATGCATCCAGTTACTTAGAACTTGATGGCAATAGAATTTTTATTTTTCCGGATTTGAGTTCAATTTATGTTCAAGAGAACGGGAAATCTGCAGTCGTATATTTTTTAAATGACGCAGTTTCAAGCGTAGAAACTGCGCACGGTGTGTGTCAAAGCGGGAGCTAAATAATGGGCGAAGTTAATGGATCATACGTAACAACGGTTGATGGTGTGGATTATTATACCGATGGGTTTAAGCATAGCACTTCTGCATTTAGTGCGCGACTTGGATTTATAGATTTTTCCTATCAGAATGATCAAATTACCGATGAAAGTGGATGGCAAGTTGGGGCAAGCACTCAAAATCCCGTGGCCAATATAGACAATGAAGGCAATGTTCGGATAGGTGGAAAATACGGTATATTTGATGCTGGGATTGTCCGGTTTTCAGATGGTACAACAGGTGTTTTTGGCGGTGTTAGTATCGGCACTGATAACCGAGGCTTGTCCTATGGCTTTACCGCTGGCGGGGCGTCGTCTGGCCCTCATGGTCAGCTTAGTACGTACGACCACATCGAAGTGTTTTCCGACGGTAGTTATGCGAAGGTCGAATACTCACCAGCGGATGGTGTAAATACTACCGGGGCAAAAGTTACTAGAACGGAATACAACCCTGATGGAACGGTGAAGGCTACTTATGTGGGTAGCACTGGCACACAACTGGCGCAGCAAATGGCATCTGGCCTTGCACCTCACATTTATGATAAAAACGGCTACTGGGGCGTTGACTGCTTTCCTGCGGGAACACTAATCAGGCTTGCGTCAGGTGAAACGCTGCCGATTGAGGATATCCAGCCTGATATGATGGTCGGTAGCTTCTCTGAGAATATCGATGCGGGGCGGGGTACTCTTGAATCGAACAAGGTCATGCGTTTGTATGCCAGTGTCACGCAGGAGTTTATCCGGCTGGATTTCTCAGATGGTCGTGACCCGCTTCACGTAACACCCGGACACGTATTTCTTGACGAAACAGGTGGATTTACCAAGATTGGTGATTTGGTACGGCTTGGTGGCAATAGTGCCCGTATTATTGATGCGTCGGGGCAAGTGGTTAGTGTCTCCGCAACGCGGATCCAGTACTCATCCGAAACAGCGAGCATGTTTGAAACATCATCCGTCAGAACAATGACGGTTGGAGGCAGCGCGGCTTTTAAGGAGCACGTCGAAGAGGGCTGGAAAACCTATAACTTTGAAGTTCAAAACCTGCATACATATATTGCGGGCGACATCCGTGTGCACAATCAATCTGGTGCATTGGGTGTGCTTGGGAACTCTATCGATAACAATTTCTTTGATAAGCTCGGAAATGTTGGAGATGCCGTTGGCGATTTAGTTTCTGGAGCATTTCACGCGGCAGGTGATCTCGTAGATGGTTTAGTTTCTGCAGGGCAAAGCCTTTCACAAGGGTTTTCGGATGCCGCCGAAAGTTTCCGCAATGGTGATTTTCTTGGCGGGATCGCGGATATTGGACGTGGCATTGGGAATGCTATCGGTGATGTTGCGCGTGGCATCGGCAATGCCATAGGCGAAATCGCGAGAGGGATTGGTGACGCTATTGGCTCTGTTTTTGGCCGAGATGATTCAAATGATGGTCAGGGAAACGATCGCGGCAAGCCCGTGATTTTAGACTTGGACGGGGACGGAATCGAAATAGAGGTCCAAGGCAATGTCAGCTTTGACATGGACGGAGATGGCTTTCTTGAAAACACTGATTGGGTCGGTACAGATGATGGATTCCTTGTCATTGACCTCAATGCCGATGGATCGCGCGGTAGCGGTGACGGTAAAATTGATCGAACAGAAGAACTGGTACTGTCAAAATGGCTCGATTTTGATGGGGCGACAGACTTGCAAGCATTGGCGCTTTTTGATCAATCCGCAGAGCTTGGGGGCAATGGTGACGGAGTTCTGAGTAGTGCCGATTCCATTTGGTCTGAACTTCGAGTATGGCAGGATGCAAACCTGAACGGGATATCTGATGCTGGTGAACTAAAGACGCTTAGCCAGCTCGGATTTTCACAGATTAATCTAACATATGATGACGGGACTCACTATTCCGATCAAAGCAATGATGCTCAATTGTTTAATAGCTCTTTATTGGGTACGGCGTCTTATGTTCGTAATGGTCAAACCATCTTAGGTGGTGTTGGCGATGTTGCACTCTCTTATGTTGCAAATGGAATAAAACGTGTTGAGACAAATTTAGGTTACAATATCGAGTTTGAAGCAGGTGAAGTGGTTAAATTTGGGACTACTTATGGAAAATCATCGAGCAGCATCAACCTAGCGGTTCATAGTCTTGATGGGGCGTATGGCGATGCAAGGGGCAACAATATATCCGCTGTTGGCATGACTAAATCAGTGGATTTGAAAGGTTTTGCTGGCAATGATACCCTTATTGGCGGCAACGCAAGTGATCTGCTTATGGGCGGATCAGGAGCAGATACTATTGATGGGCAGGGGGGTATTGATACAGCTAGTTACTTGGGGTCAAATGCTGGAGTTATCGTTAAGCTTTTCAATGGAACTACTTCTGGAGGTCATGCCGAGGGAGATACAATTAGAAACATCGAGAATTTGATTGGTTCAACATTCGATGATATTTTTGCTGGCTCCTCAGTAGCTAATATAATTCAATCTGGTGACGGGAATGATAAGGTTTGGGGGCTTCAAGGAGACGACATTATCCATCTCGGAAATGGAAATGACGTATCTACAGGCGGTACAGGGAACGATAAGCTTTTCGGGGAAAATGGAAACGACAGTATCTTCGGTCAAGATGGTAAAGATGAGATATACGGTGGCGCTGGCAATGACCGCTTATTTGGAGGAAAACATGATGACATGTTGTTTGGTGGTGCTGGAGATGACCTAATCCGAGGGGGCGGTTACAAGGATACTCTTGACGGCGGAACGGGCAACGACAGGCTTTATGGAGACACCGGCAGCGACCGCTTAATTGGCGGCCAGGGTTCTGATACGCTCACCGGGGGTACATGGGGTAATTATGTTGACATATTTGTCTTTGGGGCGGGTGACGGGATAGACATTATTACTGACTTTCAGAATGATCGGGACAAGATCGAGTTTAGCATCGCGGGATTGGGTTTCTCTGACTTAACGATTACGAATACAGCAGAAGGTGCCCAGATTGTCTATGATAATGATGATATTATTACGCTTACAAACATCACAGCAAATCAGCTGACAGTGGATGATTTTATTTTTGTTTAGAGTGGGGTGGGCCATAAACGCTCCTTTTTGGCACATACGTCCCCTGCCCCGATTGACGCTGCCAAAAACCCCGTTCAAAACAGAACCAGTTGTTGAAGGTTTTTGGGAGGGTCATATCAATGATCATTGGCTACGCACGCGTTTCGACAGAGGATCAGCATTTGGATGCCCAGATTTCCGCCCTTGAGGCGACTGGTGCTGAACGCATCTTTTCGGAAAAGATCTCCGGCACAAAGAAGGCCCGCCCTGAGCTGGACCGCATGATCGAGCAGTTGCGAGACGGCGATGTGGTCGTCGTGGCCAAGTACGATCGGCTCAGCCGATCACTGCAGGACCTCTTGAGTATTGTTGAGGCGGTCCGCGCAAAGGGTGCAGGGTTCCGTTCTTTGGCCGAGGACATTGATACGACGACACCAGCCGGACGCCTCGTATTCCACGTCTTTGCATCCATCGCCCAGTTTGAGCGTGAACGTATTTCTGAGAGAACCAAGGAAGGGCTTGTCGCCGCTCGTAGACGCGGGCGTGTAGGTGGCAGGCCCCCTGCTCTATCTGTGGAGCGCAATGCAGAGGTTGTGCGTATGCGTGACAAGGAGGGCCGTGGCATTGCAGAGCTGGCACGTCTGTTCGAGGTCAGTCCAAACACAATTAGGCGGGCCTGAGCCCCCCTGCCCTACCGTTTACCCAACTTAAACTTTAATAGAAACTTTGTATTTACTTAAGGTTTACCTTATTAGGTATGAAACGCTTAGTTTTTAACAGGGAAAAGCCATGAAGTTCACTGCTGGTCAGGCCGCAAAAGAAGTCGGGAAAAGCCTGCCGACGATATCAAAAGCGCTTAAAACAGGCAGGTTATCAGCGAAGAAGGTTGGTAATAAGTATGAGATAGATGCTTCTGAGCTCTTTAGGGTTTGGCCCAAGAAGGCAGGCGGCGACAGTTTACCATCTAACGATGGTAAAGGTTTATCTTTAAGTTCGGTAAACCCCAATAATGGTGATGAAATCAAAGCCTTGCAAGACGCGCTTAATGCCGAGCGCAAACTAAACTCTGAAAAGGACGCGCGGATCACCGACTTGACCCAAAGGGCCGAGCGAGCGGAGCAAAAGGAAGACACAGCACAGGCTCAACTGGTTGGATTACTAACGGATCAGCGTACTGCTCCGCGCAAAGGGTTCTGGGGACGGCTCAAGAAGTGAACCTTAAAGGCCTAACTGGACCGAGCCTGCATATATGGACATCTTAAGGAACATTTAGCGAACGGATTGGTGCTCCGAATTTAGCAAATACAGCGCCACATTTTCAGTTGTGAACTTATATCCGCGCCCATCTCCGATGAGTTATAGCCGAAAGTTGGTGACGGCCCAGATGGGCGGCATATCGGGTCTATCCCAACAAAGGTGGGTCTATCCCAACAAAGGTACCAAAAGTCCCACAGAACTGGGAGCCGTGATTATGTTCTCAAAAGGCTAATTCTGTCGAGATCTCCGCCTGAGTTTCCGAACAAGGTTTAAGAATGTAAAAAATTCAATGAAAACAGTGCTATGAGCTTTGAAAAAGAGAACGCGGAAAACGGTCGTTTTGCGAACAGAATTCAGAAACAGATACTAGCCTAAAAAGGGTTTAAAATTACCTCCTGAAATCCACTGCACGAAATACACCCAATTTCAGGAGGTGCAAAACACTAAAAAATCCATATCAATCAATTTGATACAAAAATACCTATAGTACTTTTGGTACCTTTGTTGGGACGAACCCAAATTTGTGTCGCCACAAACCCCATTAAAAACCTAAGTGGTTGTTGAAGGTTTATGGGAAGCACCCGCAATATGATCCACCATGACGCCGCCGTTATCGTCGTGATCAATGCGAGCAGACTAGCCTTTGTACCTACCTTAGACGCATTCCTTGCGCCTCACGACGCAAAATATCGTTCATACGGGTTTGCCAACCTGCGCCTGTTGCCTTAAATTTTTCGACAACATCCTGATCCAGACGTAGAGAAACTGGCACCTTCGGGTTTGCTGATCTTGGCCGTCCACCTAAGTTCTTACGCATGTTTTCAGCAAGCGCGGGAAACGCCTCTGTGAAGGGTCTCGCCTGTGCAATTTGGTCGTCGGTTGCTTCCGGTGCATCGGGGTCGCTTGCGATCATCCGTTGAATGTTCGCTTCTTCTGCGTCCGTGATTGGTGTTGGTTTTTTTACAGTCATAATAGGCTCCGTTCCTTGCGGCTGGCAGGGCGCATTGAGATCACGGAAATGCCCTCAGTTCCCAAAGTGGCAAAGACCACGGCGATGGTCCCATCATCCAAGCGTCCGATTGCCATGTAGCGGTTTTCCTTGGCGGGAATCGTCACGGCATCAAGGAAAAACCATTCATCCAGATCAGCAAAGTCCAGCTTATGCCGAACAATGTTGCGCTGCCGTTTCGGCTCATCCCAAACAATCATTACCATAGTTTTTGTATATACGCAAACCTAAGCAGTTTCAAGGCTTTGTAGCCGCTTTACGTTTACGGAGACCTCTGCATAATTGAGGGGATTCCCTGCTTAATCAAAAAGTTGTATAATTTTGCTATGATATTGGGGTATTTTTATGGATATTTTCAGCTACGAGAGTGCGCGCCGGATAGGGGATCAAAATGTATTGCGCAAGGTTGATGCGCTGATGGATTGGTCATCGATTTCAGTGTTGCTCAAGAGTGGTTTGAAGCGGAGCGGGCTTGGTCCTCAAGGCTATGATG
>CAZNYF010000113.1:0-9801 GCA_964577195.1 uncultured Thiotrichales bacterium | reverse complement strand
GAGGCTTGTTTAAAACGTGCGCCACCGCCAAAGCCCCAATCTTTATTAACAATATGATAAATGCCGGCGGTAAAGAAAAAACGATTTTTGTAGTCTGTAAATTCAGTATCGCCGGGCCAGCTTGACCGCTAAAAATATTTCGTTTCTGCCGGGCTCTTGCTTTAACAAAGTCACTCTGCACGTATCAATGATATTTTTTTAATGTCTGGCTAAAATTTTTCTGGCAATATTTTTTGTCACTTCGATGATATTTTTCCGCTTCGTATCAGTAAACAGCTGTTCGTTTGGGCGTTCCCGAAATACAGTTGAGTGGTTCACTTCATTCTGAACCTTCTCGTCCATTGCCGTGTAATAATAAAGAGCAATCGAGCGACGAGAACGGTCTGCAGGGCAAGTGAGCGGATCAGGGTGGCCATGCCAAGTTTGCTCACCGGTGGCAAACAATACAAGACGGTTAAATTTTGGTAAAAACTTAACCTTGGCTTCCTGCATATCTTTATCCCACAACTCAAAAAACCCACCGAAAGATTCATCCCAATCTTTATTCAGATAAATCAACACATTCAAGCGTCTAGTTAAATATAAATTTTCATGCTTGTTAAAATCTATGTGCACTGCTAATTTTCCGCCAGGCAAAATACGGTGCATACCGCCCCCCAATAAATGAGGATCAGCCAACAAACCTTTAATGCCAGTTAGTGATTCCAGAAAATGAATAAATGTGCCTGAATTCAAGTTACTAATCAGAGCACGGGTATAAGGCCCCAACGCCTCATCTCCTTTCGACGCCAGTTTTTTCTCTCTTGGATTATCGAATTTTTGCCAGCCCTCGGCAGACTTCTCTGGAAATTCTTCAGCTACTTTTTCAAGTAACTTTTCGGGAAATAAATTATCGACAGAGAAATGGGGAAATGGTAATGCTTGCTGAAATTTCTTAGCATCAGATGCTACAATTGCGGCTAGTTTCTCGACCGGTAGTATCTTATTGTAATAGTCGAGCCCAAATTCTGATTGGTCAGTCATGATACCTTTCCTAAGGTTATTTGAATGTGTACCAAACGGGGCGCTTTGTTCGCTCAAAGTGGTAAGCCGTCGTTTTCGAGACCTATCAAGCTTAGGTAGGCATTTTTAGAATTAGTTCCACAAATTGATTCTCAGCCGTTATCCAACAAATCCACAGGGGCTAAAAGTGGTATAAAGACAATAACTGTTGCAGCACCGGGCAAAGCCAACCTACGATGATAGGGATACACCGAATCAAAGCAATATTGTTGGAGTACTAGAAGTCTGGAAGGTTAAGAAAATGGTCTCGTGCTAACTCCGTTTCGTATTCGTCTATCTGGTGGTTAAAATACGCATACATTTTCTTGTAACCGGTACCTATCTCGATCGATTCAAGCCCTTCATCTTCATTATCCAATGGTATTTCACCGCGCATAATCGCTTTATAGTGTTCTGGGTCATCCACGGTGCCAAGCTCTCTAACTCTGGAAAATAACGTATCCAAGGAGTAATTATGATCTCGCATTAGTATGTAAAGATCGTACAAATCCCGTGAGCGTACTCGATCAGCCAATACGAGTGTTTTTGCGACTTCAAGCCCCTCCAACCCCAAAATATCAAAATGTATATCTGCTTGATGCAGCTTCTTGGCTGACTTGTAAAATGCTTCTTGTAGCTGATTTTTTCCGTGTATAAAAAAAGTGACTTTCACACCATCAATAACGTAATCACGCGCATAGTCGAGTAAATTTTTAGCGTGATTGATTTTAAACCGAGTGATCTCAGAGGAATTAGCAATCAACTGTGCCTGATGCCCCTGCTGCTTGAGCCGAGAAAACAATTGATCAATGGCAAACACAGGCAAGGTACCGCCAAATTGAGCAAAATCAAAATCCAGACTGACACGATGGCCAATTTGCAGTGCCAGAGCGGTTCCACCGACGAGTGTTAGTCCCTCCATCTCTGGAGCACAAGCCAATACACCAAATAACGTATCAGCTTCAGGACGTAAAATACTACGATGCAGAATCATGACGTTGGCAATGGGCTAATAACATACCTTTTTGAATACGCAATAATATCGAAATTACCTTATCACTTAATGCAGTATTTTCGAGACAAGGTAATTCATTACTTACCGTGTCAAAACCAAAATAAGAGACTATTTTGAGCATGTCGTTAAAGCGAGCAGCCTTAAGCACTTTTTGAATAAACGTACTGACGCTCATCTGCCTGTTAGACCAGTCGTATGGGAATTCCGTATCCACAAGCTTGGAGTAATAACTTGCATGATTTGCTGGCAAGTTTTCAGAGGCAGCTCGTTTCACCACCGCAAAATCCAAACCAGCCGCATGTACGGCTGAGATCACTTTAGCTAACTCTGCTGTTGGCTTACCTCTTTCAAATTCAGACAAAAATCGAGGTCCAACATTAGCCTGAGGCGCAGCTTCGCGTAAGCCGAGCTTCTGAGCTTTTCGTCCACTACGAGCGAATTTGCCTAGCTCTTCAGGCGTTTGAAAAATTCTGTATTGCCTCATCAAGCAACTCAATAGCCGTATCCTGCACAGGATATTATCGTGTTTATATCTAATTTATCAATCTTTTTATTCCCGTACTATGCCACTATCTGTTGCTCTGCCAATATATCCAGGACTTAATTGAGCATTATTATTTGCTGCTGAAAACCCTCAATACTCACTTTGACTAGAGGCAAAAGACTTTGGCTTAGGAATTAAAATGGCACTAACTCAAATACAAATCAAGAATTTAGTCGCTTATTAATTACTACAACTCGCCGCCGCAATTGACTCATTTAATCTTAAGCGTTTCCGTAACCAGCGAGAAAGCACATCTACAAAGACATTGAGCAAGGCGGTAATTGCTATTAAGGCCATCGCTCTATCGAGTCGGATATCCTGAATGGCGCTGTCTATGTAGAAACCCAGTGTTGCTATACCTAGAATTCCTAATATCGCGGTTTCTCGCAGGATGATTTCCCAGCGATAAAAAAGAAAGGCGAGAAATTGTCCGTAGATTCTCGGGACGACTTCGTAGGCGTAGCGGTTAATGCCTGTGACGGCATCTTTTCGCAGTGGCAGTGAATCACTGTAACGTCCCATCAGGTGGGCGATGATTGCGCCATTGTGTAGCGCCAGCGCAATAATTCCGGGTAACATGGATGGCCCCCAAAGTATTAATAACATAAATGTGAGGATATATTCCGGGGTGGAACGCATCACGACTAAAAAGATATTGCCAGTGTTTCTGCCTAATTTCCCGAAGAATAGTTTTGAGGTGACTGGAAACCAGATTAAGGCAATGGCACCCGTTAAAATTAATGCTAGTTGTGTTAATACCAGCGTATTAATAATGCCAGGCAGTGCTTCCTGCATGAATAATTGGCTGAACCATTGCCAGGTTTCGGTTATTCCTTCACCATTTCTTAGCGGTGCTGGAATAATATCTCGAGTAAAAAATCTTGCGACATTTTCAAAAGATATTTCGCTATCATTGGCAATAATAAATGGCGCAATAATAATATACAGCGGCAATAAACGCGGGCGCATCCAATAGCGAAGCGTCGCAATCAGCACATAAAACAAAATTAATAATGCCCAGACTTGTGCGTACATGCCTTCTAAAAATGCGGTGCTAAGGTAATAGCCCAGCGTTGGTAATCCGACAAAGCCGAGCACGGCGCTGGAGCGTAAGCCGCATTCCAGTCGGTAACTGGTATAGGAAACGAAATGCTGCCATAAGTCGGGGAGTCGCGCATAGAAAAAAGCGGAGAGTGCACCGGAATTCTGGCGAACCGTGTCGTAGGCACGTCGATCTCCTTCTTCAAGAATTTCTGCGTAGACTTTGGCAAAGGTTGCCGCGTATGGCAGCCCTAATGCTAATAAACCGGTGAGTGGATGCAAACCGAAAATTTGCAGGAAAATCAGCGCCCAAAATAATTCGTGTACAGCGCGAATTAGGGCGCAGCTTATCCTGACAATCCGCCAATGAAATATCTGCGCTAATCCGAACCCTATGGCGCTGCCGGATGCTACGCCTAATATTGCAAAAGCGATGGTTTGCAGCAGGGCGTGCAACGGATTGCCAATGCCTTCAAAAGTGGGGTAAAACAGTCCAGCGAACATGCGGCTGAGTTCTGTCCAGGGATCAAACGTGCTAATAGCCAGATCGGCCAATGGCAAACAGGCTATCGCAACAGCCACAAAAATCCAGCTGATTTTCCAGCGTGGGGAACGGTAATTTTCTGTGGAACTACTCACCGTAGAGGTTGAGTAGATCAGCTCGATTTAGATTGCTCACGGGCTCATCAATCGTCACCCTGCCCTGATCCAGTCCAACAATTCTGTCGCAATATTCCAGTGCTAAATTAATATCATGCATTGCCAGCACCACAGTTTCAAAATGTTGGCAAAGTATGCTCATGACAAGTTTTGATTGCTGTTCATCCAGCGAGGAAACGGGCTCATCTGCAATTAAAATATCACCCGCCTGCATGAGCGCACGGGCAATACCGGTACGCTGCTGCTGACCGCCCGAGAGCTGCCCGACGGGTTCAAATATTTTATCCTCTAGCTGAACCTTGGCGAGAATTTTTTTCACTTCTTCTTTGGGTTGCTGAAGGGGTTTAAACAAATTGAGCAGGTTGTACCAAAGCGGTTGGCGACCCAGTTGCCCCATATAGACATTATGAAAAACAGACAGGCTGGTCACTAGCCCATGATCTTGTGGTACTAGCGAAGTCTCTTTTGGACTGAGTTCATAAAGCAGTTTTAAGAGGGTTGATTTTCCAGAACCACTGCGGCCGATTAACGCCATTTTTTGACCGGCCGGAATATCCAGGGTGATATCCCGTAACACGGTCTTTCCCTGATAAGTTGCGTTAGCGGAGGTTAGACGTAGCATTATTATTATGTTCTTTCGCGATAGATGCGCTTCGCAGGCTCAGCGCATCTGTCGGTTAGTCGATAAGCTTAAGTTGCTTGGCAACGTCAACGATGGATTGATAATCGGAATTTTTTGCCGGGATAAATCCACTTCTTGGAAAGGCTGCTAATAAATCCTTATCTTTCATTTCGAGTAATGCTTTTCGAACTTTCTCTTTAAAGCCATCACCCCAAACGCTATCGACATCACCGCGAATACTCCATTGGTAGTCGGGATAAACCGGAGTTTTCCAAATCACTGAAACTTTTTCCGTATCAATTTTTCCGGCTGCTAATTCTTTTTCCCAAACCTTGTGATTGGTTGCGCCAACTTGATATGCGCCGGTTTGTACTAAAGCGATGGTACGGGAATGATTGCCGCTAAAACCAACTCGACTGAATGCTTTTTTGGGCTCCTTGCCTAAATGCTCTCGAATAAAAAATTCTGGCATTAAACGTCCTGAGGTGGAGCCTTTTGATCCGAAGGTAAAAGTCTTACCAGCGATCTCTTTAGGAAAATCTTCAGCTGTTTTTATGCCCGTATTTTGATGAGCGATAAAATAGGAAACAAATGCTTTGTCTTCAACTCCCTGTGCAAGCGCTTCTGAGCCATCGACCAAACCTCTGGCACGAACGCCGGACAACCCGCCAAACCAGGCGAGTTGTATTTGATTATTGCGAAAGGCTGTTACTGCCGCTGCGTAAGATTTTACCGGGACGTATTTTACTGGCACGCTTAGCGTCTTGCTCAAATAATCAGCAACCTTACTGAAACGCTCGATTAATTGGGATTGATCTTGATCAGGAATAGCTGAAAATACCAGCGTTTTCTGCGCGCTAAACGCAGGCGATGAGATGACAACCAGCAGTACTGATAAAGCTGAAATACGAAAAAACATTGAGATCATAATAGTTACCTTTTTTCTAAAAGTAAGTTCTGTTTAAATAATTCTAATGGGAGCCATTTTATCTGCGCGGGCTTCAATTTGTCCGATAACTCGCGTTTCGGTATAGCCGATTTTCTTTAGCTCTGCTACACAGGCGTCGACTTGAGACGCGGGCACACCAGCCAATAATCCACCGGCTGTTTGCGGATCGAATAACAACGGATAATCCGGATGTTTTGCAGCAGTTTCGATATCTACCACCGCGCGACGCAGACGTAAATTCTGCGGCTGCAATGAAGAAAGGATTCCGGCAGCAACGGTTTCTCTTGCGCCATCGAGTAACGGTAGCGAATCAATCTGAATCACCGCATCAACTTCCGAGGCTTTGGTCATTTCAATCAGGTGACCGATCAAACCAAAGCCGGTTAAATCGGTACAGGCTGTGGTTTGATGTTGTTGCAAACAGGTCGATGCTGCCTGGCTGGAAACCAGCATCGAGGAGATCGCCGCATCCACCCAGCGACCTTTGGCTTTGCCGCGCATTTCCGCTGCGAACAATGTTCCCGTACCAATCGGTTTGGTGAGGATCAACGCATCTCCAGGCTGTAAACCGCCTTTGCGCCAAACCACGTTCGGATCGATCAAACCATTAACGGTCAGCCCAAATGCCAACTCAATACCTTCACTGGAATGCCCGCCAGCCAACACCGCGCCGGTGGGTTCGACGATGCTCATCGCTCCAGCCATCATGTCGTAGAGTGTTTCTTCAACGACCTTCTCGCGCGCATACGGCACAGTCGCAATCGCCAGTACTGACTGGGCTTCTGCGCCCATCGCAAACAGGTCGCCGAGTGCATGATTCGCAGAAATCGCGCCAAAGGTGTAAGCATCGTCAATGAAAGCACGAAAGTAATCGACGCTTTGCACCATCATCATGCCCGCAGGTACGGCGAGCATAGCGCAATCATCGGGGGCATCACGGCCTATCAGAACATCGTCGCGTTTAAGATCTGGCAATTGCGCCATCACACGCGACAGCACTGTGGCTCCAACTTTGGCACCGCAGCCGCCGCAGCGCATCGCCAGCGTCGAGAGTTCTTTGATGGCGTCGGCATCAGCGATGCCAGAAGCTAAGTTAACGCCGCTTTCCTCTTCCATCTCCGGCAAGTCGCCAAAATTGTGCATAAAGCGCTGATCGATCCAGTCTTTGATGCGCCACAGCCACGCAGATTCATACGACCAGTTGCCGCGTGAGGCAATTGCGTATTTATCGCCGGTGCTGATGAGCCCGAGGAAATTTTTCTGCGCGCGATACGCCCGCAAGCTCCGACCTGTCGCTGACGCTCTAAGGTTATCTGCCAGCACCGGCCCCTGGCGAACAGCAAAAACGCCGGATTTTGGTCGAGGATCAGGCAGTGAGGCGATATCTCCAGCAGCAAAAATATGTTCATGCGAGGTGGATTGCAGCTGTGCGTTCACACAAATAAAGCCATCGGCGTCCGTATCTAAACCCGCGTCAGAAGGCCAAGTGGGTGACGCGGCAGTGGTTACCCACAACACCGCATCAGCAGCCACCGCCGAGCCATCATCCAGCAGCACCTGATTGACTTGCACCTCGGCAACACGGCTACCCGTTTGAACCTGAATATTGCGCTCGGTAAAAACCCGCTCGAACCGCTGACGCACGCCATCATTGTGCGCAAACATGATGCTGTCACTATCGGTCAGCAAATGATAATGCACACGCTCGGGATCATCGCCTGCCTCACGCAACACGCTCTGCAATCGATGCTGGGTCGACAGCGCCAGCTCAACCCCACCTGCCCCACCACCAACCACGACCACGCGAAATTCGCCGCTGCTGGCGCGTAATTTTTCGATCAACGCCTGCCACTTTTGCAAAAATACGTCGATGGGCTTGGCGGCGATTGCAAACTCGTCCACACCGGGCACATTAATACTGTTTGGGCGTGAGCCGGTATTGATCGAGAGCAAGTCATAAGCAATCGGAGGTCGCCCTTGTGCCAACACTTTACCGTTGGCAATATCGAGCCCTTCTACCTCAGCGTGATAAATCCGTGCGCCAGCAAATCGAGCCAACGGCCCAAGGTCAATATGGCATTCATCATAGCCGTAATGTCCCGCCACAAAGCCTGGCAACATGCCGGAATACGGCGTATCAATATCGCGGGTAATTAACGTCAGGCGTAAGCCCGCCACCGGCTTCATTCCAAAGCGTTTCAGTACCGCGACGTGGCTGTGGCCGCCACCGACCAACACCAGATCTTTAACAACGGGTGATGAATTATTTTGCATGGGTCATTTCTATTACAATGAATTTTGAATACAGATTAAGCGGCTTCAATGATCTAAATTGTGAAGTTAATGGCGTAGCGCATCTTCCGCGATTGATGCGCTGCTTGGTGCCGGATATCGCCAATTAGGTAAATTCGCCCAGATTAAAAAATCTCATTAAAGTTGTGCCGTAATGACGCCGCATCTTGTGCTGAATGCACTATCTTTAGCATTTTACCGCTGCCGTCAAAGAATAGAAGTGCCGCTGTTTTTAAATCGTATCGACGACTCAGCAGGCTACCTGTCGGAGTGCCTATCTGTACAACGACAAATTCTATCTGTCCGGCGTACTCATCTCTCACTTCATTCATTGCAGAGGTTGTTTCGCCGCTCTGAAGGATATTGGGATCGTACATAAGAACCACAGCATTGCTACCTTTGCCGACAATAGAAAAATCTGTGGGAAAGGCACGCGGCAGAGAGGTAACAGCGAGGACGACCAATAGCGCAATAATGCCAAGTATAATCAGCGTAGGCGAAATACGTTTTTTGGTTTTTATAGGTTCTTTTTCTGGTGTTTTCATTTTTTAAAAGCCTCAACATTGGTTGAAAAGACACCTCTAAAAATACTCTCAACTACAACAAGCACAGAGGAAACCTGGTAGCAAAGAAGAGTACCATCTATCCACTAACCACTATTACCTAAAAAACCAAAATAATTGCAAATTCAGTGCTTGTGCGAGAAATAGTGAATCCCATTAAATAATACTCTTCGTTGAGGAAACTCTATTTTGTAGACAGATAAATAGACTCATTCGTTTTCACCAGTCCGTGTCCGAAAAAGATGCACGCTAAATAATTCATCCTTATCCAGCCATAGCGCGTCGGATTGAAAGCCGGCTTTTGCAGCCAATGCAATAAATTCATCGGCTGTGTATTTACAGGAATTCTCGGTATGAATCGTTTCGCCTTTTGTGAAGCTGAATGTGTGATCGTTAATGTGTATGGTTTGCTTTATTTGACTAACAAGATGCATTTCAATTCGCCCCAACGCATCATTATAAAGTGCTTTGTGTTGCCATTTGGATAAATCAAAGTCAGCCTTTAATTCACGATTTATTCGCGTTAATAAATTGAGATTAAATTCTGCCGTTACACCAGCGGCATCGTCATAGGCCGCTTCCAAAATCGCTTTGTCCTTTTTTAAATCCACACCAATTAACAGATAACCATTAACGCCCACCAGATCCGCAATTGCGCGCAAAAATTCCACCGCGCCCTCTGGATCAAAATTACCAATACTGGAGCCAGGAAAAAATGCCACCGGGGTGCCGTCTGGCGTGGTCGGTGGTAATTCCATTTCGCGGGTAAAGTCGGTACAACTGGCGTGAATTTCCAGCCACGGATAAGCAATCGCCAGCTCTTCTGCGGCAAGCTGCAGATGGTCTTTGGAAATATCCATCGGCACGTAAGCGCGCGGTTTTAATCCTTCCAGCAAGATATGTACTTTGGCGCAGCTACCACCGCCAGGTTCAACCAATAAACTGCCGGTGCCCACATGCTCGGCAATTTCGGCAGCGTTATCGGTGAGAATGCTGATCTCGGTGCGGGTTGGGTAATATTCAGGCAGCTCGGTAATCGCATCGAAAAGTTGCGAGCCTTTTTGATCATAGAAA
>CAZNYF010000112.1:0-9871 GCA_964577195.1 uncultured Thiotrichales bacterium | reverse complement strand
GCAGCTTAGAAAAGTACGGATCAGGCTCTAAAACTATTACAGATGTTCACTGCCGAATAGGCAGCTTAGAAATAATAGATCACTCTTACACCGCCGCTCTTCCTGTTCACTGCCGAATAGGCAGCTTAGAAAAAAACTTGGATCACTTTCTTTAATGTCGAGTTGTTCACTGCCGAATAGGCAGCTTAGAAACGTAGGTAAGTTCCGAGTTCATCTAGAAAAATGTTCACTGCCGAATAGGCAGCTTAGAAAACCAACAACTCGCAAGGCTGTATCTGCATGGAGTTCACTGCCGAATAGGCAGCTTAGAAAGTACGCAGGGTTACTGTACCGTTGCCATTATCGTTCACTGCCGAATAGGTAGCTTAGAAAAGTCTAATTAAACGAGAATACCGGTGGAAATCGTTCACTGCCGAATAGGCAGTTTAGAAAGTCTGGCCACAGCCAATATCCGAAATCTGTATGTTCACTGCCGAATAGGCAGAAAGTACGGGGTCGCGTCTTTCCGAGGCGTAGTCTCAGGTTGCTTCTTGGGATACGGAATTATTCTCGAAAACAATCCTTAAGAAATCCATCTGTCCCTATAACTTTAATTCCTTTGTGCAGGGCTATTGTTCTTTCTGCTGCTGTGTTGTATCCCCAGTCCACAAGTTGAACATTGATATTTTTTAAATCAAGATTTTTTAAAACGCCTTCTAAAGTTGGCAGGCGATCTTCAATAAATGTAACGGGTCGGTTTGGATGTTGGGTGATTAGCATTTTTAACACTGTTTGTTTGTCGAGTTTTCGATCTAGTCCAAAAATCCGTGATTCATCTAACTGAATATCATTGCCCTGCAATATGCGTTTTACAAAGCGTTCTTGTTTGGTGGTAATTATTATCCAGTCTTGTTGTTTTAGTGTTTTAAGTTTTTCGGCAATGCCTTCAAAAACAGGGTTGCTGGCAATCCATGCAGTTTCATTTGTTTTTATTTCTCGATCACGAGTTTCTCCAAATAGTATTTGTAGGTCTTTTGGGTTCAGACCATCGTCCATGAGTGTTTGTAATTGCTGCGGGTAGTTGTTGCAGGAGTCACTCATCGTCACCCCTTGTTGTAGCAGACGCATGATAAGGATGGCTTCAAAACCGACCTCAAGGCAGGGGCGAATTTTACGAAAATGTTTGATGTATTCTTCAGTGATGGACTGGTCTTGCATGTCCTCCCAGATTTCTTGTGCAGCTTTCCATCCGGTTATGGCAGTTTCAACAGCGCTGTCACAAATGACGCCATCAAAATCCAGTGCGAAAAGGATTTTTGGTTTCATATTTTAGAGTTATGAATTGTTAAAAGTTGCTATTTTCATCCTTAATTGGTTTCTCACTAATCTTTATTTCCTGACATCATCGCTTTTAAATCAGCGAACGGGTTCTGTTTAACGCCTTGTTTTTCGCTGCCTTCGGAAGCTATCGAGATGCCTTCCGAGGCGAGATATTCCTCGAATCTTTGATGCTCGTTGTCGTGGCAATAGAGGCATAGCAGCTCCCAGTTACTACCGTCGGAAGGGTTGTTGTCGTGATCATGATCGCGGTGATGAACGGTAAGTTCTCGCAAGTTTTTTGGGGTGAACTCGCGGCTACATCGGCCACAAATCCACGGGTACAGTTTGAGGGCTTTTTCGCGATAGCCTGTGGCTCGCTCGGCTTGATACTTGCGTGATTGGGAGACGATTTTATCGAGTTTGTCTTGGTCGATTTTCATGATCTATCCAGTTCTATGTGCTTGAGGAGTGAGCGAATGGTGAGCAGTGCGGCTGCGATGCTGAGAATAATCGCCAGCGCAATGACGGTGAGTGAAAATTCCGCAGTGATGGCTAAATTAAAGGGTTTACCGTAGAGCGCCGAGAGTTCTTTGATCATTGGCATCATGCTCATCGAAACCAGTTTGACGGTGAGTAGCGCGAGAACAGCTCCCACGAATCCTAGAATGACGGCAAAGTAGATAAAGGGGCGCTGAACGAATGCAGGACTGCCGCCAACCAGTTTGACGACTTGAATCTCTTCGCGGCGTTTGATGATTTCGGAGCGCAGGCTGTAGTGGATTAGCAAAATAACGGTTGCCGCCAGCGCTAGTCCTGCCAGCCAGACGAGTTTGCGCAAGCTGGCTCCGAGCGCAAATAGTTTACTCAGCCAGTCTGCGTCGATACTGACTTGTTCTACGCTGCCGGATTGTTCTATCTCCTGGCTGAGTGCGCGAATTGATTCGATTTCTTGTAGATACTCGGCAGGGTGAATCACGAGCACTGCCGGCAACGGGTTTTCTTTGAGTAAATCCAGAGCCGCTTCCATGTCGGTACTTTCACGGAATTGTTTGAGGGATTGCTCGCGGGTGATGATATCGACCTTTTCGATATCGGGACGACGCTGGAACTGGTCAGCGATTTCGGTTAACCGATTGCCTTCAATATCCAGTTTCATATAAGCGGTGATTTGTCGTGGCTCCTGAAAATCGAACAGAGCGGAGAAACTGCTTGCTCCCAGATACAGGGTCGCAGGTACGGCGAGTGCGACGGTAATCGAGATCAGCGTCAACAGGCTGGTGATGGGGGTTTGCTTGTAATAACCCAGCGCCTTTTTTGCTGCGTCGAGATGCTGGCGAGCCCATGCCTTGAGTTGTTCAGACCACTCGGAAGTGGGCTTTTGGCTGCGACGGGGTCTCATGCCATCAAGCTCCCTTGCTTGAGTTCGATGACGCGCTCGCCAAAACGGTGAACCAGTGATTGATCATGCGAGGCAACCAGTACGGTTACGCCAACGCGGTTGAAATCGAGAAACAGTTGCATGATCTCGGCAGAGAGTTTCGGGTCGAGGTTGCCGGTGGGCTCATCCGCCAGCAAAATCGTTGGGCGGTTGACGATGGCGCGGGCGATGCCGACGCGTTGTTGTTCCCCGGCAGAGAGCGCAGTGGGTGTGGATTTTTCCTTTTTCAATAGCCCGACTTTATCGAGTGCCGCACGGGTTCTGCGCGCAACCAGCTTGGAATCTACACCTGTAATACGCAGTGGCAGGGCGACATTTTCAAACACATTGCGGTCGGGTAGCAGGCGATGATCCTGAAAAATCATGCCGATGTTTCTGCGATAGCGGGGAATGCTGAGATCCGGGAGTTTGGCGAGATCATGGCCGTTGACTTTGAGGCTGCCGCGCGTGGGCCGTTCGATTAGCGCAATCAGGCGCAGTAGGGTGCTTTTGCCTGCGCCGGAATGTCCGGTGAGAAACGCCAGCTCGCCGCGTTCGATATTGAGATTAATATCGCTGAGTGCGTGCTGCCCGTCGGCATAGCGTTTTCCCAGATAGCGACACTCAATCATTACTGTGTCGCGTCATCATCAGGAGAAACCAGCGCCTGAACAAAATCTTCCGCATTGAAAACCCGCAGATCTTCAATGCCTTCGCCGACACCGATATAGCGAATCGGAATGCCGAGCTTGTTTGCCATAGCAAACAGCACGCCGCCTTTGGCAGTGCCATCGAGTTTGGTAATTGCCAGACCGGTCACGCCGATCTCTTCATTAAATGATTCGCCCTGCTTGAGCGCGTTCTGCCCGGTACCGCCGTCCAGCACTAATAGCGTCTCATGCGGTGCGTCGCCGTCAATTTTACCGAGCACACGCTTTACCTTTTTCAACTCTTCCATCAGGTTGTCCTGGGTGTGCAATCTGCCAGCGGTATCGGCGATGAGGATGTCAATATCGCGGGCTTTTGCGGCTTGTAGAGCGTCAAAAATAACCGAGGCACTATCCGCGCCTGTACCCTGAGCAATGACGGGCACATCATTACGTTCTCCCCAAACGGTGAGCTGCTCCACCGCCGCCGCACGGAAGGTGTCACCAGCAGCCAGCATCACGCTAAAACCGCCATCTTGAAAATTCTTTGCCAGTTTGCCGATGGTGGTGGTTTTGCCAGCACCGTTGACGCCAATCACTAAAATTACGAAGGGCTGCTTGGTTTGATCAATGATTAACGGGATGCTGCAGGGTTCGAGTGTTTCCTGCATGGCATCCGCTAACGCTGCATAGAGCGCGTCGGCATCGGTCATGTTTTTGCGTTTCACACGCTTGTTCAGCGAATCAATGATCTGAGTGGTGGTTTCGATACCCACGTCCGCCATTAATAAACGGGTTTCCAGTTCTTCAAACAGCTCATCATCAATCTCGCGCTTACCCAGCACTAAATCGCCCATACCGCCGGTAATATTACTGCCGGTTTTGGACAAACCACTGCGCAAGCGTTTAAAAAATCCCTGTTTGGCTTCTTCCTGTTCCGTTTCTGATGGTGCTGCTTCATCCGATGCAACCTCCATATCCTCGGAGGCTGTATCCTCAGGTATTTCTTTTACTTCCAACTCAACAGGCTTGTTAATTTCATGTTCAGTGGGTGGGAGCAAGGATGCTTCTGACTCTTCGGGGGCAGGGTCTACTTCTACTTCTACTTCTACAGCCTGTGGCTCTGCCGGTATCTCGATCTCGGGGATTTCCATGGTTGGATCAGTAAGATCTTCGACTTCTTCAACCAAGCTTTCTACCTGAGGCGTTTCGACAGCCTGCGCCTCAATTAGCTCCTCGGCTGTGGGTTGATCAATTTCTTGTGTGGCTTCGCCAGCGTTCAAAGCTTGCTGTTCTTCAGATCCAGCTAAGGCCTCATCAATGGCTGCTTTTTCATGTACGTATTTGTATTTTGTTACTTGAGGCTGCGGTTTTGGTTCAACCGGAGGAATCTTGGTGAGAGGCGCGTGCTCCGGTTCGGACTGAGCTTTTTTTAGAAAACCAAACAGGTTCCGCTTGGGCTTTTTCGGCGCAGCAGGGATCTGTTCCAAGTCTGGCGGCGTATCATTGTCCAGTGCCGTCTCGACAGGCTCGTCAGTGTGAAGCGATTCAGAGGCTGATTCACCTGCTGGTGCTGGTTCGATATCCGACTGAACAATTTCCTCGACAGCTTCTTCGGCAGCCAAATTTTCAGGGTTTTCGTCAGAATGTGACTTCTTTTTCTTGAATCCAAACATATCTAGGTTAGTCTACGGTGTTGGACTGTAATGCTATCACTACGGAGATCAATGGACATTATGCTAAATAGCCAGTTTATAAGAGTTTTGATACTCGTCACTCTATTTTTACCTCATTTAACGCAGGCAAAAGAGTCTAGCGTGCATGAATTTATGCTGGATAACGGCATGAAAGTGCTGGTGAGACCTGATCATCGTGCGCCCGTGGCAATCACCCAGGTCTGGTACAAAGTCGGTTCTGGTAACGAGCATAGCGGCATCACCGGCGTATCCCATGTGCTTGAACACATGATGTTTAAAGGCACAGAGACAATCCCCGCAGGGCGCTTTTCAGAAATCGTCAGTGAAAACGGCGGTCAGAAGAATGCCTTCACTAGCCGAGATTACACCGCATATTATGAGTACATGGGTTCTGACCGGCTGGAAATTGCCTTCAAGCTCGAAGCTGATCGCATGCGTAACCTCAAATTGTTGCCAGAAGAGTTTAAAAAGGAACTCGAGGTGGTGAAAGAGGAGCGATTCATGCGCACCGAAGATAATGCCGAATCGCTTACTTATGAACACTTCAACGCAGTTGCTTTCTTAAATAGCCCTTACGGTCATCCGGTCATTGGCTGGAAGGAAGATCTTGATACGCTCAAGGTTGAAGATCTGCAAAAGTGGTACGACACTTACTACGCGCCGAACAATGCAACGCTTGTCGTTGTTGGCGATGTTGACCCCAAAGAAGTGTATGCACTGGCAAAGAAATATTTTGGCCCACTCAAAGCCGGAGAGATTCCCGTTGCCAAGCTGCGTGCTGAAACGCCACAGCGTGGTGAGCGTAGAATTAAGATTAATGCACCTGCAAAAGTACCCTATGTACTGATTGGCTATTCCGTCCCTGTTTTAAATACTGCAGAGGAAAAGTGGGAGCCGTATGCGCTGGAAGTGCTTGCAGGTATTCTTGATGGCGGCGCCAGCTCGCGTTTAACCAAGAACTTGATTCGCAAAGACGAGATAGCAGCCTCGACCGGTGTTGGTTATAGTCTTGCTTCGCGGCATCAGTCATTATTTTTGATGGAAGCGAATCCTACCGAAGCACATACGATTGCCGAGGTAGAAGCGGCGTTGAAAGAGCAAATTACTATGCTGCAAACCGATTTGGCCGACCCTTCCGAGCTGGCTCGCGTAAAAGCTCAAGTAATCGCCAATGAAGTTTTCCAGCGTGATTCAGTCAGCCATATGGCTAACCAGCTAGGTATGCTGGAAACGGTCGGGCTCGGCTGGAAGTTTGTCGAGGAATATGAAGCAAAAATTGCAGCGGTAACGGCTGAACAGGTTCGCGATGTTGCCAAAAAATACCTGATTGATGACCACAAAACGGTCGCTGAATTAGTCCCTCAGGATATTCAATCCGCTAACGACAAATCGGCTGATAAAGAAAAGCCGGCTTCATAGACCTCCAAAAAAAAGACTTGTTAAAGACTTGTTAAAAGACCTGTTAAAAACGGAATTAGTAATTATGTTTAAAACCCCATTTATTTTTATTTTTCTGGCTTTCGGCTGGCTAAACTCTTTATCCGCAATCGCTGCACCAGAAATTCAGCATTGGCAAACCAAAAACGGCATGGACGTGTATTTTGTCCCTGCCGCCGAATTGCCCATGATTGATATCCGCTTAACGTTTGCCGGTGGCAGTGCCTACGATGGCGATACTCCAGGGTTGGCTAAATTAACCAGCGCCATGTTGTCGCAAGGTGCGGATGGCATGAGCGCGGATGATATCTCCCGTTCTTTTGAAGATGTCGGCGCGCAATTTGGCCAAGGCTCATTACGTGATATGGCGTATATGTCACTACGTTCTTTGTCAGCCAAAGAATATCTTGATCCTGCGCTAGATACCTTTACCAAAGTTTTATGGAAACCAGACTTCCCCGAAACAGACTTTAAACGCTTGCAAAAACAAACTTTAATCGGTCTTAAAGCACAGCAAGCTCGTCCAGGCAGTATTGCCAGCAAAGCATTTTATAAAGCAATGTATGGCGATCATCCTTATGCCCAGCCATCCAGCGGTACAGAAAAATCGGTTACGGCGCTTTCAATTCCACAGCTAAAAAAGTTTTACCAGAAAACATTTGTCGCAGCGAACGGGTTAATTGCAATGACAGGTGATATTGATAAAGCGCAAGCGAAATCACTGGCAGAACGAATCAGCAGTGGTTTGAAAAAAGGAGAGGCTGCGGCAAAAATACCAGCGGTTAAACCACTGAATAAATCTCAGCGCATTGAGATTCCTTTTCCTTCTAAACAGGCGCATGTATTTATTGGCTCGCCCGGAATAGAGCGCGGTCATCCCGACTACTTTGCATTGTATCTGGCAAACCATCCATTAGGCGGCTCAGGCTTATCCTCGCGGCTGTCTAAAGAAGTGCGTGATGCACGAGGATTTGTTTATTCTATTTATAGCTACTTCTCCCCCATGGCAAGTGCTGGCCCCTACATTATTGGTTTGCAGACACGCGGCAGCCAAGTAGAAGAAGCGGTAAATGTTACGATTGAAGAAATTAACAAATATCTTAAATCCGGCCCTACTGATAAAGAGCTCAACGGATCAAAGAAAAATATCACCGGCGGATTCCCGCTACGCATAGCGAGTAACTCGGACATTGTTCAATATCTAGCCGTGATTGGTTTTTACGATATGCCATTGGATTATCTGGATACTTTCACCAGTAAAATAGAGGCAATTGATAAGCCCACTTTACTCGATGCTTACAAGCGCCATGTCAATCCAGATAATTTTATTACTGTGATTGTTGGTGGAGAGCAAGGTTAATACTAAAACCTCAGGCCGATCTTCGATAAGAATTATCTCGGGTCGGTGGGGTGGTAAAAAAATAGAATTTTATCCGGCAGATGGATTACGCCCTACCGGAGACCGCCTGCGCGAAACGCTATTTAACTGGCTGCAATATGATATCGAAGGCGCACATTGCCTGGATTTATTTGCAGGTTCTGGTGCATTGGGTTTTGAAGCCGCCTCACGCGGAGCAGAATTGGTTGTGATGGTGGATTTAAGCGCAGCAACCGTGCGTCAGCTACAAAAACAAACGGCCAGTCTGGAAACAGAGCGGATTATTATCTGGCAAGGTTCAGCAGAGGCTTATCTGGACAAATTTCAGCACCAGTTTGATCTGGTTTTTCTCGACCCCCCATTTGACGGCGAGCTAATGGCGCAGAGTCTGGAAGCATTAAAGCGTAGCAATAATGTGGATGAAGCCACCAGAATTTATATTGAATACCCTAAGCAAGCAGAGCCAGTGTTACCCGATGGGTGGAGTTTCGAGCGACAAAAAATAGCTGGTGATGTAGGCTACGGGTTACTCGCGTTAAGTTAGTAAAATCGTTTGTTGTATTTAAAAAGTATTCTATTTTTTTTGGTCTTTGTATTATTGGTTAACGGCTGTTCTGTTGTTGTTAAAAAAAGCCAATTCATTAAACCTTCTCTGGATCTTAGTAGTCATCCTTTAGAAATTGAAAATCCGGGAAACAAAATACTCCTGATCTATAATCACGGATCAACTTCAGAAGAAAATGCTGACCCCTGCTTTCCAAATAGCGCCTTTCTTGCAGGTGGTATGCCTTCGGTCATTAGATCGCTGGCGGGAAAAAAGATAGCGGGGAAAGATGTTGTTGTTTATGCGTTTTGCTCACGTATCGAGGGACTGCATAAAATTGAAGATACGCCATACAATCTAAAAATCCGCTATCGAATGAATGAAATTATTTCGGTAGTAAAACGCTTTACCGACTTAGGTGTCGTCGCTGAGAATATTTTTCTAGTGGGGCATTCTGCGGGTGGCTGGGCATCACTAATGATTGAAGCGTCTAACCCCAACTCCGTCAATTCAGTGATTGCTTTTTCCCCCGCATTTTCCGGTGTTAAATCCAGAAGAAATCAGCTATGGCAACAGTTTAGAGATGATCAGGAAAGAGAATTAATATCCGCTAAAAAAATAGATGCGCTCGTTTATGCATTCCGCCGAGACGCTTATAACAGTTTGTCTGATTTAAGTTTTTTCTCAAAGATTCCCGGTGTTGAGCATCATCCGCTCTCGGGAAAAGGAGGTTTACTCAGCTGCTATCGCGGACATCGCGCTGTCTTTAAAAGCTGTTTCGAAGTCACTCAATCAGCCACCATTGTTGATTTTATTTCCAGGCGGCTAAAGCAGAGCTTTTAACGCATAAACTTAAAGTTGTAGGAGCCGCGGGTTTGCCACTCCTACATGGGGTTTTATTTAGTGATGATGCCCGCCGGGGCCATGTACATGTCCGTGCTCCAGCTCTACGGTAGAAGCTTCACGTACCTCAATAATCTTTACATCAAAATGCAAAGTTTTACCCGCTAGCTCATGGTTGGCATCTGCAACTACGGTATCACCGTTTATGTTTTTAACCGTTAAAATCATCATTTCACCCGCGGGGGATTGGGCTTCAAACTGCATGCCTGTCGCGATCTCCATATCCTCGGGAAACATGTCTTTGGGGATTTCCTGTATTCCGGCAGGATCAATTTCTCCATAACCATCTTGCGGTGTGACAGTGACGCTAAGCTCATCGCCCGCTTTCTTGCCTTCGAGCGCACCTTCCAGGCCGGGAATAATCCCGCCGGATCCTGCAAGATAAGCGAATTCGCCATTGCTGGATTGATCGACAACCGTACCTTCATCATCTTTGAGCACGTAATCAAGGATGGCGACTTTATCTTTAGAAATTTCCATAACAGTTTTTTTCAGTTGGGTTTGAATGCGCGCACCGTAACACCGAGGGTGCTTATCGTCCACTCTCTG
>CAZNYF010000111.1:0-9894 GCA_964577195.1 uncultured Thiotrichales bacterium | reverse complement strand
GTAGTCCGTTGCCGTCTCAAGCATAGGTTTATACTAATTGAATAGCACTCGAATATTTCGATAGCATTTTATCAGCAGTCAATAATGTGAAGCCTTCAATATTCGCTTGGGCGATGAGTATTCTGTCGAAAGGGTCTTTATGGATCTCTGCTAATTCTCCAGTTGCAATTGCGTGTTGTCCATTTACCGGCAGTTCGGTCCAGTCATTGTCGAGTAAGCCGCGACGTAGCACCGAAGGTTTGAATTGAAAGCTAGACTTTCCAAGACGGTTTTTAATGGCTATTTCCCAAATGCTAGCGGCGCTGAAGATTAGAGTATTGTCAGTATTTGCGAGGAGCTGTTCGGCCTTGCTGGATAGTTTTTGGGGTTGGCTTGCCGCCCAGAGGAGGAGGTGGGTATCAACCAGCAAGTTCACTCAGTGTCACCAAATAGTGCTTGAATCTCTTTACTTCCGATACTGTCAAAATCATCTGGAACGTCGAATTGACCTCGCATGAACCCAATTCGCTTAATCTCTGATTTGTTGGGGGTATCCAGCGCAACAACCTTGACCATAGGCTTTCCTGCTTTGGCAATCACAAAGGGTTCTCCTTTGGCAGCAAGCTCTACGAGTCGGGAAAGATGGGTTTTAGCTTCATGTATGTTGATTGTTTGCATGGCAATGCTTGTTAAACTAAGTTTATCTAGTTTAGTCTAAGTTCGTGCGTGAGATCAACCTAGATATTTTTTTCAGGCTTTAGTCGCTCCTCGAATAATTTTCCGCTTATGTATTTACGAGGTTCGTTCGTTGAGATTTGGAACAACGGGGTTTCGCTGGTTAGGTCAAGTTGGCAATCCGGTATGTTGGGTACGAATCTTTTTCTTAACTCTTTTCTTATGCGCGCTGGAAGTGTTTTTGCGGCGATGTGATTGGTAGGCAAGGTGCTTTTCGTCAGGGTGGAATTTAGGAATGAGTTGATTGGGACCATCGCCAATTAATTCTGCGCGGCCCATTTCGGTGAGTGTTTCGCGTATTAATGACCAGTTTTTGGGATCATGGTAGCGTAGCAGGGCTTTGTGCAGGCGGCGTTGCTCGGGGGATTTAACGGTGTCTACCAGGTCACTTTTATAGGTGACTTTTTGTAGCGGGTTTTTGCCGGTGTGGTACATGGTTGTGGCGGTCGCCATTGGTGACGGATAAAACGCTTGTACCTGATCCGCCTGAAAATCATTTTTCTTTAACCATAGCGCCAGGTTGAGCATGTCCTCGTTGGTGGTGCCAGGATGTGCGGCAATAAAGTAGGGAATTAAATATTGTTCTTTGCCCGCTTCTTTGGTGTATTTTTCAAACATCGCTTTAAAGCGGTCGTAGCTACCAATACCCGGCTTCATCATTTTTGATAGCGGGCCATCTTCGGTATGTTCCGGGGCGATTTTTAAATAGCCTCCCACATGATGGGTAACCAGTTCTTTGACATATTCCGGGTCTTGCACTGCCAGGTCGTAACGTAAGCCTGAGCTGACAAGGACTTTTTTAATCCCGGGTAATTTGCGTGTTTCTCGATACAGTTCTGTGAGCGAGGAATGGTCTGTGTTGAGGTTTGAGCAAATACCAGGATACACACAGCTCGGTTTGCGGCAGGCGGCTTCTATTTCTTTACTTTTGCAGGCAAGCCGATACATATTGGCAGTCGGCCCGCCGAGATCGGAAATGACGCCGGTAAAGCCAGGGACTTTATCTCGAATATCTTCGACTTCTTTTAATATGGATTCTTTTGAACGGCTTTGAATGATTCGACCTTCGTGTTCGGTGATTGAACAGAACGTACAGCCACCGAAACAGCCGCGCATAATATTCACTGAAAAACGAATCATTTCATAAGCAGGAATATTTTCTCCTTTGTATGCTGGGTGTGGTTGACGCGTATAAGGTAGCGCGAACACCGCGTCCATTTCGGCTGTCGTTAATGGTATTGGTGGAGGTGTGATCCATAAATCGACATTGCCATGTTTTTGCACCAGTGCTCGGGCATTACCGGGATTGGTTTCAAGATGCAGAACGCGATTGGCGTGTGCGTAAAGCGCTTTGTCGTTGCGGACTTTTTCAAAGGAAGGTAATCGAATAACCGTTGTGTCGCGTTTTAACCCTGCGCGCGGGTGAAATTCAAGTTTATGTTCATCGGGGCGTTTCGAGCGTGATGGTTCATCGTCTAACCATTTTGCATTTCGTTGCTCTATTTCGCATTCATTTAATTCTTTAGTATTGACGTAGGGATTAATAATGCGATCAATTTTTCCAGGTTGGTCAATACGTGTGGAGTCTATTTCTTGCCAGTTTTTGGGCGTGTTTTGTTGAATAAAGGCGGTGCCCCGGATATCGGTAATATTGGCAATGTTTTCTCCTCGGGAAAGTCGATGGGCGACTTCGACAACGGCGCGTTCGGCATTGCCATACAATAAAATATCGGCGGTAGAATCTATTAAAATCGAATGCCGGACTTTTTCCTGCCAATAATCAAAATGTGCGATGCGCCGTAATGAGGCTTCGATACCACCTAAAATTATTGGCGTGTCGGGATAGGCTTCCTTGCAGCGCTGGCTGTAAATTAAGGAAGCGCGGTCGGGACGTTTACCGCTCATTCCTCCGGGAGTGTAGGCATCATCAGAACGTGGTTTTCGATCTGCGGTGTAGCGGTTGATCATCGAATCCATATTGCCGGCGGCGACACCAAAAAATAAGTTAGGTTTACCGAGTGCTTCAAATGCGTCTTTGGATTGCCATTCAGGCTGAGCAATGATGCCAACGCGAAAACCCTGCGCTTCCAAAAGCCGTCCAATGATAGCCATGCCGAAAGAGGGTTGATCCACGTAAGCATCGCCAGTGACGATGATAATGTCGCAGGAATCCCAGCCAAGTTCGTCCATCTCCACACGGCTCATGGGCAGGTAAGGGGAGGTGCCATAGCATTCTGCCCAATATTGTGGCCACTCAAAGAGTTTGGTTTTAACTTGATTCATTTGTAAGGCAGACATGGACGGAACTGGAGCGAGAAAGGCTAATTATAGCGTAAAGCGAGATTACTCAGATTTTATTGTGGGTATTTACTTTCTACACTTGAAGTTCTGCCAGATATTTTTGTACCGGGATGGTGACGGGTTGCAGTCGTTTGCGCATGACGGAGCCGATGGCATCGGTGTGACCGAAGATAGGTGCAACGAGATATTCACTGAGCATGGATAGCACTAGCATGGTTTGGAGTTTGTCAGTGAGTGCTGGAATGGTTTGTTTAATTTGTAGAATTTCCGCTGCACTTTCGAGCTCTGTTTCGCCTCGCGTTTGAATATCTTCGATGGATCGATATTGTTTTTGATCCGGTTGTATATCGGCAAAATAGTTGCCGATGGCTTCCATCAGTTCGACCGCGGCATCCTGATTGGGGAGTTTTTCAAAAACCTGGTTAGCTGTTTTAACAAATGCCTGCCCAGGTGCGCTCAAGGTTCGCAGCAAGAGTTTTGCGGTCACTGTGTTGATTTCGGTGAGTGCAGCATGGTGCTCGTCAAGTTGCGGATGTGATGCTGCGTCGACGGGTAACGCATCCGGCAGAGTATGTAAAAAGCCGATGTAGTAACTCTGGCGACGCTTGGCTTTATTCCACAGGTCATTCACTTTGGCAGCGTCGATCAAGCCGGGCTGCAGGGCGAGCCGGATCGAATCAATAGCATATTGATGGTTCTCCTCGAAGGGCATGAATTCGATCAGGAATTCAGCCAGCTCACGTCCAATATCTGCGCTGACCACATCTGGGGAGTTTAATAGTTCGCGTGCAATCTCTGAGGAAGGAAGCGACCACCAGGCAAGTTCTGCTAGTTCGCTGGTGATGTTTGGCGTATTCACCACGGCAGTAACGGCCTCTGGCTCACCCAGCAGTAATAGCGTTTTAAGACTGTCATGATCGCGTTCCTGACCTAAGCGAGTCCAACGACGAATGTAAACCGGATAGCCGCCGGGAGACCCCATTACATGTGTGGATAGTAGCTCGCGCACCAGTCGCAGGTATTTTTCTTCCTTGCAGGTGGGGTTGAGCTGGATTTTCGCTTCACCTTTTTTGGTGAGCGCGTAGACGATCATTTTTGAATCGTCGATGCGCACTGCGGTGGGTTTTTGCCGCAGCATCACGTTAAGGCGCAGGCTGTCTTCGTTGGAGAGGTTCATTGGCAATGATCATCCGTGAAACACCCGTGCAGTGCAACGGGTATACTCGCTCTCACATTTTTGCTTGAGTTTTATCTGACGATGACTGTATCCGTACTTTTTGTTTGTCTTGGCAATATTTGCCGATCACCTACCGCTGAAGCGGTGTTTCGCCATCGGGTCAAGCAAGCCAATTTGCAGGCGAAAATTTTGATTGATTCGGCAGGGACGGGAGCATGGCATGTTGGGAATCCTCCGGATGATCGCGCTCAGGCAACAGCAAGCTCTCGCGGTATCTCGATGGCCGGGCAGCAGGCGCGTAAAGTGAACGCTGGTGACTTTGCTGCTTTTGACTATGTGCTGGCGATGGACAATGAAAACTACCGCGACCTACGCTCTATTTGCCCGGTTGAGCATGAAGACAAAGTTAGATTATTTTTGGATTTTGCAGAGGATAGTGATGAGTCTGAAGTCCCAGACCCTTATTACGGCGGCGCTAACGGGTTTGAGCATGTCTTCGATCTGGTGGAAGATGCCGCCGACGGCTTACTAAAAGTAATTTGTGAAGATCACGGATTGGCGGTATAACACCACACCATTAGACGGGTTAACTTTGAAAAACCACAAACCACTGGAGAAAAAAACTTATGTTTAAACTACCTTTAATTTCATTATTTACAGCAACGCTACTATTGGCTGGATGCGGCAGCCCTGATTCTGCCAATGCAGAATCCAAGGCTGTAGCTGAAGCTGCTTCCGCCGTTAAAGCAGGTGCAGAAAAAGTTGTTGCAGCCGCTAAAACTGCTGCTCCAGCCGCTGTTGATGCGCCCGCTGTTGAAATGATCAAGCTTCCTGAAAACTGTGTAGAAATAGAACTCGATATGCTCAAATGCCCGCTGGCTGATGATGTCGAAATGGATGATGCCGCTGAGTCAATGAAGCTACGTGCCAATATTTTGAATTTTAAACTGGTTGCACACATGCCATTGTCCGAGCAGGTCAAGGCAATGGGTGGCGAGTCCAAACGAATGGAGATTTTTCAGTTTTGCGATGCTTCAATCGCCGTTAAAATGGTTGAATCCAATCTTGCATTCGCGGGTTTTTTGCCTTGCCGAATTGCAATGGTTGAAGGTCAGGATGGCAAAGCGAATCTAATCACTTTGAATATGGATAAAGTTCTGGGACAAGCTGAGCTGGCTGACGACCTGAAAATGATGGGTCTGCAAGTGCGCAATCATATCTACAATATTGTAGCCGCGGGCGCGACTGGCGACTTGTAAAGTTGTGCTAGAAATTGCCCGTTCGGCTAGAGCGGGCAATATCTGCTTCCTTAGGGCACCTCTTGTAATTCCTGAACGTACTGATTCACTAAATAGCATTCAACTTCCAGTAGATTGAGCGTAGTTTTATCTTGATGGGTTGGGTAAATCCCAGTCACGTTAAAGCCTAATGCCTGGTATTGCTTGAAAGCGTCAATATGATCGGGCGCCTCATTGTAAAGTGGTGAAAAAGCAATCTCCGAAAGTATTCCGGTAATGTGTTGAATGCTATTTATTGCACCCGTAATCACTGCCAGATCAAACCCCTGTGTGTCCATTTTGAGGAAAATATTTTTAGCTTTGAATAAGGATGAGTTTTCTCTAAAAAACTTGTCCAGCGTGGTTATGCTGACAGACTCGGTATTCTTATGTTGAATGGCTGACCCAAGATAATCCTGACTGATTGCGCTCGCAGAATGAAAAGAAGAATATTGTGAATTTTGCGAGACGTTAATATTTTTAATTCCTGCTTTATCGCCAAGTGCGAGGTGATGAGTATGCCAATGCTGATCATTTTTAGCTGTGTTGATCAAAGCTTGATAAGTTTGTGTCACCGGCTCAAATGAATGAATTTCTCCAGTGTAATTGAGCCTTCTTAAATGGCTGCCAAACTGCCCTTCATTGGCGCCTATATCCAGGACTACATCTATCTTTAAACGCTTAAATAGTAGGCTGAGATGTTGCCCGGAAGCATTAGTAGTCATGCTGCAGGCGTTCTCAGGTTGTTGTGAATCAGCACCATAAATAAAATTATTAGTGTCAATGTATACGGAAGATTGTTCAGATACAGCCAGGAGTTGGTGAAGCCGAAAACGATATTGATACACCCAATGCCGATTCCCGCAAAAGCTGCGAAACGGATTACCGGGTTTTCACCACCACGTTGTAATGCAATTAGAAAAAACCTAACCGGCAGCCATAACACGGTGATAATCATGGTGATACCGCCAATTAATCCAGTTGTGGAAAAACTGTCTGCAAAAATGTTATGAAAAATATGATTTGATATCTTTTTTACCAGTTCGGAGTGGTCAGCAACAATCAACGGGCCTAGTTTTGTAAGTTGGTCAAAATCGTTTTCAGAATCTCCAAGCCCGGTGCCTATCCAGAAATTATCCAGCCAGATTTGCCAGGCTCCCAGGTTCATAAATATACGAGCGGTGGTTGAGCTATATTGGTAATTTTCTGATGTTATAACAGAGAGAAACTCTGTCGGTAAATCTCCCCAATGAGCAATCCACAGGTTTGATTGGAGGGTGGCGATGAATATGGCTAGGACGGTGAGTACTACCACGCCTAGCACCAGAGTGGATTGTTTTTTTGAGGTGGTTTTATTGATCACCATCAGTATTGAAATGATAATTAAACTGATAATAAATGCGAGTAATACCCCGCGAGACCCTGAGGCCAGAATGGCATGAATTGCACCGATTAGCGCGATAAGAACAATCAGTCGAAATAGTAAACTGAGTTTTAAATTAGTCAGTGCAGCATACAGACTGATTGCAATGATGCCGGTGATATAGCTGAAAATATTGGGATTTAAACCGGTCCACAAACCTATTCGTGGAATATCCAGATACCAATATCTATAGAGGACAAATCCGAGCAGTATTAATCCGGCGCTCACTAGTCCAGTTAGCAGTACGGGCATTAACTTACTGCCGATCCGATTAATCAAGCCCCAAATTGGGACGGCTAATAAAAAGGGATGGTAGCTTTCAAAGCGCCAACCGGCATCATGCCAATTTGTGTTGTTAGCTAATCCGGGGAGTGCGGTGAAAACGTAAAGAATAAACCCCAGAAAAATGATACGAGTTTGCCGTCCACTTTCACCGAGAGTTTTCCAGCCAAATACCAGCGCAATCAATGCAACAATACCCGCTCCGCTGCTAAGCACATTCGAGTGAACGGGTGCGACCACGAGGTAGAATATCAACAGAATTGCAGTTATCCAGACCAGGGAAGATTCGCGGGCGTTTGCGGGTTTATTGATAATGATCGTCTGTTTTTTGGCTGGCTAGGTTTTTTAACTGCTAATCCGGGATGATGCAAGCGGTAAAATGAAAACCCAGGAATTCGAGCCGCTTCACCGCATCCAAAAACTTTGAAACAAGGGAGGGTGTTTTGATACGCCGGCGGGAGTAAAAAACCCCGTTTATTGTGTCTATTATTCGCTACAATGTTTCTTTTTTTATTTAGCAGTTTTTATGTTGCTTTGCCTATGAAGCGTATCGCGATTTTTCTTTCTACCTCGGGTCATAGTGGCGTTGATCGGGCGATGCAAAACCTGATCCCGGAGCTGGCACGACGTGGATACCCGGTTGATTTACTGCATGTACGAAAGCACGGCCCTTATCTTGATCCCTGTCCGGAGGGGGTAAGAATTGTCGATCTGGGCAGTCGCCATACCTATACCAGTTTGCCAGCGATCGTTCGCTATTTACGCAAGGAAAAACCGGCGGTGATGCTGGCTGATAAGGATCGGGTGAATCGAACTGCGCTGGCGGCGCGGTTTTTAGCCGGTGTGGACACGCGGTTAATATTAAGCTCAGGCACAACCATTTCCATTGATCTCGCCAGTCGTGGACGTTTTGAGCGTTGGTTGCAGCGATTTTCGATGGGTAAACTGTACCCGTTTGCGGACAATGTGATTGTAACCTCAGAAGGCGTTGCGGATGATATGAGCGCCTATACAGGGCTAAGTCGAGAGCGAATTCAAGTGGTGCCGAGTCCGGTGATTCCAGATGATTTGCCTCTCGCGAAATTAGAAAGCCCCGATCATCCCTGGTTTTCCGAGGGTGCGCCGCCGGTGATTATTAGCGTTGGTGAGTTGGGCATACGCAAGGATTTTGTAACCTTGTTGCGAGCGTTTGCGATTGTGCATGAAAAACAGCCCTGTCGCTTAATCATTCTCGGTCGAGGCAAGCAAAAAGAATTGTTGTTTGCTTTGGCGGATGAACTGGGGTTTGCGGACGATTTTGCATTACCGGGCTTTGTTCCAGAGCCATACAATTATATGGCTCACGCAGATGTATTTGCCTTTACGTCTCGCTGGGAAGGTTTGGGTTTTGTTATTATTGAAGCGTTGGCGGTGGGGACTTCGGTGGTTTCTACAGATTGTCCGAGCGGCCCTGCCGAGATTTTGCAAAATGGTAAATATGGTGCGTTAACAGCGATCGGAGATTATCAGGATATCGCTAAACAGATAGAGTTAAAGCTGCAATCGCCGCTGCCAGCAGCGTACCTGCGTGAAGCGATAAAACCCTATACTGTCAGTGCTTCAGCAGACGCGTATTTGCAAGCAATGGGGTTATAAGTGGACTTAGTTGGCAAGAGACTGGCGATATTTACCTCATTTTCCGGGCAGGGCGGGGTTGAGCGGATGGTGTTGAACCTGGTAGAAGAATTTGCCCGTCAGGGGGTTAAAATTGATTTACTTGCACTCAAATTGAATAGCGATCATCTCGATCAATTGCCCGAAGGTGTGAACCTGATTCGACTCAAAGCCAAACATTCATCCACCGTTGTTTCCGAGCTGGCCCGATATTTAAAACTCAATCAGCCTGAAGTGATGCTAGTCGCTAAAGATCGACCGGGTAGAGCGGCGTTAAAAGCCAGAAGAAAAGCAGGCGTAGAAACCCGGATTGTTATTCGCCTGGGAACCAATTTATCAGCGGCGCTGGAACATAAACCGGCTTGGCAGCGCTGGTTGCGACAGCAACCATTAAAACGCGGATATCAGGGGGTCGATCATCTTGTTCCTGTATCGCAAGGCGTTGCTGAAGATACTGCGAAAGTCACTGGTTTACCACTGAATCGAATGACGGTTATTCGCAATCCGGTCATTACACCCAGGATGTTAGAAGCTGCTAGCCAACCGCCGCAACACCATTGGTTTTCACAAGTTGAAAAACCGGTCATTCTTGCGGCAGGAAGGTTAACTGTACAAAAAGATTTCACCACGTTACTCAAAGCATTTGCTGCATTGCTACAACAGACGCCTGCTTATTTAATCATTCTTGGCGAGGGAGCTTTACGACAAGACCTGGAAGATTTAATCGATCAATTAGGTGTCAAAAAATCTGTGGATTTGCCCGGGTTTCAAGCCAATCCACATGCTTGGATGAGCGCAGCGAATCTATTTGTTTTGTCCTCGCGCTGGGAAGGGTCACCCAATGTTTTGACCGAAGCGATTGCTTTGGGTACTGCGGTTGTTTCTACCGATTGTCCGAGTGGCCCCGTGGAGTTGTTGCAACAAGGGAAATTTGGACCACTGGTGCCGGTTGGAGATGCGACTGCCTTGGCGAATGCAATGCAGCAGACGTTGGCAAACCCATTAGGCGTTGATGTTTTGAAATCTGCAGCCCGTGAATATACGGCTGAAAATAGTGCCAAACATTA
>CAZNYF010000110.1:0-9905 GCA_964577195.1 uncultured Thiotrichales bacterium | reverse complement strand
CGCGTTTATCATCAGCAGGGATCGCGTACCAGGGTGCCCAGGGCCGAGAAGTCTCGTTCAGCGCGTCCTCATAAGCTGCCATATAATTATCCCAATGCTGCCTCTCTTCAATATCTGCTGATGAAAACTTCCAGTTTTTTTCTGGGGTATCAATTCGCGCCAGAAACCGCTGTTTTTGCTCTTCTTGCGAAACATTAAGCCAGAATTTAATAATGACCGTGCCATTTCTTGCCAAATGATGCTCATGCTGACGAATTGACTCATAACGTTGGTGCCATAATTCGCTACCTCCGACCCGATTCGGCAGACGTTGATAACGCAAATACTCTGGATGCACTCGGACAACCAACACTTCTTCGTAATAGCTACGGTTGAAAACACCAATACGACCACGCTCAGGCATACGCTTGGCTGTACGCCAGAGAAAGTCGTGGTCTAACTCTTCTTTTGATGGCTGCTTAAAGCTAAACACCTGGCAACCCGCCGGGTTAATACCACGCGTTACAGCGCGAATGGTACTGTCTTTACCCGCCGCATCCATCGCCTGAAATACCAATAACACGGCATACTCATCCTGGGCATACAACATTCTTTGATCGTCGTCGATACGATCATTCAGTTGAGTCAAATATTTTTTATATGATTTTTTGTCATAAGCAACGTCTTTTATTTTCGTTAGGCTATTTTCTATTGAAAATTTGCCGTCAAACGGCACAAGAAAATCACTGTCAATTGCATTAAACATTTTTAGTACACCTATCAATAACTCACTATATTCATAGTATAGAAACTTTCTTTTAATCAATCCGTCGCGGCATTCATTGTCTTTTTAGCGTCCACCCTAAAATGCCGTTATTTATGGATATTTTGTTTTAAAGCTTCACGTTTTCTCTATACTAGATAGAGCCACCCTCTCTGAGTGCTCCTAGTGATATAAAGCGCGTTTCTCATGCCAAGATGGTACACGAAGTGCGCCCTACCTACACTACCAGACAAATGCAATGCCTTTGCCTGGCATAGCAGAAACCCACAATTTCGTAATGCCACGAATATCAAGAAATAACTCGGCTTGCCGATAGCCATGCTATGACACTCAAATAAAGAGTGAGAGGTAGATTTTTTTATTCCACATATCTAGATTAATATATCTGGTTTAATAATATCCGTCACATAGGGGTTTATGTGGCTAACAAGCTCTGCTGACAGGGCTAAACCATCGCATCAAGGAAGATGTTGTATGTACAATTCGAATGAAACCGTATTGGCTTCCGAAACGGCAATCGCACTGCCAACCGTAGAGACCACCCGGCCGAAACAAAACGAATCAACAAAACTCCCCTATTGGATGTTGCTTGGCGTCATAATAATTTGCTTATCGCCGTCCCTGCTAAACACCCTGGGCATTGATTTCAGCTCACCTTCCACAGTCCTAGATCTTACAAATGCAACGGCGGCACACCCAGCCGATGCACTACCCTACCAAGCGGACGGAGAATTTACCCAGGCTCTACTTGAATGGAGCGCCTTTGGCATAGCAATTTTTATCTTCGTACTGGCATTTTCCCATTACCGTATCACTGGCAATATAACGACACCTATCATTGGTTTTGCCCTGCTATGTGCTGGCAGCATGGGTGCCTTTCATACCCTGGCAACAGCACACCTGATCAATACAGCAGCTGAAAACAGTGAGCTAATTCCCTTCACGTGGTCAATCAGTCGAGGCTTCCATGTGGTCATTATGATTCTTGGCGTTGGATTGTTCCTGCTGATCGACGCCAACAAGCTTAAAGCCAATAAAAACTATTTTATAGCCGTCAGTTTATCCTTTGTTCTGATCGGCTATTTGATCATTAACTATTCTGCGACTCATGTGCAATTGCCACAAATGATATACCCCGAATCCATCATCGCCAGGCCTTGGGACATAGTGACACTGTTGCTGTTCCTGCTTGCAGGCCTATATATTTATCCCAAATTCTACAAAAAAAATCCGAGCATTTTCGCATATGCCCTTATTATCAGCACCATACCGGAGGTTCTTGTTCAAGTGCATATGGCTTTTGGTTCCACTGCACTGTTTGACAACCACTTCAATATTGCTCAATTTCTAAAGATCATTGCCTATGCCATACCCTTTGCCGGTCTGGTGCTGGACGATATGCGCACCCATCGACATCTGCGGGCTACCAACGAGACCCTTAGCAGAGTGCTTAAGGCATCAAAAGAAAATGAAATGGCGCTGGCAACTGCGAATATGAATGCTGTTAATGCAATGCATCATCTGGAACAGTCAAATAAAGAACTTGAACAATTTGCCTATATCGCCTCACACGACTTGCGTGAACCACTGCGTAAAGTTGCAAATTACGCTGAGCTATTCGCCGAGCGTTATACAGACAAAGTCGACGAAAAAGGCAGAAAGTATATTGGCTACATAACTAATGGTGCCCAGCGCATGGATCGCTTGATCAATGACCTGCTGCTGTATTCCCGCGCGTCACAGTCAACGGATAAATTTAGACCTCTTGATATGAACAGGGTGCTTAAGGTCGCACTGGGGAACATTGAGATATCTATTAACCAATCTCAAGCACAGATTACACATGATTCACTACCAGTGATTCGTGGCAATAAAATGCAACTGGAGCAAACCTTACAGAACCTTATCAGTAACGCCATCAAATTTTGTGGCGATAAACCACCGCGCATACATGTTTCCGTCATCGAATGTAAAGAAGAATGGAAGTTCTCGGTACGCGATGAAGGTATCGGCTTTGACAGAAAACAAACCGAACGCATCTTTTCTATCTTCAAGCGACTACACACGCACGATGAATATGATGGCACAGGGATTGGCTTGGCAATTTGCAAGGCCTGCACTGAACGGCATCACGGAAAAATATGGGCGGAGTCTGACATCGGCAAGGGAGCCACATTCTTTTTTACAATTAATAAATCACTTAGCAACTCAATAATTTTGAGTGGCAACTCCCAGTGAAAGGATAAGAAATGCAGCAAGCAATAATTAATGTATTAATCGTTGACGATGATAAGAGTGACCAGGATATGCTCATTGATATTCTGGGTAAGTGTATTTCAAGGGTGGACATATCTACGCTAGATGATGGTGCCGCCGTCATGGACTATTTATACAAAAAAAGTCCCTATGAAAATGCTATGAGCCCTGATTTAATTTTGCTTGATCTTAATATGCCCCTGAAAGACGGTCGCAAGGTTCTGCGTGAAATCAAAACTACCCCTAGTATTTGCCACATCCCTGTCGTCATTCTCACCACCTCGCCAGACAAAACAGATATCTGTAACTCATACGCTGAAGGCGCAAATGCCTATGTCAAGAAAGAGGTTGGACTACAAAATTTTATAGAATCTATTCGGCAAATTGAACACTTCTGGATGCGCACATCAATTCTACCATCCGGCTGTAATCAACACGTGAAGCCTGCCTAACATGAACTCACCAGTGTTAAATATATTATTGGTTGAAGATGACCTCGGTGATGCAGAATATCTACAAGATATTATTTCCGATGCTCGCGGGATTACGGTCAACTTGGTTATCAAAAACCGGCTTGAAAGCGCCCTGCACACACTCGCCGAAACTGATTTCGATGCCGTATTACTGGATCTCAATCTACCTGACAGCAATGGCATCGAAACCTTTAAAAAAGCGCGTGAAGCGAATAGAAGCACCCCCTTCATTATCCTCACCGGTTTAAACAACGAATTAACTGCACTCGAGTGCATGCAGGAAGGCGCCCAAGATTATCTCGACAAAAACGGGCTAAATTGCTCCCTACTGGTGCGCACCATACGCCATTCTATTGAACGTCAGCGCCTGCTAAAAATGGTTGACCAGATGCGCAACAAAGATACCCAGAGAAAAGATGCCTTTATCTCTCATATCTCCCATGAGTTGCGCTCACCTATGGCATCCATCTACCAATTCAGCTCACTGCTACTGGACGGCGCCGCAGGCGATATTAACGGTGAACAGGCCGAATTCTTGGAAATCATCATACGTAATTCTAAGCAGCTGCGAAAAATGATCGATGACCTGCTTGAAATGAGTCGTGCGGACACAGGTAAGCTCAGCGTTGAACTCTGCAACATAGCTCTAGATACAACGCTTGGCGAAACGATTAATGCTCTCAGGCCAGCCGTCGCCGACAAGAGTATCAGCCTGATCGTCGATATCGATGACAATCTGCCGACCGTTTTTGCTGATCCGGCTCGGGTTCGACAAATATTGACGAACCTCATCGATAATGCCAACAAGTTCACACCTGCAGGTGGAATAATCACCGTTAAGGCACAAATATATGCCGATAAACCCAGCAATGTGCTGGTATCAGTCAGTGATACCGGTGAAGGGATTCAACCGGAAAATGTAAAAAAGATATTCGACCGGTTATACCAACAAAATCCAGCCATCGATGTAGGGCTCAACGGCCTGGGGCTTGGCCTGAATATTTGCAAGGAACTGGTCGAACATCATGGAGGCAGAATCTGGGTAGACAGTAATGAAGGAGAAGGCAGTAATTTCTATTTCACTCTCCCTGTTTACTCAATCGAGCGCTTTATGGAACCTGTTTTTGATGCCTGGAAACAAGATAAAAGTGATCTCAGCCTGATTAAAATCAGTCTCCATACCCGTAGAGTTAATGAACTAGACGCCGCCAACGAAGCGGCACTGAAAACCGCACGCAAAGTCGTTGAGGAAACAATCCTCCATGGCTGTGATGTGCTGTTACCGAAACAGCATGGAACTGCAACAGATAAAATGCTTTTCGTTATTGCCAGTGCAGACCAAAATGGTGCTGCTGCGCTCAATAAGCGACTGGCTAAAAAACTTCAACCATGCCAGGAATTGAAAAATTTACGGCTTGATCAAGAAATTACACATGAACTCATTTTTTCACGGAAAACATTGGGTGAAGGTGAGACAATCTCGATTACACAGCAAGCAGAGATTGTCCGGAAAATCAACGAAATCGTTGAAAACAGCAATCAATACATGGAGGCAGTAGCATGAAAAAGCAAAAAATATTAATTATTGAAGATGATAAAGACCAGCTAAAAGGGCTCTGGGCACGGCTAAAGATGAGTGGTTACGAAGTGGTTACCGCCACAGACGCTATCGCAGCAATCTCTGTCACCCGCAAGGAAAGTCCTGACCTAATTTTACTTGATATTGGCCTACCAGCTGGCGATGGTTTCATCGTTTTGGATCGGCTCGAAGAGGCGATGCTAAACACCATGCCGATAATCATCCTCTCGGGAAGGGATCCCTGGCAGAATGAAGAAAAAGCACTTGCGGCTGGTGCTGTAGCTTTTCTTCAGAAACCAGTGGATAATGATGTTCTACTAACTACTATTAGTCAGGCGCTAGGCGCGGCGAGAAAGTCAGCGTAGAAATTATACGCTAACAATACCCACCCAAATTAAATGGATGTTTTTAACTCTAGCGGCCACATTGATGATGGCCTCAATCGAACCTGACAGCAAAGAGACTATCAGGTTACGAATCAGCTATCCTGCAATGTGATATAGCTTGCTACTAAACCCGAGATGCAACTCGTAACTTTTTGATGAAATGGCGGAGAGGAAGGGATTCGAACCCTTGTGGGGCTAACGCCCCCAACCGATTTCGAGTCGGTGCCGTTATGACCGCTTCGGTACCTCTCCATTTTGGCCGCCAAACACCACTTGGCGCCTAGAAATTGGCAGCTAATTATGCTAAAATTTACCTTACTTTATCAGTAGTTTACGATAAACTTAAACTTGCTTAATTATGGTGCGTAATTCTACACTAATGGCTCTGAAATGGTTGTTTTTCCTGTACTGAACTCAGCAAAACATTCTGCGCACCTATTGTCACTGGGGCTATTATCGCTAGCTGTAATAACGACATTAAGTCTTTCTGCCTGCAACCAATCTACCTCTGTATTGCAGCAAGTCAAAGAATCGAAGCAACTTGTCGTCGTAACCCGAAATAGCGCTACCACCTACTACAAAGGTAATCATGGGCCGTCCGGTCTTGAATATGCATTACTTAAGCGCTTCGCGGAATCATTGAATGCCGAGCTTAATCTAATCGTATCGAGAAATTTACACGAAGTCATTCCAATGGTTGCAAACAATGAAGTTCATTTCGCTGCAGCTGGGCTCACTGTCACTAACGACAGAAAGAAGTTAGTACGTTTTAGCGAGCCATACCAAAAAGTAGAACAACAACTTATCTATCGATCAACCGGCACAAAACCAAAAAATATTAATAGCATTGGCAAGCAAAAATTGGCTGTCATTGCTGGCAGCAGTCACGCTGAATTATTAAATCAACTAAAAAAAGAACACCACAACTTAGCATGGCTGGAAAGCGACAATAGCGATGAAGAAGAAATGCTTGATCGCGTTTGGCGACAAGAACTCGATTTAACCATTGCCGATTCAAACACGATGGCTCTTAATCATCACCTCTACCCAGAGTTGCGTGTCGCCTTTAACCTGACAGAACCCGAGTCGCTTGCCTGGGCCTTCCCCCAATCTCAGGACAATAGCCTCTTTCAAGCTGCCAATGAGTTCATCAGGCAGCTGAAAAGTGGCGGCGAAATGGATCGATTACTCGAGCGCTATTACGGCCATCTGGGTAACTTTAATTACGTCGAGACCAAATGGTTTAATCAGCACCGCCAAAAGCGCTTACCCGAATTTGAGCCATTTTTCATTCAGGCTGGCGCTCGGCATGGTGTTGACTGGCAATTACTTGCTGCGATCGGTTACCAGGAATCACACTGGCTCCCTAAGGCCAAATCACCAACTGGCGTACGTGGAATCATGATGCTAACACTGCCTACTGCCCAGCAGCTGGGTGTAAAAAATCGACTCGACCCAGTACAAAGCATCTGGGGTGGTGCCAAATACTTCAGCCAGCTCAAAGCATTGCTAAAAGATTCGGTAACAGAGCCCGATCTAACATGGTTGACACTCGCCGCTTACAATATTGGGCTTGGCCATGTAAGAGATGCACAAATTCTCGCTGAAGAGCGTGGTGGTAACCGGAATAAATGGCTTGATATCAAAACAGCACTGCCACTATTGCAAAAAAAACGTTGGCATACCACCACACGTCATGGCTATGCACGCGGTAAAGAGGCAGTTACTTATGTCACCAACATCAGAAAATATTACAATCAGTTGAGCGAAGCCTACAGCCCTTTGCAAGCCTCATCTCTCCAGTTCAAAGAAGCCTCATAAGTACAGACCTCTTGCCCTCGAATTACAACAACGGTTGAGTTAACAACATCCTAAGGAAAAACGGCGCCTTGCGTTGCACCATGTCTTGTATCACGATCATAGCGCTTTTCTCGCCTCAAATAATCAGCTAGCACTCTTACTGCCAGACTTTGGGCATCACGTCGCAGCAATAAACAATTACGCGCATAAGGCATTGTTAGTAATCGCTGTTCAATAGCTATAGCTGCATTGACACCCCAATCTCGATGACCCTGCTCGTGCTCAAGCAAAGCAGCATAATATTTTTGCCAACGTGCCTTTGTTTTCGATGAGGCGTGTTCACTGCCAACCCAGCGAGGCAATATATACTTGACCTTGAGCTTTGTAGAAACCGTATTGACCTTACAACCCTTTAGATCATCATCGTAGCGAAAACGCCAGGTCAAAAACCACGAAACATAGGCATCATAACCACCTTTGACAGATGTGCTACGTTGCGCATTCATGCTTTGTCGAATCGACTGAAGATCATCACCCTTAACATCATAATAACGGGTTTTCTCAACAACATCAGGTTCACAAAATGCAAGCCCTGGCATAATAACTAGAAAAATAAATAAATAAATAAAATGATTTTTACTAAAACACATCGACAAAAATGATCACACGCGACGTTTACGGAAGAAGGCTTTCAGCAGCTGTGAGCTTTGTTCTGCTACGATACCACCACTAATCTCTACACGATGATTAAAGGCAGAGTTAGAGAATAGGTCTACGACACTTCCCGCAGCACCTGCTCGCGGATCTGTGGCCGCATACACCACGCGCTTTATTCGTGCATGAATAATAGCGCCTGCACACATCGAACAAGGTTCTAACGTAACATAGAGCGTGGCATCCAGCAGGCGATAATTACCCAAAGCTGTTGCGGCGGCACGCAGCACAATAATCTCTGCATGCGCAGTGGGGTCCACATTACCAATCGGCCTGTTCCACCCCTCAGCGATCAATTTTCCTGCTTTGACAATACACGCACCAACCGGCACTTCGCCTGCTTGCTCCGCTTTATTCGCCAGGTAAAGCGCATGACGCATCCAATGCCTATCTTGCTCGCCCTGGTCCAGCAAGAGCAGATCGCACACGTCTATTCCCACTCAATAGTTGCCGGTGGTTTTCCAGAAATATCGTAGGTGACGCGAGAAATTCCGTCGACTTCGTTGATAATTCGATTGGAAATACGGCCCAGCAAATCATAAGGTAGCTCAGCCCAGTGCGCCGTCATAAAATCGCTAGTAACAACAGCGCGTAGCGCGACAACATAATCATAGCGACGACCATCGCCCATGACGCCGACTGATTTGACAGGCAGAAATACAACAAAGGCCTGACTAGTTTTATCGTACCAGCCTGCTTGGTGCAATTCTTCAAGATAAATGGCATCAGCCTGACGCAGCAAATAGGCATATTCTTTTTTTACTTCACCGAGAATACGTACAGCCAGGCCAGGCCCAGGAAATGGGTGGCGGTAAACCATCTCAGTTGGCAAACCTAGCTCAACACCTATTTTCCTCACCTCGTCTTTGAATAATTCACGCAGCGGCTCAAGTAATTTAAGCTGCATACGCTCAGGCAAACCGCCCACATTATGGTGTGACTTAATAACATGCGCCTTACCTGTACGTGAGCCAGCCGATTCAATGACATCGGGGTAAATGGTTCCTTGCGCCAACCATTTCACGTCTTTGATTTTGGCTGATTCGGCGTCAAAGACATCAATAAACAAAGCGCCAATAATTTTACGTTTTTTCTCCGGGTCAGCTTCACCTGCCAATGCATCGAAAAATAATTTCTCGGCATTAACACGAATAACATTCACCCCCATATGCTGCGCCATAGCAGCCATAACCTGATCACCCTCGTCAAGACGCAGCAAACCGGTGTCGACAAACACGCAAGTCAGTTGATCGCCTATGGCCTTATGCAATAAGGCAGCAACAACAGAAGAATCAACCCCTCCCGACAAGCCTAACAAGACTTTGTCATTGCCCACTTGTTGTTGAATGGTTGCGATGCTTTCATCAATAATATTGGCAGGCGTCCAATTTGATGGGCACTGACAAATGTTATGAATAAAACGCGCTAAAATCTTCTCGCCTTGCTTGGTATGAACAACTTCAGGATGAAATTGCAAACCATAATAATGACGTGACTCATCGGCTATAGCGGCATACGCTGCATGTTCACTACTGGCAATGACACGGAAGTTATCCGGCATTTTGCTAACACGATCACCGTGACTCATCCATACGTCAAGCAATGCTCGGCCGTCAGCGTTAGTGCGATCTTTAATATCTTTCAACAACACCGAATCAGCACTAACGGTGACTTCAGCATAGCCAAACTCGCGCATCGTAGACGACTCAACGACACCACCTAGTTGCGTAACCAGCGTTTGCATTCCATAGCAAATACCCAGTACGGGCACGGCAAGATCAAACACGATTTGTGGTGCGGCAACCGCTTCACTGTCAATGACGGATTCTGGCCCGCCGGAGAGAATAATGCCCTGTGGGTCAAAGGCTATAATTTCTTTCGTACTGACATCGTAGGGATATATTTCGCAATATACCCCTGCCTCACGCACGCGA
>CAZNYF010000109.1:0-10083 GCA_964577195.1 uncultured Thiotrichales bacterium | reverse complement strand
GCTTTTTCTGGTTTGCCAGGTGCGCCAATAGCTTGCGTGGACTTTCGCGATCCAACTGATTTTTCTAGGCTAAAGGAAGGGTCTTTGATACTGAAGCCGATGATTTTCTTTTCCTCGATGAGTTTTGGTAGAAGCAGTAAAGTCATGGAAATGTCTGGGCTGGATTCAATTTCTCCCAGTGTAAGTCCCTGCTGGCAAGCTTTGAGCAAGGCATATTGTTGCCTGGAAATAATGGTTGCCTGAGGCGTTAATTCTGGGCGTGAGATACAAATCATTTCTGCTTCTTCAATGGCAGCGATGGATGAGCAGAGGCTGCCATTACGCTGTGACTTAAATATCTCAAAAACCGGATAGTTCGATTGCATAAGAAATACACTGCTACTCACTTGAAACTGTATATTTTCAGTTGTAGATGAATGCTGTTTGAATTGCTCAAAATCAAAGATCGGATCATCAGCGCAAAACAATGCCTGATTCCAAGAATACTCCAGTTTTGCGAGGTTTGGCAGATAATGAAATTCATCTAAATTGGCTGCAGAAATAATCTGCTGTGTTAAAAATTCTGGAAATGAGTCACCATAATTATTGAGATCTTGATGACTTGAAGTGCTGTTCCAAAAATAGTTTCTTCCCCACCGAGCAAATAAATCATCACCGACAATGGCGGCACAAACAGGGAATATTGATATGAGCGTGGCTACATGTGAGTGGCTGATACTATGTCGATAGATAGCTAGTTTTGCAGCCGCTTGCTGATCATTTTTTGCTCTAATGTGTTTTTTAAAAGCAGTGAGTTGATCGTCCGGGCAATGCGGGTTTAATGCGAGCGTAAAGTTGGTGAGCGTTTCAGATAGCGGCATAAGACTTTGCCTCACTACAGTACTTGGAGCGAATGACTTCCGCTTTATTAGCCTCGGATTGTAGTGTAGTGAATTCTGGAATATCGTTGTCCCACTCGATAAGCGTAGGGATATTGCCGTAAGTTTCTACTACGGATTGGTAAAGCTTCCAGACTTCATCGGAAATTAGATTGTTATGTGCATCCAGCAAATATTCACCTTTATCTTCGTAGCCAGCTAAGTGAACTTCACCAATCGATTGTTTATTGAACGTGGTTAACCATTCATCAGAAGGTGCGCCATTGTTAAATGCATTGACGTAAATATTATTCACGTCGAGTAAAACTTTGCATCCGGTCTTGTCGCACAACTGAACCATAAATTCGGCTTCTGACAAACTTGACTGATTAAAAGTGAGATAGCTGGAAACATTCTCAATAAGTATGGGTGCCGCAAAGTAGTCTTGTATTTGCTCAACCCTTTGAGCCACGTGGTGTAACGATTCTTCAGTGTATGGGAAAGGAAGGAGATCGTGGAATTGGTGCTGATGATGCTGCGAGAAGCAGAGATGATCCGAAATCCAGGCCACTTCAAAATCCTGATAGAGTTGGCGGAGTGAGTTTAGATAATTAAAATCAAGCGGATCAGAACCGGCTATCGACATGCCAACACTGTGCAGTGTTATCGGATAGTTACAGCGAATTAAATCAAGCTGCCGCGGGATAATACCGCCTTGTGCGATATGATTGTCCGCCAATATTTCAAACCAGGGTACCGCGGGGCGCTGGAGTAGCACTTCTTCCATGTGTTGCATTCGCAGCCCGATGCCGACACTGTTAATTAGGGACGGAACCCACTCCGAAGAGTGGGATTCCAGATTGCTGATCACTATTTAGCGGGTTTGGTGGCAGCGACTACGCCACCGGTGATTTTGGTGCAGGTACCGGCGGGAACATAAACCCATTCGGTATCCATATTGGCATGTTCTGCCTGGCTGGCGCATTTGTGCTTGCCGTCGAGAGAACCACAGTCGTTTTGTCCTGCCGCAGCAATGCCGGCACATTTTTCCCAAGAAGTAGGTTGGTCAGGCACAGCTTGTGCAGTCGTTACAGCCATTGCAGCGCCAAGCGCTAGAATGCTGGCAGTCGTTGATTTTACCAAGTTATTTCGTTTCGTCATTGGATGCTCCAAAATATTATAAAAAAGGAGAGTCAGTTCAGACTCAATTCTAATGACGATTGAAACAAGGATTTGATTGCGTGGATTTTGTTTTGAACCTAAAAACCTTAGTTGGGCGTGAAAGGATACGTCAATAGACCGACCGTAGAAGCGCGGTTGGCGCTTCTACGGGATGAGGCTAACGGCTGCCGATTTTTATATCGGCACTGGTATGGCGTTGAGTAATATATCTTCGTGTCAGCAATCCAGTGAGTTGTGCTAAGAATTGTGTATTGGTGATCAAATAACGTTTCCACATTTTGCGTGGTTCCATGGCTAATCGCCATGCCCATTCAAGGCATAGTTCCTGTAGCCATATTGGGGCGCGTTTGACCGAGCCAGCGAGCACATCGAAGCTGCCGCCAACACCAAAGATGATTTTGACTCCCAACTGATCTCGATACTGTTCACCCCAGATTTCTTTAAACGGGGATGGCATACCGATATAAAGAATATCGGCCTGACTTTGTGCTATTTCTTTAATGATTTGTGGATGATCTGATTCTGAGAAATAGCCGTTTCGACTGCCGGCTATTTTAAGGCCAGGGTAACGTTTTTCACAGAGATCGGTCAGCTTCTCGATGATCTCCTGTTTTGCGCCAAGAAAGTAGACGCTAATGCCAGTATTGCTGCCGGCTTCTAGAGTGTTGGTCATAAGATCAACACCAGCAACACGATGAGGAATAGCATCTCCGAGCAGTTTTGATGCAAGCACAATGGGTTTGCCATCTGCCAGCGTCAGAGCGCCATTAGCACACGCCTGTTGTAGTGCGGGATTATTTTTCATTGCCATCAGCAGCCCCGCATTGAGAGTGATTATGGTTTTAGCCGGTTGATCATCCTGACACCAATCAATAATGGTATTGATGGACTTGTGCATGTCATGTGTATTGAAGCACGAATCCATAAAGTTAACTGTACTCATAGCTAACTCCGTTAAACGATATGCAAGGCTGGATCGGTTCCTTTTTCTATGGCGCCTGCGTATTGGCACCACGCCCATTCATAGGGTCTGGTTTCGTAATTCACTGCCAGTTCCGGTGCATTCTCGGCGGCGGGGTTTTGCGCGATGCCAAACAGTGATCGAGCTTTACGAGTGACATCATTCAGGCGAGTTTCGGAGTACTCGATGCTTCTCCAAATGGTTTTGTACTCATCATCAATAAGCTTTGCGCTCAGTTCGTTGTTGTCGAACCATTGACGGCTTTTTGCTTGCGCTTCCGAATAATCTTTACCACCGGCTGCGGTGACTGCGGAAAGTGCCATTGGTGCCATGCCGTGCTGGTGGACGGAGTAGACGGAATAACCTTGGGGGACGGTACCTTTGCGAGAATCGTAGTGCCACCACCATTGACCTTTGTCGCCTTGAAGCTCCACCATTTTGTCGGCAATCTTTTCGGCAACTTCCAAAGCATCGGTGTTCTGGGTGACTTTTGCAGCAAAGGCCAATGCCTGGATGCTGTAAATCTGATCTGCAAAGTTGGCGATCCAACGACGCAATGCATGTGATGCACTGGGTTTTGCGCCGGCGTGGCAAACGGTAGATGTGGCTGGCTGGAAACGTTTGTTGATCAATTCGGCAACACCCTGGTTAAGGAGTTGGAGTGTGCTGTCGCCACCGCTACGCTTGAACTGATGCGCCAGACCGCTGACTAACCATGCAACTTCCATGGTGGTTAATGATGCGAGTAGTTTGTTGAATTTATCCAGTGAAACGCCGCAACGAAATTGCAAGGTATCGAGATCGAGTCCGTTGTTGACTGCATTTGCCCACAATACCAGGCCAAAACCACCCCGATATTTGGTCTTGCGAATCAGATCGTAAGTGGCATCAAGGCTTTTTTGTGGTGACATGCCAAGCAGAGTCGGATCAAGCTCGCTACGTGAAATCCCGATCAGGCAGATAGCTGTGCTGGTCAGAGCCTCAGTAGGATAGAACTCACTACAGGAATGCCAATTTTTGTCCATGAGCTGGAGATCAAATGCATTAGAATTTGGATTGAGGCTGGTGGCTAGTCCTGCTTGGCAAATTGGATCTAGTCGGTGATAGAACGAAGCAGAATTGTGCGTCTCGCTGGATAGATGCATTGGAGATCTCCTTTTGTTTTTGTTGTATGCACTCAGCGATAATAGAAAATTGAATCTACAGAAACAATAGCCTTTAGGACGGCAACGGTGATGGCTTGCGGTGAATCACAGCGTTTTTGGAAGGGGGCGCAAGCTTTGGCTGAGGTGGTTGGAACTATTTTAATAGCCGCTTAATTGTGGGGGCTATTTAGGGCCGAAGCAGAGGGCGTTCGACTTCATCGCGTTTTTGTTTTGAAGTGAGTTGCTCGATAAGCGCCAGTGAAAAATCCATTGCGGTACCGGGGCCTCTGGATGTAGTGATTTTGCCATCCACAACGATGGCTGCCTGACTAAGATTATCTGAATTCAGATTAAATTCATCCAGCGATCCGGGATAGCTGGTTGCTTTATGGTTATCCAACAGACCCGCGTGAGCGAGTACTTTGGGTGCCGCGCAAATGGCTGCAATGTAGTGACCTTGGTTTGCGTGTCGTTGTAGAAGTTGAATGATTCGTTGGTCCTCTCGCAAGTTATCTGCGCCTGGCAATCCTCCAGGAAGTACGACCATATCGAAAGTCTCGTCAGCGACGCTGTCAAGCATAGTGTCCGGGACGAGTACGGTGCCACGCGCGCCGGTAACGGGGTAGGAATCCAGTCCAGCGGTGATCACTTCGATGTCTGCGCGGCGCAGTAAGTCGATAATGGTTACGGCTTCGAGTTCTTCACAACCTTGAGCCAGGGGGATGAGCACTCTGGGCATAATTGATTGTCCTGTTGTTCGATAAATTGACTGATGGGAATCAGCTGATGTCCCAGCGCCTCAAGTTGGGGAATGAATTGTCGCAGTGATCTGATTGTTTCGGGGTAGGGGTGGGCAATCGCCAGCGCAAAACCTTGTTCTTCTGCCTTTTTAAGCAGCCGTTTGAGTTGCACACGTAGTTCTTTGGAATCATTGGGCGTGGAGTCGAGGAAGATATCTCGGCTGGTATTGGATACAAAATATTCAGAGGCAATTTGCGCTGCGACGGTTTTATGATGCGTGCGGCTATCAACAAAAAAAAGACCTGGATATTCGTTCAGTACTTCCATAAACCACCCCATGTACTCTGTGTCACGGGTCAACAAGCTACCCATGTGGTTATTGACGCCAGTGATGGCAGGGAAGCGATCCAAATAGTTACGCAACTGTGATTTAAAGCGGGTTTCGTCCATCTCTACCGACAGCATCTCTGATTTGCGTGATAGTGGGGTTGCCATAGCTTGCATCGGAATATGCAGCATGACTTCATTCCCGTTTTGATAAGCGTTGTCGGCCAATTGCAATGCGTAGGGAGCATCTGGAAGGATACTTAGTGCAATGTTGGGATGTAACGATGCGGCTGCTTCACCGTAGTGCTGGTTATAACCGATATCGTCGATAATGATGGCGATATTGCCGGCATGAGCTGAAGAGAGTGCAGTGACTAGAAGCGCTAGCCAATAAACCCGGCTAACAGGCCGAAAAGTAAAATCGGGCACCCCAACCAAACGATCTATACCTTGATCAGTGTGAATAGAGGTGCCCGCATCGGCGATTAAAGTTTTCCCAGAATGGATAACCCTTTCAGAAGATTCAGTGCCTGATAAAGTTCAAAATCTTTCTGTGACAATGGTATATCTTCGTCAGAGTCAGAATCATCTTTTGCAACATCAGGCGACTTCTCACCTTTATCTTCAGCGTCATTTTTTGCACGTTTCTTGGCTTCCTCAGCCTCTTTTTCGAGGACGCCTTGGAGGTGGCCAGAAAGGTTCGATTCTTTCACAGGCTCAAAGCTTTGTTTCTTCTTTTGTTTAATTTCGATACGTTCCAGCTTGATGTCTGGTTCGATGCCTTCTGCCTGGATAGAGCGGCCAGAGGGCGTGTAGTAGCGGGCGGTGGTAAGTTTTAACGCATTGTCTTCTTTTAGCGGCAGGATGGTTTGTACTGATCCTTTACCAAAAGTGTTATCGCTGCCGACAATAATTGCCCGTTTGTGGTCCTGTAATGCGCCTGCCACAATTTCAGATGCGGAGGCAGAACCAGCGTTAACCAACACGATTAGCGGTGTGCCGTTAAGCATGTCGCCGGGTGTTGCATCGTAACGTAGCTGTGAATCAGGAACACGTCCTTCAGTATAGACAATTAATCCTTCTTTCAGAAATGAGTCTGATACGCCGACTGCGCCAGTTAGAACGCCACCAGGGTTATTTCTCAGATCCAGAATAGCGCCTTTCAAAGTGCCGCCATTCTCCTCAGTGATGGTTTTAATTGCATCGTTCAGTGATTTGGATGTTTTAGATTGAAAGGTAGAGATTCTAAAATAGCCATAACCTTCTTCCAGAGTACGACTTTTAACGCTTTCAACTCGAATCACATCACGTTTGATATCTATCTTCAGAGGTTTATCTTCGCCTTCACGAATGATTGTCAGGGTGATGATGGTGCCACGTTTGCCGCGCATGATATCGACAGCGTCACTGAGCGTCATACCTTTAACCGGTTTTTCGTCGAGCCGAATAATCAGGTCACCCGCTTCAACGCCAGCTTTTTGCGCAGGCGTATCATCGATTGGAGAAATGACTTTTACGAAGCCGTCTTCCATGCCAACTTCGATGCCCAGCCCACCAAATTCGCCTGTTGTGCCAATCTGTAGATCGCGGAATTCATCGTTATCCAGGTAGGTCGAGTGAGGATCCAAGCCTGAAAGCATGCCGCGAATGGCATTTTGAATTAGCGTTTTATCGTCAACATCTTCAACATAGTCATTCTTGATGCGAGCATACACATCAGAGAATGTACGCAGTTCTTCAAGGGGAAGAGGTTGCAGGGTAGATGATTTATCCGCCACTACGTTAAAGACCGTTCCCAACGGCAGTCCAAAGACGATACCTAAAACTAATCCTAAACCGATTTTAGATCTGGATTTCATTCATTGCTCCATTGAATTTATTTGATAATTAATCAAATGATTATAACGTGATTTTCTTAACTGCACCGCATTGATACGCATGAAACTGCGAATCTGGACACAGATTCTACTTCTAAACGCAGAAACAAAGAAAAATCAGTTGGTTCCATTTATAAAGTGAAGCTGTGCAATGGTAGTGCGGAGCTCATTTTTGCTCGGATCAAACGTCCTTGCACCAGTCCTTGGGGTCAACCGGTGTGGCGTCATGACGGATTTCAAAATACAGCCCGGCTTGAGTGGGGTTTTGACTTTTACCGCTAGTGGCTATTCTTTCTCCTGAATTCACCATCACTCCTTTCTTTACCTGAAGGCTTTGGTTTTGACCGTAGAGGCTCATATAGCCTCCGCCGTGGTCAATGATGGCGAGTAAGCCAAAACCGCGCATCTGGTCTGCAAATATGACACGACCTTGGGCAATCGCACGCACGGCACTCCCGATGGAGGTGAGAATGGTGACGCCAGGTAAGCGTTGTTTGGAGATTTTTCCTTTGAGTGGCCAGTCGAGTTCTCCTTGTAAACGGCTGAAGCCGTTGTCGTTATCAACGGATGGCTGGTTTTGGAGCTGCTCTAGCAATTGATTGAGCGCGCTACGGTTAATTGCCAGCTCCGCGAGCTGCTTCTGGTCTTTACTCTGATCAAGCGTTAATGATGCGACCACGATTTTTTGTGTCTGCTGCGTTGAGTTAAGCGCAGCTCTTTGTCGAGCGACCTGTTTCTTCAATACGCCGAGCTTGTCGAGTTCTGAGGATAGCTGAGTTTCTAGCCCTAGAACTTTATTGGCATTTGCCTGGAATTCACGGATTAAATCATTGTGAGCGCGGTGAAGGTAAGTGAAATAGTGTTGATTGCGCAGATACTGCGGTAATGACTGCCCACTGGTTACTGATTTGACCTGGATTTTTTTAGCATTGATTTGTGCGCTGCGAATCTGCTTGGAGACGGAGTTTTTTTGTGTTTGAAGCCTCTCTGTCAGGTCATTGTAGGTGCTCTGGAGCACTAGACTGCGTTTCTCCTTTTTACTCAACTTTTCGTTTAAGCGACTTAGTTTAGTGGAGTTGTTTGTCAGTTGGGTGTCCAGTGATCGAAGATCTCCCTCGATCTTACCAATTTCTTCATTTCTTTCCTTGTTTCGATTGTTAAGTAGCTGAATTTTCGAGTTAATCTCTCCAATTTCTTTAGAGAGTTTACTTTCACTCTGAGGTTCGGCGAAGGCTGTTGGGACGGTTACCGTCACTAGTGAAAGTATTAATAGCTGTGTCTTGAGAAGCCGAGAAGTGTAAGCAGATTTTGTTTTTAACATATTGAGTATTAACGTAATGTTGCCGACTCTTAAAAGAGATTTGGTGTTAGAATCAACTAGCGATGAGTAAGTTCAGGTCTGTTTAGTGTGTTTTTTACTAGATTCTTCGTAAGAATGTTAGAAAATACCGATTTACTTGTATTATACTACCGCAATCCGGCTAATATTGGTTGGAGGGCTTAAGTCGGGTTTTACTCGGCTTTTAATAAGAAGTGCTACTGACATCTGCTTTGTTGCTCAGCTTTGCTTCAAATAAGAGACTCGGGAGGAATCCGGGCTAAATGTATCTAGAGGAGTGTAACCGTGAATAATTTTGAGCTAAAGCTCGACGAGCTGGGATCACACAGCTTACTGCAAAAAGATGAAGATATTATTAGGGCTTCACGTTCGCTGAAAGCCATGTCTCACCCTCTCAGGCTAAAAATACTGTGTACGCTTGGAAATCAAGAGGTGAGCGTCCAGGATATTGTTGATAGCGTGGGAACATCTCAAAGCAACATTTCTCAACACTTGGCGATTCTACGTGACAAAGGTATTCTCGCTTCCCGAAAGGATGCAAATCGAGTATTTTATCGAGTAGGGGATGCCAGAACGCTGCGACTGATTGATATGATGCAACAGGTATTTTGCGCATAGCCCATATATGGTGGTCTGAATTACGCCAACTTTTATTAAATATTAGCAATGCTTTGATCAGCTCTGTATGACGTCACTAAAGTTCAAACGAAAAACAAACATTTTTCGAGAGCGTTAGGCAGTATCAGGCTTAGACGAGTCGTTGCAGGTTTTTGTTAGAGGGACACATGACCGATATTATAGAATTTATTCAACGCCATCCGTGGTTAATTGCTGCTTTGGTGGCTGTAACGGTGCTGCTGCTTTGGTCCGAAATTCAGCGTTTTACGCAGAAATTTGCAAATCTATCTCCAGCCCAGCTTGTTCAAGCAATGAACAGTGATTCGCCATTATTGCTGGATGTCCGTGAATCGAATGAAGTGACTGGCGGCGTGATTGGCAATGCACGGCATATTCCGCTGGGCGATCTTGGGAAACGTATTAGCGAACTGGATAAGAATCGCGATCAAAAAGTCATTGCTTACTGTCGCTCTGGCAATCGCTCGGCGACGGCATGCCGTATGCTGGAAAAGCACAACTTTACTGATGTCGCACATTTGCGGGGCGGTATTTTGGCTTGGGAATCTGCAAACCTACCGTTGAAGGGAAGATAATAATGACACCGAATATAATTGTATATACGTCTGGCTTTTGCCCTTATTGCATCTGGGCAAAGAAATTACTCGATGCCAAGGATGTGGAGTACGCTGAAATTCGTATCGATCTGGATTCTATTGAAGCAGACTTGATGGTGAAGAAATCTGGCCGAACGTCGGTGCCACAAATTTTTATCGGCGATCACCATGTCGGCGGCTATGATGATCTTGCCGCAATGGATAAAGCCGGTGATCTCGACCCAATGCTTGGACATGTCAGTTAGTGCTCCGACAACGTTGCTTTGATGGGTCAGTGAGTCATCAAGCGGTTAGATGTGGTTTTATTTTTATGAGACATATAGATACATGGACGTATTGTAGTAGAGGAATGCAGGAGCAATTCCCGAGTGGTTCTCTGGCGATTGAAAGTAAGGTCGCAGATGACCGCTTGAAGGCTCACC
>CAZNYF010000108.1:6093-10092 GCA_964577195.1 uncultured Thiotrichales bacterium | reverse complement strand
GCAAAGGTGTAATAGCTTCGCATTACACCCTACGCAATTTTTCAGGCGAATGAGGAAGACCAAATCTCTCGATATATTAAAGAAACTTCTGGAAAGTCTGTTTTGTTCTCTATTCTGCTTATTTGTGTCACTGGCGCAATTTATTCACCATTTCTTTTACGGCGGTGCGGATGCCGGTGAACAGCGCCCGCGCGATGATGGAATGACCAATGTTGAGTTCGTTAAGGTGCGGCAGTTTTAGAATGGGCTCCAGATTACTGTAGTCGAGCCCGTGCCCTGCGTTAACGATTAAACCAAGGCTGTGTGCGTGCTCAGCGGCTTGTATGAGTCGCGCCACCTCTTGTTGGGCGGCATCACCTGTCGCATTGGCGAAGGTGCCCGTATGCAGCTCAATTACCGGCGCACCAATCTGCGCGGCGGCAGAGATTTGTTCGAGGCTGGGTTCTATGAATATGGAGACGCGAATCTGCTCATCAGCAAGCTTTCGGCAGACTGTCTCTAATCTTGCTCGATTGCCTATAACGTCAAGGCCGCCTTCAGTCGTTAGTTCTTCGCGGCTTTCCGGGACAAGGCAGCAGTCTTCGGGTTTAATTTTACAGGCGATGCCAAGCATCTCGTCAGTCGCGGCCATTTCAAGGTTCATGTTGGTTGTGATTACTTTTTTCAGCCGCGTGACATCAGCATCCTGGATGTGTCTGCGATCCTCACGAAGATGTAGGGTGATGCCATCAGCACCGCCTGCTTCGACCTCGGAAACGATCTCTACCAGATCAGGGTAGGGAGTGAAGCGAGCTTGGCGAATGGTGGCAGCGTGGTCAATATTGATACCAAGTCGGATGTTTGTCGGCTGAGTCATGATGTGTATTTCCGATAGGATTGCATAAGTGCTCGTGAGCGTAGTTTTTTACCTTCCAGCAACGCGTGAATGGTACTGCCAAAGATCGTTTTAGCAGCTCTGGCGGCCTCGTGACTGGAATAGTCCTCGCGCGCGAGATCCTCTAAAACGGCGGGTGCTATTTCGGTTGAGTTTTCTTCACGCTGGTAAGAAAGACCGTTTTCAGGATGAAAATAACAAACTCTGCCCGGGTCTTTTTGCACACAGGCAAAATCCAGACTAAAGCCAAGTAGATGCAGTAGCTTGCCTTCAAATTGTCTCAGACTGATGGCAGCGTCGGCCTCGGTGTTGAGCTGCTGCATGAGTATTTTATAGCTATCGTATAGCGCTGGAATGGGCAGTTGTTTATCCAGCAGGTAGAGAATCAGTTCATTGCAATAGAGTCCACAAATGCCATTCTCTCCCTCCAGTTGAAATTTCTCACGGGCATCGACATTCACCAGATTTTGCAAATCATGCCGTCCTCGCCAGCTAAATAGTGATTCGCAGTGAGGTTGCAATGCCGCCATTTCACGGCCTCCGCGTTTTGCAGGAATTCGGGCGACTAGCGAGATTCGGCCATGCTCGCGGGTGAATATTTCGACGATCCGGCTGTTTTCGCGATAACGCCGACTGTGGATGACAAACCCGACATCCTCAGGAATCAGGCTCATAGCTCACGATCAATACTCAGCATATCCAACATTCTTGGGCTTTCTCGCCAGTTATTTTTGACCTTGACCCAGAGTTTTAAATGCACAGGTTTATTCAGCAAACCACCGATTCTTCGCCGAGCTTCGGTGCCGATGGTTTTGAGTCCAGCACCTTTTTTACCGATGACAATGCGTTTTTGCCCTTCTCGCTCGACATAGATCAACGCATCTATGTGGATGCCTTTCTCGGTCTCTTGGTAATCTTCAATCTCGACTGCCACGGCGTAGGGAGCTTCTTGTTTGAGTGAAAACATCAGTTGCTCGCGCACCAACTCCGAGCTAATGAAACGCATGCTTCTATCGGTTAATTCGTCGGGATCGTATTCAAATTCTCTCTCTGGTAGATAACGCGAAATTTTATCGAGCAAGTGCTTGGGGTTTTTTTCTCGCAGCGCAGAAAGTGGAATGATCTGGTCAAAATCATGGAAGGCACTGACCTTTTGTATAAACGGAAGCAGTGCTTCCTTGTTCTTGATTTGATCTATTTTGTTGATGATCAGTACAACCGGTATTTCATGTTCGGCAATGAATCCCAGCGCTTTCTCATCTTCTTTTCGCCATTGCCCCGCTTCCAGTAAAAACAAAATTACGTCGCCTTCGACCAGACTACCGATAGCTGTGCGGTTGATGCGACGGTTAAGCAAACGGTTTTTGTCATCGTGAATGCCTGGCGTATCGACAAACACGTATTGGCGGTTATCAACCGTATGAATGCCCAGAATTCGGTTTCGTGTTGTTTGGGGTTTTGGTGTGGTTGCCGCCAAATGCACGCCGAGCATACGATTCATCAAAGTGGATTTGCCAACATTCGGGCGTCCAGCAATGACGAGATGACCGCAGTATTGTGTGTTTTTATTTGCCATTGTTTTCTCAGTCATTTGGATGAGATTGCCTGTTGCATTGCCATTACCGCAGCGCCTTGCTCTGCTTTGCGTCGGCTGCTGCCGGAGTTTTCGCAAACGATATTCAAGGCGGGAATGCGGCAAACAGTATTAAAAATCATTTGGTGAGCTTTGCCCGATGTGCTTAAAACTTCATATTCTGGCACAGGATGCCCCTGGGACTGGAGCCATTCCTGCAGCTGGCTTTTGGGATCTTTGAGAGATTGAGCGGAGGGTAAATCAATCAGCTTGTCGCCAAATAAATCGTAAATAAACTGACGCGTAAACACGAAGCCTTTGAGCAAAAAGACCGCGCCGATAATGGCCTCTAAAGCATCTTCAATAATGGAACGACGCCTGAATCCACCACTTTTCAGTTCGCCAGGGCCGAGCTTGAGCTGATCACCTAAAAAATTATCGACACCGATATCAGCGAGCGTCTCACCACGTACAAGATGCGAGCGCAGACGGCTGAGATCACCTTCTGGTGCATCGGGCATGTTGCGGTACAAATACTCTGTAATGCTGATACTCAAGACACTATCGCCAAGAAACTCCAGCCGTTCATTGTTGTTACTGCCAACACTTCGATGCGTGATAGCCGTCCGGAAAAGGTCAGAATTTCTGATCTCCTCGTCCAGCAATTCATAGAGTTTTGTGCCACGCTTCATGGTTGTGACTATGCTTGATAGGGCGTGATAAATCTAGCCCCCAGCTTTTCGCTCAAAGTAAAAGCTATCTAGTTTGGCAACCCTTTTAAAATCTATCTATAGTGAGTCGAGTCAAACGAGGGGAGCGGTATGGTACCGCTACAAAAATTTATGTTAAAACACATTAGTAAGTTCTGGATTCCTGGCTCAATTATCTTGCTCATTGCATTTCCACTTTGGCTCTCGGGTAAAGATTCAGTTGAGCTGGTGGACGAAGGCTCGGTGAAAATAGTCGCGCTCGGTGACTCGATTACTCAAGGCGGCAACGGGCATCCCAGTTACCGGCGCAGTTTGTGGTTTAAGCTGAAGAAAGCGGGTTATTCCGTGGATTTTGTGGGTAGCGAAAAGGTGTTTAATAGCACTGTATCAAAAAAATTACGGGGGTTCGACCAAGATCACGAAGGGCATTGGGGCTGGGAAGCGGGGGAAATTGATGCAAGTTTGGCGATTTGGTTAAAGGGCTACAAAGCCGATATTGCGCTGATTCACGCAGGTACAAACGATATTGATCGTGGACAAAGTGTGGAGAGCACGTTAGATGAACTCCTGAGCATCGTCAGAAAATTGCGTGCTAATAATCCCGAGATTGTTCTTTTGCTGGCAAAAATAATTCCGATACGGGGTGTCGATACGACAGTGTTTAACTCGGCGCTTGAAAACTGGGCGGTTGACCACGATAGCGCGCAGTCACCTCTGATTTTGGTGGATCAAGCGAGCGGCTATGATGCGCAAACGGATAACTACGATAAATGGCACCCCAACAATCAAGGAGAAGAAAAAATGGCGATGCGTTGGTTCGCCGCGCTGCAGCCGCATCTACC
>CAZNYF010000108.1:0-5993 GCA_964577195.1 uncultured Thiotrichales bacterium | reverse complement strand
ATTTTAGTCCCGATTCTACTAAAATTGACGGACTTGTTGGGTGCGTCCCAATTCATCCAGATGAATAAGGCGCGGCCAACCAGATTTTCTTCAGGGACAAATCCCCAGAAGCGGCTGTCGTTACTATTATCTCGGTTATCACCCATGACGAAGTAATGCCCCTCGGGGACAACGTCAATATAGTCGAGATTGCGGCGACTTCGATTGATGAGAATTTGGTGTTCAACGCCAAGCAGATTTTCCTGCAATGCAAATTCCATTTTGTTCGAGTACTGATCGTTACCTTCGTAGGCTCCGAGTAGGTCTGTGTTGATAAGCTCACCGTTTACGTAGAGTTTTTTATCGACGTATTTAATTCGATCGCCAGGTAGGCCAATGACGCGCTTGATGTAATCAAGGCTAGGATCACGGGGCCAGCGAAAAACCGCAACATCACCACGCTCGGGTTTACCGGTAGGGAGAATTTTGTTGTGGATTACAGGCAAACGGATGCCGTAAGCAAATTTGTTGACCAGAATGAAATCACCAACCAGTAATGTCGGGATCATCGAGCCGGAGGGGATTCTAAAAGGTTCGGCAACGAAGGCTCTGAGTACCAGTACTATCAGCAATACGGGGAAGAATGAACGCGAGTATTCTATATACCACGGCTCATGGACAGCGTTGGTTGATTTCGTTTCAGCGGCGGGAGTTGAAGAAACTCCTGCCTGAGCGCTGGAGGGCACAGCAGCAGCTGCCTGACGCTGGGGGCGTAACCAGGCAAGATCCAACAGCCAGACCAATCCAGTGAGGGCAGAACCAATGACCAGCAAAGTCTCTAAATCAAAATGCATTTAAATTCCCAGTATCCATATATTGTTTAAAACTAATCGCCAACCTTGAGTACAGCCAAAAATGCTTCCTGCGGTATATCGACCTTTCCAACGCGCTTCATGCGCTTTTTACCTGCTTTTTGCTTTTCCAGCAACTTTCGTTTTCGTGAGACATCACCGCCATAGCATTTTGCGGTGACGTTTTTGCGTAAAGCCTTGACGGTTGAGCGTGCAATCACATGGTTGCCAATCGCCGCCTGTATTGCCACATCAAACATCTGTCGAGGAATAATCTCTTTCATTTTACTGGTTAATTCCCGACCACGCGACTGGCTGGCTGCCTGATGAATAATGACAGCTAACGCATCGACGCGCTCACCATTGATCAGAATATCAACTTTGACCAGTGATGCGCTCTGAAACCGCTCAAAATGATAATCAAATGAGGCAAATCCACGACTGACAGATTTTAACCGATCAAAGAAATCCAGTACTACCTCACTGAGGGGCATTTCGTACGCTAATGAGACCTGGTTCCCTAAATACAGCATCTTTTTTTGCACGCCGCGTTTGTTAATGCACAGTGTCATGACATCGCCGATGTATTCTTGGGGAACAAGGATGTTGGCGAGGATGATGGGTTCGCGGATTTCTGTAATTTCATTCACTGCGGGGAGGTCGCTGGGATTGTCGACTTCAAAGACTTCTCCCTTGGTATTTTCAATTTGGTAAACCACCGTCGGTGCAGTGGTAATCAGATCCAGATCGTATTCGCGCTCCAATCGCTCCTGGATGATCTCCATGTGTAACATGCCGAGGAAGCCGCAGCGAAAGCCAAAGCCCAGCGCTTGCGAGGTTTCTGGCTCGTACTTGAGGGAGGCATCGTTTAATCGCAGCTTGTTGAGCGCATCGCGCAGACCTTCGTAATCATCAGAGCTGACTGGAAAAAGACCGGCAAAAACTTTTGGCTGGACTTCTTTAAAGCCGGGCACTGCTTCGTCTGCTGGATCATTGACGAGGGTGAAGGTATCGCCAACTCTGGCAGCATCGATGTCCTTGATACCGGCAATGACAAAGCCCACTTCGCCGACATTAAGCATGTCCCTGTCTTGAGGTTTGGGCGTGAAGATACCCAGCTTGTCAATCTGATAAGCCTGTTTGGTCGACATCGCCATGATCTTTTGCTTTTTCTTCAAGCTACCTTGAAACACACGTACCAGTGATACTACGCCGAGATAATTGTCGAACCAGGAATCAATGATCAATGCCTTGGTGGGTTTCTCAGCATCTCCGACCGGTGCAGGAAAACGCTCAACAATCAGCTCAAGCAGCTCCTCAATGCCTTCACCGGTTTTTGCGCTGACACCGAGTGCGCCATCCGCATCAATGCCAATGACGTCTTCGATTTCCTGGATGACTTTATCTGGGTCAGCGGCTGGCAGGTCGATTTTGTTGAGGATAGCGACCACTTTCACATCCAGATCCAGAGCGGTGTAGCAATTGGCGACGGTCTGGGCTTCCACACCTTGTGAGGCATCAACCACCAGCAGCGCACCTTCACAAGCCGTTAGCGAGCGCGAGACTTCATAGGAAAAATCCACATGCCCCGGGGTGTCGATAAAATTGAGCTGGTAGGTTTCACCATCTTTAGCGGTGTAATCAAGAGAGACACTTTGTGCCTTAATGGTAATGCCACGCTCGCGCTCAATATCCATTGAGTCGAGTACCTGATTGTCCATCTCCCGTTCGCTGAGACCACCGCAAATTTGAATCAGACGGTCAGAAAGCGTCGATTTTCCGTGATCGATATGCGCAATAATCGAGAAATTACGGATATTTTTAAGATTATCCATATCGCAGAACGTCGGCTATCGCTTGTTCGTCATAAAAATGCTTGCAAATGATTTGCTCACCATGGGCGACAACAGGCACATCGGCATTAAAGCGTTCGCGCAGGGTGGTGTCTTCATCAATATCGATGATTTCCAGATCAAAGCGGTGAGCCGCCTGGAGTTGCTTTAAAGCGTTCAACATGTCCTCACAAAGGTGACAATAGAGTCGGGAGTAAACGGTTAGTGTTGTCAAAAAACGAGTCGCCAATCGAATGATTATTCAAGTTTTAACGGTAAGAACATGGGTGAGCCATCGCGCTGGACAAGTACTGCAATGGAGCGATCTTTCGGCAGTTCCTTAACGATTTTATCCAGACCCTCGACATCATTAACAGATTGATTGTTAAGCGAGACAATAATATCGCCACTGCGAATACCTGCTTTTTTAGCTGGGCCTGAGGAGACCTTATCAACGATCACACCACGAGAGACGCTGGCTTTTTCCCTGATTTCCTCGGTGAGTGGGCTAACGACCAGACCCAGAAGCGTCTGTTTGTTTTCACCTGTGTTGCGTCGGCTGGAAGCAAGCTTGTCTTCATCAGGCAGTGCTTCGATGATGACATCAAGCGCCATTTCTTTGCCATCACGTAGTAGGTTGAGTACGGCTTTATTGCCGATGGGTACGCGGCCAACCAGCGGCGGTAAGTCTGTTGAGTGCGAGAGACCATGTGAATTAAAACTGAGTAACACATCGCCCACTTCAACCCCGGCCTTTTCAGCAGGACTTTCGCTGAGTACCTGAGCAACCAACGCACCACGCGGTCGTTTCATGCCAAATGATTCGGCCAGATCACTGGTGATTTCCTGAATGTATACGCCTAACCAGCCGCGCGTCACCTTGCCATGCTGTTTAAGCTGCTCGACCACTTCCATCGCGACTTCAATTGGAATCGCGAATGACACCCCCATAAATCCACCGGTGCGGCTGTATATTTGAGAATTAATGCCGACGACTTCGCCATCAAGATTGAACAATGGCCCACCGGAATTGCCGGGGTTAATTGCTACATCGGTCTGCAGGAAGGGTACATATTGCTCCGAGGGCAGGCTACGCCCTTTGGCGCTGATAATTCCAGCTGTGACTGAATGATCGAAATTAAAAGGTGAGCCTATCGCCAATACCCATTCACCGACTTTGAGTTTATCCGCACTGCCGAGCTTTAATATCGGTAAGTCGGTGGCTTCGATTTTTAGCAGCGCAACATCGGAGCGTGGATCTGAACCGATCACTTCTGCTATAAATTCTTTGCGATTGCTCATTCTGACGACAATCTCGGAGGCATCAACGATTACGTGATGGTTAGTGACCACATAGCCATCAGCGGAGATGATGAATCCAGAACCGAGAGAATTGGATTCAAAGCCTTCGTCATCATCGTCGGGTTGTGAGCCGTGTGGCGATTTTTGTCTGTCTGGATGTTGCTCCAGATACTTGCGGAAAAACTCGTTGAGCAGCTCTGACTCCGGGGAGTCGGATGGCCCAAAATTGCCTGACATTCCGTGAGGCTTAACTTTGTAAGTGGTACTGATATTAACCACAGCCGCGCCGTTGTCTTCAACGATGCCGGTGAAATCGGGTAGCCCCTGGACGCTGGCTAAAGTTGGGCTGGCAGTAATCCAGAACAGAAATAGCGAGGCTAGAAGCCTGGGGAGGTAGGTGTTCATATGCATAATAAGTTCCAGAAACGCTAAATTTACGTATTGAATCAGTGTGATTAATGAGTGCTGCTACATTGGAAGCGCGCCATTATGACAATGCGGTGGCTAGAATACCAATCGGTAGCTCGTTGTTATGATCATTCATAGTTACACACATTAATCTAGCTTAGACGATTGCTCCATACGGCTCTCTGATACATACTTCGATTTATACCCAGTAACCCTGATTCCTTTGAAACCCGTTATCGCTCTGGTAGGCCGCCCCAATGTCGGCAAATCCACTTTATTTAATCAACTGACTCGCAGCAGAGATGCGTTGGTGGCTGACTTTCCTGGCCTGACGCGAGATCGACAATACGGCGTTGGCCGACTCGGTGGTAACTATTTTGTCATCGATACCGGCGGTATCACCGATGAGTCTGATCAGCTCAACGAGTTAATGATGGGCCAAACCCGTTTAGGTATTGACGAAGCCGACCGGATCATCTGGCTGGTAGACGGCCGCGCCGGGTTAACTCCCGCTGATGAAGTGATCGGTGCTGAGCTGCGCCGCGTGGGAAAACCGGTTTTTCTCGCCGTTAATAAAACCGATGGAATCGCAGCAGATCAGGCGCTTACGGAGTTTTATGGGTTTGGGTTTGATGGCCCGTTACCCATCGCCAGCTCGCACGGCCGAGGCGTGACACAACTAATTCATGCAGTGTTGGGCGAAGATGCACAGGATGAAAACGAAGAGGCTCATGAGAGCGAGCGTGACAGGAAAGATATCCGGATTGCTTTTATTGGCCGTCCCAATGTCGGGAAATCGACCTTGGTCAATCGCATTATGGGCGAGAACCGGGTTGTTGTTAGCGAAATCCCGGGCACCACGCGCGATAGCATTTACATTCCGTTTGAGCGCGATGGTCAAAAATATACGCTAATTGATACCGCTGGCGTGCGTCGTCGCGGCAAGGTGAAGGAAACCGTAGAAAAATTTAGCGTTGTGAAAACGCTGGATGCGATCGAAAAGGCTGACGTTGTGATTAACGTTCTGGATATGCATGAAGCGATTACAGATCAGGATGTAAGTCTCATCGGCATGGCGCTACGCGCTGGTCGTGCAATTATTGTGGTGCTCAATAAATGGGATGGGTTGTCCAAGGAAGAGCGTGAAAGTCGTATGTCCCAGTACAAACTAAAATTGCCGTTTCTGGATTTTGCCGAGCGTTTCAATATCTCGGCGCTGCATGGCTCGAACGTAGGACTACTTTATGATGCAGTTAAGCGCGCCCACAATTCTGCCAGAATAGAGCTCTCCACCACCGTCTTGACCCGACTGCTGGAAGAGGCGATTGCTCGTCATCAGCCTCCGCTGGTGCGTGGTCGACGTATCAAACTCCGTTACGCCCATCAAGGCGGTCGGCGACCTCCTGTCATTGTCTTACATGGTAATCAAACCAAATTTGTACCCGATGTTTACAAACGCTATCTGATTAATTTTTTCCGCGATAAATTAAAAATTGTTGGTTCACCGATTCGACTGGAATTTAAAACCGGAGAGAATCCATACGCGACTAAACAGAAGCGCACCAAACTCACTCCTCGACAAAAATACGAACAAGATCGCGAGCGAAGACTGGGTAAGTAA
>CAZNYF010000107.1:0-10203 GCA_964577195.1 uncultured Thiotrichales bacterium | reverse complement strand
CCAGATAACACAATCTTCGCGCTACAAGATATAGTCACTTAGAATAACTAAATTCTTATATCTTGTAGCGCGAATCTTGTGCATCTGGAGCGGTCTCGCTACGCGCCACTTTTCGTTGAGGCACTATATAGTAACCGAATCTAATATTAGCCCCAGTTTATAACTGTTTACCTTAACTTCGACTGAATCATGATTAATTTCTCATTTTTAAAATCCTGGATGATTCCGGTGGTTGTCGCCGGGCTTGCCATTACATTTCAGGCAACGGGGCTTGATGTTGAGCTTCGCTATGACAGATACGCTATTCAAGAGGGAAGTTTGTGGCTTCTAATCTCGGGAAACTATGTGCATTTAGGCTGGGGTCATGTGTTTCTCAATCTTGCAGGCTTGTTCATGGTCTGGTGGTTTTTTAATGGTGATTTCAAACAGCATGAATGGCTGCTAATATTTTTGGTCAGTAGTTTATTCGTGACCTGTGGTCTCTATCTTTTTAATCCGCATTTAGTCTGGTATGTCGGTTTGTCTGGATTGTTACATGGATTATTTTTAGCAGGCGGGCTGAGGTTATTGGCTACAGAGTTTAAGTTTGCAGCGGTATTGATTATTTCCATTGTGGGCAAGCTGATGTATGAGCAATGGATGGGTTCTCTCCCTGGTACGTCCGAGATGTCCGGTGGGCCAGTGGTTGTTAACTCACATTTGTTTGGTGCCATTGGCGGTGTGGTCTCTTTCGCTATGTTCTGGGTTATGGGCAAGCTGAGCGGCAGCAATAAATCAGGAGTGATGAGTGAGTAAGCATAATGCGGTAGATACAGCACGAATTCTGGTTGAGGCGCTACCCTATATACAGCGCTATTCGGGAAAAACGATTGTTGTTAAATATGGCGGCAATGCGATGGTCGATGAGCTGTTGCAAAGTAGTTTCGCGCGCGACATTGTGCTGCTCAAGCAGGTAGGAATTAATCCGGTGATCGTTCACGGTGGAGGGCCTCAAATTGGCGATCTGCTAAAGCGGCTGGGTAAAGAGTCAGTCTTTGTGAAAGGCATGCGCGTCACTGACAGTGAAACCATGGATGTCGTGCAGATGGTGCTCGGTGGTCTGGTGAACAAACAGATTGTTAATTTGATCAACCAACACGGTGGGCGGGCGGTAGGTTTGACTGGAAAAGATGGTGGCTTGATCAGCGCAAAACGACTCGAAATAAAAGAGGATTCTGATGCGCCCTCAGGGAATGAAATTATTGATCTTGGCCATGTGGGCGAAGTGACTAAGATTGATCCTGCAGTAGTGAAGACGCTGGATTCTGGGGAATTCATACCTGTAATCGCACCTATTGGTGTTAGCCCTGAGGGTGATGCGCTAAATATCAATGCGGATCTTGTCGCGGGTAAAATGGCTTCGGTTCTGGGAGCAGAGAAATTAATTTTGCTCACCAATACTTCAGGCGTGCTGGATGACGAAGGAAAGCTTGTCACAGGGTTATCTGCAGATGATGTTGATCAGTTGATTAAGCAGGGCGTTATTCATGGCGGTATGCTGCCTAAAATTGACTGTGCGCTCGAGGCGCTTCGCGCCGGTGTGAAAACTGCGCATATCATCGATGGTCGGGTCCAGCATTCAGTGTTGCTGGAGCTATTGACAGACGAAGGTGTTGGAACGCTGGTTAACGGATAGCTTCTCAGTCGCGGGAGTACTAATTGCGAGCTTTTAGCTCTAGAAATCGGATTCTATCCACGGCAAATTTACTGATAATTTTTTGCTTACGCTGTATGTTTAATGCGTTTTGATTGTAGTGATTAGCGAGTTGTCGCTCGTATTGACGAACGTTAATACCGAGTTGCTTAGGAGGTGTTCGATTTCTTGAAGTGTACTGAATCTGGCGATTCTCAGCCTCTTCAAGCAGCAGCTCTATTTTATGTACCTTGTTTTTGGTTAGTCGAATTGTAGCGTTCAGTAGACGTATCCGTTCATCTCGCAGTTTGTCTAGCTGCGCTACATCGCTAAAGGTGACAATCAACGCGCGGTCTTTTGAGGATTGCAATTGGCGTTGGCGTTGCTTCTCTGCGGCAATGGCAGCGAGTTCGTTATCTAGTTGAATCTGTGCGGGAGTTCTCTGGGCACCGATTTTTTCGACCGTTTGCCCATATTCATTGAGCTTGTTGTGACCTTGCCTCGCGTTTTCGGGAGGCACTTGATCGCTATAGTGTATTTCGCCAGATGAGTCAGTCCACTGATACACACCGGCCAATGTTGGCAGGCTAACGAGCATTAGTAGCAAAACCCGAATTGGTGCGTTTGTATATTGAAGTCGCATAATGCTATTAACTCATATCCTGAGAATAAATCTTACCGATTCGGTCACAAAGTCTAATTTACAAGCACTCTACAGTACACCAAATCGTGATTGGTAAGCATCCATGCGCTCTACCAGGTTTTCATCGGAGTCTTTGTTTTGCACTTTAAGTAGCTGATTTAAATCAGATACCGTAGCGATAGAGATGACGGGCACATCAAACCCGCTTTCAACCTCCTGGACCGCTGAAATTTTGCCTTTGCCTATTTCCTGACGGTCTAGCGCAATCAAAACTCCCGAGAGCGATGCATCTGCGGCCCGAATAATATCTACTGATTCTCTGATGGCAGTTCCAGCAGTGATTACATCATCTATGATCAGCACTCGTCCTGAAAGTGCTCGTCCTACGATGGAGCCGCCTTCCCCGTGAGACTTGGCTTCTTTGCGATTGAATGCGTATGCGGTGTCAATCCCATGCCGAGTGTACAAAGCTGCTGCGGTGACTGCAGCGATGGGAATCCCCTTATAAGCAGGCCCAAACAAGATATCGAACTGTACGCCTGATTCTATGATGGTTGCAGCGTAGTATTCGCCCAATTTGGCGAGATCGCTGCCTTGATCGAATAACCCTGCATTAAAGAAATAGGGGCTGACTCGTCCGGACTTTAGTGTGAACTCGCCAAATTTTAGAACGCCGCGCTGTATTGCGAGTTGCAGGAATTGTGTCTTATGGTCGGACATAGCCAATCCAGAAAATTCAAAGCCTGAGAATACTAGAAATAACGAGCCAGTTCGATTAATGCGAAGTCGTCGTTGCGCAGTGGGAACTGCAAATCTCGGGAGTCGATACGATCAAAAATTTGTAGCTCGGCAGTAATCTTCCAGTTTTGACCAATGCGGCGACTGCTTTCAATTCGAAATGAGCGCGTGTCGTAGTCCAGGTCTAAAATCGCGCCTGCGAGTAGATCGGTGCTTTGAGCATCGTTCATCGTCCAGCGACCACCGATAAAGAGATCATTTTGGAAAGGGCTGGTGGCATCTTCTCCGCGACTGTCCGTGTGGTACTCCATCAATACGCCAAGATCAGATTGTCCACCGGCTAGGCCGTAAAATGAATATTCGAATCCTCCCGCTGCGGCTGAGTACGACTCTTTCGCCTCATCCCGATACACTGCTTCCATTTTCCACAGCCAGTTTTCGAGTGTTGCTTGAACATCCAGACCGACTTGATCGAGCTGGTTATAGCGAGGAATCAAGCGGGGTCGAACTTGGCTGGTATCCAAAATCAGCTGCGGATTGCGGCTGGTGCCAGAAAACAAAGATAGCCCAACGTCCCAGTCATCCATCACCGTGCCAGCAGCACGCAGAGCGAAATCGACATGTTGTTCCTCATCGCTGGATTCGTAGCTCGGATTGTCTGTATCCACCGGTAACTGACCTCGGAGTCTTCCATGTACACCGGGAAAAGTGCGTTCACGAAAACCCGGCAGGACGAAAAATTCCATCGTGCCCCAGTCTGGATACCAGGTTGCATGAATCGCAGGTTGGCCAAGCTTATCCTCGCCATCAATATTCTCGACCTGATCGGTTTGATTAATGATATCAACCAGATGCTGTGTCTCGGTCACCCCCCAGAAAACCTTAATCAAGCCAAGCTGCCATTCCCAATCATTTTTGGAAAGGTGCAATTTGAACTCGCGAAAATCCACATGCGTCCTTTCCTCATCGAAGTCATCAATTCTGGCGAACGGCGTGATGGTGAATGTATTGCCAGACTTTCCAAACTTGCGGCTATATTCGACTTCCAGCGAGATGGAGGGAAAAGTATCCTCCTGCTGAGCATATAACGCATCGTTGGGAAAAAAGCGGCCTTCCATTGCGACATTGCCGCGCCATTGAGCGGCCATTACTGGTTGAATCAACGCCATGCTCAACGCAGCGAACAATAATTTTTTATAGATTGTCACTGTCACTGCCGTTTGATGAGTTTTCGAGAATGCGCGTCGGCTGACCATCTAGGCTAAGTTGATTCTTCTGTTTCCAATACTCGGCGATGCCAGCTTCCCCTTTGCTCTCCGACCATTTAGTTAGTACATCGCGATCAGTCTGATACTCATACAGAGGCACAGAAAAACCGCAGGAGGTTTGCACCATGTCGATCCGCATATCGAAAATCTGCCGCGATCCGGGTGTTTCAGGAAACTCGCCAATCAGCTTGTCCCAGTCAGCATCACGCGGATGGATGGCTTTTGCCTTACCGTACAAACGCAGAATGACCGGACTACCTTCAAACGCGCAGAACATAATTGTCATGCGCGGATTATCCAGCACATGCGCAGCCGTCTCATTGCCGCTACCGGTGAGGTTCAGCCAGATCACGCGAGAATCATCCACCACCCGAAATGAGTCCATGCCTTTAGGCGAGAGATTCACCTTGCCCTCACAGGCGGCGGTGGCGACAAAGAACATTTTCTGGCGCTGGATTAACTCAACATGACGTTGCTCCAGCTGGTTAAATTGCTTACCCATCCGTTAGCGTAAACTTTTGAGTTTGTTTTTATTGAAGTCCTTGGCAGACAAGCCGGTGCGAAACTTGTAATTACCCCACTTAAGCGTGGTGCTCTTGCCGGTTTGATGGTTTTGCATATCCATCTTTCCAGGCCGCCAGTAGTGGCCCACATATTCGTTGTAATCGCTAAAATCCAGTGTTTTTAGCAGCTTCTTCTTGCGATCAAAAAAGTCTACTTTGGTAATGCGAAATTTGTCTTTGTCTATCCACACTGTCTGACTGGTATAACCGGAGTGTTTGTACTGTGGCGTGCGCTCGATGACGTTGCATTGCCAATCGCCACAGGCTTCTTCACGCAAGAATTTATAACTGTATTTCTCGATTTCCTGAGAACCCAAATCCTCAAACGCAAATTCACTACCCATAAACGGGCCAGATTTATTTCGCGAGCTGATTCTTTTCACCCGTTTGAGTGCAGGTAAATACAGCCACTGGTCATCAGGTTCCAAGCCATGTGAATAAGTCAGCATAGCGGTTCCTTTTACGTCAGCAGGGTCATCAAAAATCGACATGCTTTTATCGCCTTGGTTTGGAACTTCCAATGTGTGAATTCGAATTTGGCGAACACTCTCCTGACCTTTGCGGTTTCTCAACGTCATCACCATATCGGCGACAAAATCGACAAAGCCTTCATCGTAAGCATCAGCGGCTTTAGCAATCTCCAAGCCTTTTTCTTCATCTGTTTGTGCGAAAACAGGCAGAGAGATTGCTGCGGTTATTAGTGCGGTTGCAGTTAGTTTTACCCATAAATTCATCATTATTCTCCTATATCATTTTCTACTTTGAAGGCGTTTAACAGGGTGTCTACAGCGATTTGCTGGGTTCCCTGATAAAGGGCATCCATAATTTCGTGATCGGCCCAGCCGTGATTTTGTAGCGCCTTGATCTCCGCAGCAGTCACCCCTTTTGAGTCTTTGGTTGCATTAACGACAAAGATCAACAGGGCTTTTTCACGAGGTTCCAGCGGTACGGTTTCGATATCGGCTTTAAACGCATCAATTTGTTCTGCGCTAACACCGTGCTGGTTTTGCAGCATGGCTGAATTCACATCAACACAATATTCACACTGCACATTTTCTGAAATCAAAACCCGTAAAATGGCGGTAAATTTAGGTGTTAAGGTCGGGTGTTTCGCTACCCAGTCGGCATAACTTAATTGCCGGTTGAGCACATCAATGCTAACGCCCAGCAACTTATAGCCGTTGGGTACGAAACCAATGCTGCTTTCTAGCCCTGCATAAATCTCGGCTAGATCGCCTTCAACTTCGTCAGGTTCGGTAAGTTTGAGTAAAGACATAGTAGGCTCCGTTACTTGTTAAGTGATCCTTTGTCCAAACGCATTAACAGCGGTGGCAAAAAGAAAAAATCAATGAAGAGTGCGATACCAATGGTGATTGCAGTCATTAGTCCCATACTGGAGTTTAGTTCAAACGCTGAGCGGGAGAGTACCAGGAAGCCAGCGATCAATACTATCGTGGTTACCCATAGTGCAACCCCGACACTGGAAAACGCATAGCGCACGGCATCTTCTGCATTGAGTCCTTGTTCACGTCGGGCGCGCACGTACTTACTCAGGAAATGCACGGTGTCATCGACCACGATGCCCAGTGTCATCGCCGCGACCACCGATAATGCCAAGCCAATTTCACCTTTCACAATCCACCAAACACCGAAGGCAACCACTGCTGGCGCGAGATTGGGTACCAGACTAAGCATGCCGAGTTTAAATGAGCGCAGAGCAAAGATCAGCGCAAGTGAAATTAACACCAGTGCAACGGCTGTCCCAGTCAGCATACTTTTGATATTTCGCATGCCGATGTGCGAGAACATAACGGTTGGGCTGGCACCTTGGGTGACAAGGTTCGGCGTGTTTTCTGTCATCCAGTCTAGCGCACGTTTTTCTAGCGCCAGTGTTTGTGCAGTAGTCATGGTTTCAAGTGTTACAGAGACTCGGGTAGCGGATTTGTCGATATTGATCTGGTTGTTTAAATCCAGGCCATACGGCAGTGACATTTCATAGAGCAGCAAATACTGCGCGGCGAGATCTCGCTGCTCCGGGATTTTATACAGTGCCGGATCATCGGCGTGCATATTCTGATTTAGCCGCTTGAATACATCCGTGATCACGCTGACATGCATAGTCTCCGGTTGAGTCCGATACCAGTTTGCGAACGCTTCAATTTGTTGCAAGAACGCTGGCTCGCTAATGCCACCGGGTTCTTTGCTGTCCATTGAATAATCAATAAAGTACAGCCCGGTTAGATTGTCAGCGACCTTGTCAGTATCGGTGCGGAACTCGATGCTCTCATCAAAATACTGCACAAAATTGTCATTCAAGTCGTTGCGCGGCACCAGCGCTGCAAATACCAAAATTAATGCGCCAATGCCAAACAGCAGCGGCGTGCGACGACGAATCACGAATTCTGCAATGCCGTCCATAATTCTATGGGTGCGGGTTTTGCCTTCTCTGGCTTTTACTGGCAACACCGAGATCAGTGCCGGTAAGAACGTCATGCTGAAAATGAAGGCAAATACCACGCCCATTGCCGTGATGTTGCCCAGATCACGAAACGGCGGTGCATCAGAGAAATTCAAGCTTAAAAAGCCGATGGCAGTGGTCAGTGAGGTGAGGAATATAGGGTGAAAGTTAATGCGTAGGCTTTCAACGATGGCATCGTGCTTATTGTCGCCATGACGCATGCGGAATAGCATGGTCGAGAGAAAGTGTATGGCATCAGCCACCGCCAATGTCAGAATCATTGTTGGCGCAGACATTGCCGGTGGTGTTAGTTGAATGCCGAGCCAACCGGCGCTACCCATCGCTGCGAAGATTGACATGAAAATGACAATCACGGTTGTGATCATGCCGCTGACGGTGCGTAAGAATATGATCAAGCCAATGATGATGGCGCCTAAAGCCAGAGGGATCAGCGTTTTAATATCTTTGATCGATGCTTCGGGAAAAGCATTATTCAGCATCACTACGCCGGTGACATAAAACTCGATATCCGGGTATTTAGTTTCAAAACCGGCCATCATTTCACGAACATGACTAACCACCTCCGGTACTTCGGCTGTTGGGTTTATGCCGGGTAATTCGATGGTGACGTTAACACCCGTAGCGTGCTGCTTACCGGAAATCAGTCGATTGAGCAGCAACGGTTCTTCAATCGCAATTTTCCCCTTCGCAGCGAGTTCATTTGCCGAAAGTGAGCGCGGTTCTTCGATCAGGTCGATGACGACCAAATCATCTTCTTCAGCATAGGTGTGCTGGAAATTTGATACCGAATCGACACGAATAGAATACGGAATCTGCCAGGAGGCGTGGGTCAGTTCTGTCACTGCGCCGAGCACATTGGCGGATACTGCCTTGCCATCTTTGGGTAGCAGCATCACCAGCACATTATCCGTTTTCGTATAGGTATCCTGAAGGTTTTCAAACGCGGCAAGCTGCGGATTATCCTTACTGAAAAAGACCCGATAATCATTGGTCAAATGTAGAAATCGACCACCGGAAGCCAGTAAAACCACTGCAACCAAAGTGACGAGAATGACCAGCCAGCGCCAGCGTAAAATCCACTCAGCATAATTTTTAATCACGATTTTTCTCCTTTTTCTTTTCTTAGGGTGTTTAGTATTTGTATTAAGCTCAGACCACATTGCAGTAGCAGTTCACGGCTTTGGGCGTTTTTTGCAGTAGCCAGACAGCCTTCGAGGCTGGCAACCAGCATCACGGCAGTAGCATCAGCATCAATTTTTGTGGTTACTTGGCCAGCTTGCTGACCGCGTTTCAGTGCGGTGCTCAGTGCGGAGCGCCATTCCGAATACTGTGCTTCTACTCGCTCACGAAAACCTTCATCGACGGGTGACATTTCCTGAGAAAGATTCGCGAGTGGACAGCCAAGACGAATATCTTCCATCGTCATCAGCTCGCCGGACGCTTCGATTATTTTAATGATCACATCAAGCGGATTGCCTTCTTGTAAAGGCCGAATCCAGAAATCTATCATCTGCTCACGAATCATCTCATCGAGCACCGCGTAACCAAGATCTGTCTTGCTGGGAAAGTAGTGATACAGCGCACCTTTGGTCACACCAGTGCGTTTGAGAATACGACTCAGACTGGCGGACTGGAAACCAAATTGATGAATTTCTTCAAATGCCGCATTGAGTAACTGAGTGCGGGTTTCCTCTTTGGGGATAGCACAGCGATCGCATTTCCAGAAATGCCAAAACGGTGTTTTAATCTGTTCGGCCGGTGTCACACCGGTGCTGGGGATTTTTTGGGTTTTAGTATTCACAATGTATTGATCTAGGTTGATAGTTGCTAATGGTCGGTTTTTGGCAGTACTCAGATTCATACCGGTTGGTATGTTTTATAGTCCGTACCGGTTGGTATGTCAATGCAATATACTACTCACCGGCAAAACCCATCTGGTCGACACATGAACAAACCCCGCAATCAATCAAACCACTGATCCGCAACAGCACCGCTGAGTTTCTGATCTTTACCGGGCAGAGCTGCATTCCCCTCGTTCCCAAACTTCTGTGCATTAATGTGTATACTTAACCGTATATTTTTAATCTGAGAGCCGATCATGGAAAAAATGCTGACCAATAAAACTGTGTCGTTGACGGAGTTGCGCGACCCGGCAAAAGTGCTCGCCAATGCGGGTGATACCCCGGTTGCTGTGCTCAACCGCAATAAGGTGGTTGGCTATTTGGTGCCTAAATCAGCGGTTAGCCTGGAGACGGTAGAATTTGCCGATCATGCCGAGGCGCAAAAAATTCTTGCTGAAACGATAGAAGAAGATCAACCGGTTTTAGACTATTTGAGAGATAAGTAGCGTTGAAATTGCTCAGCGCTGAAACGGTTTTTGCTATTCATGAAACTGTTGTGAATAAACATGAGCTTCAAGGGTTGGCCGGAAACAAATCTTTTTTGGACGCGGTTGTTGCCCGAGTTGAGAATCGAATTCACTACGGATTTATAGAAGATGTATTTGATTTAGCGGCTTCCAATGGCGTTATCATTGCTGTTGGTCACGTCTTTAATGATGGAAACAAAAGAACGGCCTTCAGAACAATGGTGACTTGTTTACGCTTGAACGGGGTGTTCCCATCTTTTGTGACCGAGGAAATCGGCCAGATCATAGTAAAAGTCTCTCAAGGTTTAATCGACGAGGTAGAGCTGGCGCGGTATCTACGCTCACAAACCAATAATTAGGGTAAAGACAAACAGGTAGGTTGCAGGTGAGCTTACGAACCGGTTCATGCTTCACCCGCAACCTACAAGTTACGCGTCAGTCAATGGAGTAATTAAAGTGGACAGGGATGGAC
>CAZNYF010000106.1:0-10203 GCA_964577195.1 uncultured Thiotrichales bacterium | reverse complement strand
CGACTTGGACTGGGGCAATGAGGGTTTGCAAATGAATATTACCCATCACACATTTAACTCCGTCGATACGCTGCTGGACGCTTTGGTCAAGCAAAGTCGCAGCGGAGACTCTATTATAATAATGAGCAACGGCGGATTTGAAAATTTGCCGGTACGGTTACTGGACATATTATGAAAACAAATATTGACGCTGTTGAATCCATCTCATTGGCGATGACAGGTGCCTCTGGTGCGCAGTACGGGCTCCGATTACTGGAAGTTTTACTGCAATCGGGTGTGCATGTGGATTTGATGTTGTCGCAGCCCGGGCAAGTAGTGATTGGCCTGGAAACTGATTTACAGCTACCCGGACGCCCACGAGAAATAGAGCGCTATCTGGGTGAGCGGTACGGCGCAAAAGCGGGTCAGCTCGCTGTTTTTGGTGAAAAACAATGGACAGCGGCGATTGCCAGCGGGTCGGGTGTGAATGAGGTCATGGTCGTGTGTCCTTGCACCACCGGCACATTGGCTGCAATTGCGACTGGGCAAAGCCGTAGCCTGATGGAGCGCGCTGCGGATGTGACCCTCAAAGAACGTAAAAAACTCATCGCTGTGGTGCGAGAAACACCTTTTTCCGAAATTCATCTGGAACACATGTTGAAACTCAGCCGCATGGGCGCAGTCATGCTGCCTGCCAATCCGGGGTTCTATCATCATCCCCAATCTGTGGATGAGATTATTGATTTTATCGTTGCTCGAATCATTGACCATATCGGTCTTGAGCAAAATATTTCACCGCGCTGGGACGGCGTTGCCGTGAAATCCAGCGGTAGTACGGGATAACAAGCGGTCGCAGTCATGCCGGAAATAGCCCCAGTTTTTCCACTCAATTCAGTCATCTTTCCTGGTGGCGTTCTACCGCTGCGAATTTTTGAGGCTCGCTATATCGACATGATCAGCCGCTGTCTGCGAGATGATAGTGGCTTTGTGATTGCCTTGATTGATGAAGGAAAAGAGACTGGCGGTGATGCGACGGTATGCTCAACAGGCACGTTGGTTTCGATCAGTCACTGGGATACCACCAGTGATGGATTGTTGGGAATTACCGCGCAGGGTCAGCAAAAAGTCACTATCGGAAAACGTTCCATTGGCGCTGATCGCTTAATGACAGCAGCGATTGAGCCATTAGAAACAGAAGCCTTGCGCGATTTACCGCCAGAGTTTATCCATTTGGCAGAACTGCTGGAAAAGATTCTCACGGGAATGGGATCGCCGTTTAATCAGCTCGAAACCGTTTTAGATGATTCAACCTGGGTTGCGGGGAGACTCACAGAAGTTTTGCCGATCCCACTCAAGAGCAAACAAATGTTGCTGGAAATGGATGACCCTCTGAGTCGTTTGCATGCGTTGCATGACCAGATGTTATCGTTGAAAATCGTTTAAGAAACGCCCTCTGGCTGGCGAATACTGGCGTTCTATGGCAAAGTTCGCAGCGTAATTATTACCAAGCTCTTGAAAACCACCTATTAGAACTCCTAAACGGAGCATACAAGAGATCAACGATGTAACTGAATTGGAAGTTACTACCACACTAAGGAAGAAATAAATGGCTACTGTAGAACTAAACAACGACAATTTTGAATCAACGATTAAAGATGGGGATATCGTCATTGTCGATTTTTGGGCGCCCTGGTGCGGCCCTTGCAGAAATTTCGCTCCGATCTATGAATCCGTGTCTGAAAAGCACGATGATATCGTCTTTGCAAAAGTGAACACCGAGGACGAACAGGAGTTGGGTGCATCCTTTCAAATCAGGTCGATTCCCACACTGATGATTTTTCGCGAAAAAGTGATTTTATATTCAGAGGCAGGAATGCTGGCTGAACCGAAACTGGAAGAACTGATCGAAAAAGTTCGTGCAGTTGATATGGCTTCAGTTCACAAGGAAATGGCAGAAGAGAAGGCTAAGTCCTGACCCAGAGATTTTGACGGATTAATGAATGATTGGATTGTTATTTGCCATAGGACTGGCGCTGTTGCTGGCAACTCTGCCCGGCACTATTGAACTCCTGCTAGTCACTTTTCCGGCTTTGTTTAAAAGCCGGAAATCGCTGCTCCGCGCTCCCGATACTTCCTCGGCACTTGAAGGGTCACTGCTCGCCGCTCCGGGCGCTCCCAGCATTTCCTCCATCCCTGGAGGTCCACTGCTCGCCGCTCCGGGCGCTCCCAGCATTTCCTCCATCCTTGGAGGTCACCTGCGGCTTGCGGTAGTTACCCCCGCGCACAATGAAGCTCAGGATTTACCTGCAACACTCACCAGCTTGCTGGCCTGTGAAGCCCCGTTGGATGCTGCCGATTTACATGTGATTGCTGATAATTGCACGGATGAAACAGCCGCTATCGCTCGTCAGTATGGCTGCACTGTGCTGGAGCGTCAGAACGAGACTTTGCGTGGCAAAGGCTATGCACTCAATTTTGCTTTCGAGCAACTCAAGGGCAAAGGTTACGATGTTTTCCTAGTTGTTGATGCAGATACCAGAGTCAACAGAAACTTTTTTCTCGCCATGCGAAAAGCATTTTCTAACGGGGCTGCTGCTGCCCAAGCCGGCTATCGTGTGGGCAATCCCGAAGCAGGTTTTCGACCTCGCTTAATGCATATTGCTTTTTTGGCATTTAATTATCTGCGCCCTCTATCTCGTCGCCAGGCGGGATTCTCAGCCGGCATTTTTGGCAACGGTTTTGCCTTGTCAGCTGACACACTTGCTGCCGTCCCGTATGACAGCTTCTCGATTGTTGAAGATTTGGAATATCACGTTCGGTTAGTGCGTTCCGGGCGAAAAGTAGAATTTCTTGCCGATACTTGTGTGTGGTCAGATATGCCTGTGACCAGTGCTGAAGCGCAATCACAGCGTGAGCGCTGGGAAGGTGGTCGGTTCCGGATGGTTTTGGATTTAGCGCCACAGTTACTAAAAGACATTATCGGCAAGAAAAATACAGCGCTGATTGAACCGCTGCTGGAACTATTATTAATGCCACTGAGCTATCACATTGGCATGTTGCTGGTAATTTCAATCATCGGACTGATCGTCGCGAGCGGCCTGTTAAGCATCTATGGATTGTTGGGGTTGAGTTTGATTGTGCTGCACGTTGTGATCGCAATGTTGCTGGGAAATGCAACTTCGCAAGACTGGAAAGCGCTTATCACAGCACCTTTTTATATGCTCTGGAAGTTCGCTAAACTGGGTTCAATTGTGAAATCGTCCAGCAAAGATACCGAATGGAAAAGGACCTCCAGGGATGGAGAGAATGCTGGGAGCGTCCGGAACGGCGAGCAGTGGACCTCCAGGGATGGAGAGAATGCTGGGAGCGTCCGGAACGGCGAGCAGTGGACCTCCAGGGATGGAGGGAATGCTGGGAGCGATGAGCAGCAAACCTCCAGGGATGGAGAAAGTGCCGGGAAAGATAAGTAATGGTTACATCCTTGTAACCGAACAAATTAGTTAAATAGGCACTCGCAATACGTCACCAATTTCGATCATATTAGGATTCTTAATATGCGGGTTGGCTTCGTAAATCTTCTTGTAAAGATTGCCATCACCATAAGCACGGGCAGCAATTTCCCATAGTGTTTCGCCGTTGGAGACTGTAATCATTCTTACCTCATTACGCCGTGTTTCTGACTCTTCTGCCAGTGAAGCGATGTAGGCGGCAACGCTGCCATTGTCTTCAACCGGATTTTCCGAGACCTTTAACGAGACCTTTGCAGCGACAGACTTTTCTGGCGTCTTCGCTTTTGAGCCAGTAGCTAACAAATCACTCACCAATGAATCCATTTGTGATTCAAATGATTGAATCGGGCGTTGTTTCTGAATACTCAGTGAGCCAAAATCAATCTTGTTAAGATGATCGGCATCACCACCACGAATATTAGAAGAGCCAGTGAGTGCGCTGATATAGTTATTTTCTTCCTCTGCTAAAGAACCCAGCTCAGAGATGGCGTTACCAATTAATGCCGACAGATCATCTTCTGGTGCTTTGGGAGCGACCTTTTTTGCACGCTCATCGTTATAGGCTGGTGAAGCAGACAAAGCCGAAATTGCCGCCGCTGAAAACTTGCTATGCGAATCTTCCGAGACAACACGATCAATCGTTTGCGCTTTAGGAATAACCGGTGAGTGTGTGGCTTGTTGTTCACCACCTTGTTCGGACTGATCTTTTCCAGACTGAGAGAAAATACTTATTCCAACCAAACCCACAACCGCAACTGCACCAAATACTTTACTTTTAAATAATGACATCAGATTCTCCGCTGATTATTTTTTAGATACCATATTGGATTTTGGCAACACAGTAGTGAGTCCAAAAAGCTTCCACATTTGCATGCCACCGCGATAGTAGAGAAGTTTTTCAGCAGGGTATCCTGCAGCAATTAAACTTTTGATCGCGCGCGGAGATTGATCGCACCATGGACCGTTGCAAAATAAAGCAAGATCTTTGGCTTTGCTAAAGTTGTAGCCTTTTTTGGTTTTTGTCGCGCCGAGCAATTCAAAAATCTGATTCAGACCTTTTCCTTGTTTGGAAAAAATAACAAAAGGCAGGTTGACTGAGCCAGGAATGGTTTCGCTGTCGTGCCATTTTGGCATGCGTGCATCAATTAACACGCCCGTTTTATTGGCAACCTCGTTGCTGACAAATTCTAACAGTTCAACTTCACCAATGGTTTTAACATCGTTGGCAGCTTTCATGGGGTGAATGCAAAAAGGTGGGCAAGGTCGAGAGGTTTTTGCGAAGTCATCCACCAGTTTATTGGATGTGTCTTGAATTCGTTGAACCTTAACAGGTACACCTCGATGGTTGATAACCAGCGATGGAATATTCTTGGTGATTTTGACAGATGTGTCCGTATTACTGGCAGCGTTGGCGTTAGTTGTGATCAGCGTGGCAAGTAGCAGCGTCCACAATCCGGCTTTTGACATGGTGTGATTAAGCATGAGTTTCAGTTCTCCTGAATTATTATTGTTGTTGTTGTCCAGCAGTGTTAAAGCATTTATTGAATTCACATAAAGGCATTTTTCACTGCATCCCTGATTCAATCATAGCAACTAAGCCACGCCAGCTAGCGGCAGGACAAAAGGAGGCAGAACTAGTGTGAGCTGCAAGTGATTACGTACAACCTGAGCGTGGATCATGGATTAGCTTATGGGCGACATAAATAAGGGTAAAAAATGGACATTACAGCAATTGCAAAACTAAGGTGTGGCAGCATTATCCGCCTTATTACCATATGGGCACCTCTTAAAATACAAGCACCACTGAGAAAAACCATGAACAGACCTTTTTTATGCGAAAAATCGTTAAATACACCCAGTCGGCAATAGCTCCTGCATTGCTCTACTACACCACATCCCTGTGGCTATATTCGCCTCATTTTCGCGTAAAAAATGCACTATTCCTGATTCCCCTCAGTAGCACTTCTATTTTTAGAGATGCCCATATATTGAACGGTAGGGAAAAAGGTTGGTGAAAAGCACTGGAACCGTAGAGATTTTTAATGGTCGGGAAATCAATATTCAAGAAGAAAATGGTGACAGCTACTCATCAAGTTTGGCACGATCTTGGCGCTCATCCCAGATACGTAGCACTTCAACACGGTCAGAGAAGCTGCGATAGATAAAAGAAAACGGTGTTTTGGGAACGGAAAATTCTCGTACATTCTTGCGGTGGGTTGTATTGCCTATAAAGGGATTGGCAAGAAGAGTGGTTTCTACGGCGTGAAATTGTTGCTGTGCGTTTTTCTGACCTTGGGGGAAAACAGCCTCGTAGTAATGACGCATCCAGACAAGGTCATCCCGAGCACTCTCAAGGTACAGGATTTTCATTCTTGATTTGTGATTTTTGTATCAACCGGAGGTGGTGCGAGTTCATTTTCAGAGCCCCATGAGTCCACCCAGGCACCCATTGCTTGAGAAGAAATGAAGTGGCCTTTGTTCGCTTCCTCAATAGCGATATCAATGGCCTGTCGTTTTTGTTGCCGTGCGAGCAGAAAGTTCTTGATGGCAGTGGTTGCAACAAAAGATTCGGAGCGGTTCATCTCTGCCGCTTCTTGCTTGAGCATGGCTTTAATGTCTGAGGTGAGCCGTAATGAAAAAGGTGAAGTCGGCATAGTTTTGTTTTAAAAAGTTTTGTAGTGCAATTAACTACAGTGTATGACGATGAGAAGGTTTGTCAAGGCAGTAACGTGACAGGCTCGAACGATTAAACTCCAAAACGAAAAAAGCCTGCATAAATGCAGGCTTTTTAAATTTGGCTCCCTGGCCCGGGCTCGAACCAGGGACCCATTGATTAACAGTCAATTGCTCTACCAACTGAGCTACCAGGGAATTGAGGCGAGATAATATAGTCTCAATCTGGATCGGTCAATAGACGTAGATCTCAGAAATTCGTCTTAGTTGATTTTAGTGACTCTACTAAGCTCGAAAACAACCCTCTCTGAGGGTTTTTTATTGGATGAATTACCGTAGGATGGCTGAGCTTGCGAAGCGCATCAATCGCGACAAATGCGCTTCACCCGTCCAGTTCATCCTACGGAGTCCTCATAAATTCATGAATGAATGACGATCAGCTGATTGCTTGTTCGATTCGATCTAATGCTGTCTCCAAATTCTCCATGCTGGTGGCGTAGGAAACTCGGAAATGTCCTGCCATGCCAAAGGCAGAGCCAGGCACTACGGCAACTTTGGCTTGCTTGAGAAAATAGTCTGCCAGATCAATGTCATTCTCTATTCCATCCAGACGGGCAATGACCGCATCTGCGTTGGGGAAGCTGTAAAAGGTACCATCAGACGGCAAGCAGGAGAGTCCGTCCATCCTGTCTAGTCGCTGGTAGACGTAGTTGTGTCGCTCCTGAAATGCGCTGAGCATGGTTTGAATGCAGTCTTGGTCACCGTCGAGCGCAGCGGTCGCAGCGGCTTGAGTGATCGAGCTGGGGTTGGAGGTGCTTTGTGACTGCACTTTTTTCATTGCGGCGATCAAATCAGCGGGGCCTGCACAAAAGCCCATTCTCCAGCCAGTCATCGCATAGGCTTTGGAAACGCCACTGAGGATCACGGTGCGGTCGTACAATTCGGGGCAGGCGGTGACGATGTTGGAAAACGGTTGCCCATCGAAGATAATGTGCTCGTACATATCATCGGTGCCAATCAATACCTGTGGATGTCGCAGCAAAACTTCGCCGAGTGCTTTTAGCTCGGACTCGCTGTAGCTCACGCCGGTGGGGTTGGAGGGGCTGTTGATGAACAGCATCCGTGTTTTAGGTGTGATGGCTTTTTCGAGCTGGTCGGGCAGCAGCTTAAAGTTTTGCGATTGATCGGCTTTGACAATCACCGGTTTGGCATCTGCGAGTATTACGATATCGGGATAGGACACCCAGTAGGGTGCGGGGATAATGACCTCGTCACCCGGATTGAGCATTGCTTGACAGAGATTATAAATGCACTGTTTGCCGCCGGTGGATGCCTGTACTTGATCCATGCCGTAGTCGAGATTGTTGTCTCGCTTGAATTTATTGATGATGGCTTGTTTTAGCTCGACCGTTCCATCCACTGCGGTATAGCGGGTTTGACCGTTATTAATCGCATCGATTGCTGCGGTTTTGATATGCTCAGGGGTGTCAAAATCTGGCTCGCCAATGCTCAGGCTGATAATGTCTTCACCCTCGGCGCGTAGCCGGGAAGCGGTGGCGGCAATGGCTAAAGTGGCTGAGGGTTTTACACTCTGAATTCGGTTGGAAAGCTGGCTCACAGGAGATCCTTCGATGATCGCTAAAAACCTCGTTACTGTAACCTAGAAAAATCAGTTGGGCACGAAAAAGACGCGTGAGCCATTGAGGTGTCTAGTGAACCAAAAAAACTCGTGGCCACCTTGTTGGTGATGAGAGGTTTTTCTGGTTTACTAGGCGCATTAATGGATTGCGTGGCCTTTCGTGATCCAACTGACTTTTCTAGGTTGGCATATACCCTGATGAATAAACCTTTTGAACTCGTCACAGACTATCAACCTGCCGGTGACCAACCCGCTGCGATTGCACAGTTGATTGAAGGTTTGGAAGATGGTCTTGCATACCAAACATTACTGGGCGTCACCGGCTCGGGTAAAACCTTCACGATGGCGAATGTGATTGCCACGCTGAATCGTCCTGCGATTATTCTTGCGCCCAATAAAACCCTCGCAGCGCAGTTGTATGGGGAAATGAGAGAGTTCTTCCCGAATAATTCGGTCGAGTATTTCGTTTCTTATTACGACTACTATCAGCCAGAAGCGTATGTGCCGGCGAGCGATACCTATATCGAGAAAGACGCTTCGATTAACGACCATATCGAGCAAATGCGGCTGTCAGCAACCAAGGCATTGTTCGAGCGGCGCGATGTTGTGATTGTTGCGTCGGTGTCTTCGATTTATGGGTTGGGCGATCCCAAGTCCTATCTGAAAATGATCATGCACCTGGATCGGGGTGACAAAATTGATCAGCGCCAGATGTTGCGCCGATTGTCCGATTTACAATACAGCCGCAACGAAATGGATTTTAAGCGCGGTACCTATCGCGTGCGTGGCGATGTGATTGATGTATTTCCGGCAGAAGCCGAACGGGATGCGCTGCGCATCGAACTGTTTGATGATGAAATTGAAAAATTGAGTTTATTTGACCCGATCACCGGGAAAGTGGTTAAAAAAGTCCCGCGATTTACCATTTATCCAAAATCACATTACGTTACACCGCGAGAAATAATGCTCGCCGCAGTTGACCAAATTAAAGAAGATTTAAAAATCCAGCTGAAATATTTAAATGATGAAAATAAATTGGTCGAAGCGCAGCGTTTAGAGCAGCGCACTTTGTTTGATATCGAGATGATATTGGAGCTGGGGTATTGCAACGGCATTGAAAATTACTCGCGCTATTTATCCGGACGTGATCCGGGCGATCCTCCACCGTGTTTATTTGATTATTTGCCATCCGGTTCGTTGCTGATTATTGATGAATCACATGTCACCGTGCCGCAGCTCGGTGCAATGTACAAAGGTGATCGATCGCGCAAAGAAAATCTGGTGAATTATGGTTTTCGATTGCCATCAGCGTTAGATAACCGTCCATTGATGTTTAAAGAGTTTCTCGAACTGGCGCCGCAAACAACCTACGTTTCGGCAACACCTGGCCCTTACGAGCAGGAGCATGCCGATGCGGTGATCGAGCAGGTTGTTCGCCCCACCGGTCTTGTTGATCCACAAGTAGAAATTCGACCCATTGCCACGCAAGTGGATGATGTTCTATCTGAAATTAACGAGCGTGCCAAAAAGAATGAGCGCGTATTAATTACTACACTGACTAAACGCATGTCGGAAGACCTCACGGAATACTTGCAAGATAACGGCGCACGAGTGCGCTATTTACATTCGGATATTGATACCGTCGAGCGCGTAGAAATTATCCGGGATTTACGCCTCGGAGAATTTGATGTGCTGGTTGGGATTAACCTGCTGCGCGAAGGTTTGGATATGCCGGAAGTTTCGCTGGTTGCGATTCTTGATGCGGATAAAGAAGGTTTTTTACGCTCGGAAAGGTCACTGATTCAAACCATTGGCCGTGCTGCCAGAAACCTCAATGGCAGAGCTATTTTATATGCGGATAAAATTACCGGCTCGATGCAGCGTGCACTGGATGAAACGGATCGTCGTCGTGATAAACAATTGGCTCACAACAAAAAACATGGCATCACCCCAAAAGGTATTAAAAAGAAAGTCGCGGATATTATGGAAGGGGCTTTTGCGGGTGGCTCGGGTTCGACGCCTCAGCGGTATGCCAAAGTTGCTGAAGAAAAAGCAAAATACGGCAACTTAACCCCAGCCAATGCTAAAAAACAGCTTAAACAATTAGAAAAGAAAATGTACCAACATGCGCGTGATCTGGAATTTGAAGAAGCAGCAAAAACCCGCGATGAAATTCAGTCGCTAAAACGTGTTTGGCACGGGATAGAAATATAAAGTGCGAATAGCATCTACACTTGTTAAGGGCGTCTCTAAAAATAAAAGTGTTGCTGAGGGAAATCAGGAATAGTGCATTTTTTATGCGAAAATGAGGCGAATACTGGGTGTATTTAACGATTTTTCGCATAAAAAAGGTGCTGTTCATGGTTTTTCTCAGTGGTGCTTGTGTTTTTAGAGACGCCCTTA
>CAZNYF010000105.1:0-10223 GCA_964577195.1 uncultured Thiotrichales bacterium | reverse complement strand
TTAAGCAATACCAGGAGGAGAAAAAGCCTGACGTTTTGCGCGAGGTTTCCAAAGCTCACCGAAGGTCGCTGGCTTTATCTCTATCTGAGTACCAGCAAAACTTTCCCGACCGGAATATCGCTATGGCGCAAGCGTATCTTAGCGGCGCATACACCATGGCGAACATTGCTGAGCATTTTGGCGTTCACTATATGACGGTTAGCCGGGCTGTGGGTCAGTTTGAAGGGGTATGAATTGTTAGCCCCCTGATTTCCTCGAAAAACCCAACAATCACATCAATGACGACCTGATAGAGTGGTAATATTAGCCGCTTTCGGACTGAAACTACTCGAATGAAATACAAAGACCTGCGCGATTTTATACAGCAATTGGAAGACATGGGAGAACTCAAGCGGATTAAAACTCCGGTTTCTCCGAATCTTGAAATGACGGAAGTCTGCGATCGTACCTTGCGCGCAGGAGGGCCTGCGTTACTGTTTGAAAATCCGACCGGTTTTGGTATGCCGGTATTGGGTAATTTATTCGGCACGCCCAAGCGAGTTGCGCTGGGGATGGGAGAGGAGGGCGTAGACAGCCTTCGCGAGGTCGGCAAGCTACTGGCGATGCTCAAAGAGCCTGATCCGCCCAAAGGAATTAAAGACGCCTGGAAGAGTTTGCCGATTTATAAAAAGGTGCTGAATATGGCACCTAAAGTTGTCAAGCGAGCGCCTTGCCAGGCTGTGGTGCTCGAAAAAGAGGATATTGATTTATCACAATATCCGATTCAAACCTGTTGGCCGGAAGATGCCGGGCCGTTAATTACCTGGGGCCTGGTGCTGACAAAGGGGCCAAATAAAAAGCGCCAGAATATGGGTATTTATCGTCAACAAGTGATCGGTAAAAACAAAGTGATTATGCGGTGGCTGGCGCAGCGTGGCGGTGCGCTGGATTTTCGGGAATGGCAGCAAGCTCATCCTGGTGAGCCTTTTCCCATTAGCGTTGCGTTGGGCGCTGATCCGGCGACGATTCTGGCAGCGGTAACACCGATTCCTGATTCACTTTCTGAACACGCGTTTGCAGGCTTATTGCGTGGTTCGCGCACTGAATTAATTCAATGTCAGTTGAGTGATTTACAAGCACCGGCATCAGCAGAAATTATTCTGGAAGGTTTTATTTATCCCGATGATATGGCAGATGAAGGCCCGTTTGGTGATCACACCGGCTACTATAATGAGGTGGATAGTTTTCCTGTTTTTACAATCGAGAAAATTACTCAGCGTAAAGATCCCATTTATCACTCGACTTATACCGGCAGACCACCAGACGAGCCTGCGGTACTTGGCGTTGCATTAAACGAAGTTTTTGTGCCGATTTTACAAAAACAGTTCCCTGAAATTGTGGATTTTTATTTACCGCCTGAAGGCTGTTCTTATCGCATTGCTGTGGTTAGCATGAAAAAGCAATATGCCGGACATGCCAAGCGGGTAATGATGGGTGTATGGTCATTTCTGAGACAATTTATGTACACCAAATTTGTCATCGTCGTGGATGATGATGTTGATGTTAGAAAATGGGAGGATGTGATTTGGGCAATGACTACCCGCATGGACCCTTCACGCGACACCTTATTGATTGAAAATACCCCGATTGATTATCTGGATTTTGCCTCTCCCGTGTCTGGTCTCGGTTCCAAAATGGGGCTGGATGCAACCAACAAATGGCCAGGAGAAACCAATCGCGAATGGGGTAAACCGATTGTGATGGATGAAGCCATCAAAAAGAAAGTAGATGAATTATGGGAAGAACTGGATATTTAATATTCAATTGAATCGGAATCTTAGATGCATTGCGTGCATCTTCATTCGTTAGGAACCTCTGATTTATTCGTCTTTACGAATATTCTCCACCAAGTAAATACTAAAAAGAGAACAAAATGACCTACAGAGTAAAAATAAAAGACAGCGATCTAAAATTTCTAGTCGAAGACGGAGAATCAGTGTTAGATGCCGCACTTCGTCAGGGCATAACGCTTGCCTATGGCTGCCGTAACGGTAGCTGCGGTACCTGCGCCGGAACAGTGGTTGAGGGAGAAGTTGAATATCCTGGTAGAACGCCTCAGGCGATTAAAGACGAGATCGTTTCAGCCGATAAAACACTTTTTTGTTCTGCGAACCCGCTCAGCGATCTTGTGATTAATGCTCAAGTCATGGATGCAGAAGTCGCCACACAAATTAAAATTTATCCGGCACGTGTTGAGGCCTTAACAAAACTCAATCATGACGTGATGCTGCTCAAACTGAAATTACCTGCATCTGAGCGAATGCGCTTTCAGGCAGGACAATTTATTGAGATTTTATTAAAGGATGGACGCAGAAGATCTTTTTCAATTGCCAACCCGCCACACGATGATGAATTTTTAACGCTGCATATTCGGGAAGTACCCGACGGTTATTTTACCCACCATGTTTTTCATGAAATGGAAGAACGTGCGATGCTCAGAATAGAAGGGCCACATGGTTCATTTTATCTGCGAGAAGATACGATGAACCCAATCATTATGGTCGCTGGTGGTACTGGTTTTGGGCCATGCAAAGCGATGATAGAGCAAGAAGTTTCCACAGGGTTTAATCGAAAAATAGATCTCTTTTGGGGGGTCCGCTCAGAGGATGATTTATATATGCGGGAGCTTGCTGAAAAATGGGCCAAGGAAAATAAAAATATTAATTTTATTGCCGTTCTTTCCGAGCCCAAAGAGGGTGGCGACTGGGCCGGAGAAACTGGCTGGGTGCATGAAACAGTCATGAAGCACCACAGTGATTTATCCGGTTTTGATGTCTATATGTGCGGTCCTCCGCCAATGATTAATGCGGGCAAAGCAGCCTTTTTAGAGAAAGGCTTAAATGAAGAAAGGTTGTTTTTCGATAGTTTCGAGTTCACAGAAGATGCTGTTCAAAAGAAACCACCGGAAGAAGAAATCCCTCCGCACCTTGCTAACCCGATTGTTGTGCAGAAAAAACCCTATGTAATGGATTTAGAACCGGGGAAAACCTATTACTGGTGCAGCTGTGGTCGTTCAGAAGATCAACCCTTTTGTGATGGCGCACATGAGGGAACAACGTTTGAACCCATCGCCTTTGAAGTGACAGAAGAAAAAAAATTCGGGCTTTGCGGCTGTAAACACACCAAAAATCCACCGTACTGCGATGGCTCACACCGGGATTTGTAGTGTTGTGTGATTTTAGAGAAGACTAATAAAACCGCAGATGACAGACATTAACGCATGTGCGTCAATCTGTGGTTCTAAGTAAAATCTTTCTATTTAGTCGCAGTCAATCTTCCGGAACACCTTGCCACAGCATGTCATAACCTACTTCAAAAGTGGTATCGCAGTATTCGGCTAATTGTGCAAACTTATCGTTAAATAATTTATCGGCGTGCGACGCTTCATGTTGCTCAAATGAGTTCCAATAGGTGATGAGAACAATATCCCCCATATTCTGTTGTACACGTTTTTCATTGCTGGTGTCTTCTTGAACCGAGCCTTCATCCGAAATAAACCCGGCATTTCGAAAAACCTGGCCACCGATGAAGCCACCGTTGTCATCACCGTAGTTGTTTTTTACCAAGTTACACATCTCACCCAGTAATAGTTCGACGTCTTCAATCGTGACATCGTCCTTTAGATCAACAACGTTAAACAGCATTTTGCAGCCAAAGGGAATTTCGATAGGATGAAACATAAGCTTGTCCTTATTTAATTAAAAATTGAATGTAAGATGATTGTAACGGATTTGGAACTACTATGAGAATACGAAATTTTTGTGCGTATAGATCAAGGCTACTATTAACCGTCCCATAAGTATCACCACGCATTAAGCAACTTTGCGATTGTTCTTATGGGTATGTCTAGTCTTATAGGTAGGATTATGGAGTCTGACACGCTTCATCAGTAGTCGCTATGATGTGATATGCCAAATAAATTCCAACATGTCTCCATCGGTAATCGCAAGGTTCGGTTAAGTAATCTGGATAAGATTCTTTATCCTGAGGCCCAGATCAGTAAGGCTGAGTTTATTCAGTATTACGTGCAGATGGCTCCGGTTATTCTCAGGCATCTTGGCGGGCGGCCTTTGTCGCTGCGGCGTTATCCCGATGGTGTGGATGGCAAGCAGTTTTTCCAGAAGTCCCGGCCTGACTGGGCGCCGGAATGGTTTGAAAGTGTAGAGCTGGGCTCAGAATCTAAAACAGATTATTTACTGGCGACGGAGCCGGCTGCGCTAGCTTGGACGGCAAACCTGGCGTGTCTTGAGTTGCATACGATGCAGGTGCAAAGCCCGAATTTTGATAAACCGGATCATTTTGTGTTTGATCTCGATCCGCCTGATGGGATGGGTTTTCAGGATATTGTGGCGATTGCATTGTTGCTGCGAACACATCTGGAGGCTTACGGTTATCAGGTTTTCGTGAAAACTTCCGGCAGCCGTGGAATTCATTTATTGACGCGGATTGTGCCCGCTTGGACAGTGGATGAGGTTTATTCGAGTGTTAAAAGTCTGGCGGAAAAGTTTATTAAAAAACACCCGAATTTATGCACGCTAAACATGAGCAAGAAGGCACGTAAAGGTCGTTTGTTATTGGATATTTATCGCAACCATCGTTCGCAGACGACAGTGGCAACCTACAGCACCCGCGCCAGAGCAGGAGGGACGGTGTCGATGCCGGTGACTTGGGAGCAGCTGGAAACGTTACAGGGGCCGGGTGAATTTACGCTACGTACCGTGCCAGATATTGTTGCGGAACATGGCGATGTGATGGAAAAATTCGCTGACTCTGCGGTGGAGCTGCACGATAAAAAAACCTCGACGGTGGTGGATGAGCGGTTAAAGCGTTATACCAAGAAAAGGGATTTTGATAAAACCACAGAGCCGCCCGCCATTGCGACATCGGGTTCCTCTAATCGCTTTGTAATCCAGCGCCATGATGCCTCTCATCTTCACTATGATTTACGCCTAGAAGACAATGGTGTGCTGCGCTCCTGGGCTTTGCCAAAAGGCTTGCCGATTGATAAAGGGGTTAAACGATTAGCCATTGAGACTGAGCCGCATCCACTCAGTTATTTGAGTTTTGAAGGTAAAATTCCCAAGGGTGAATATGGTGCGGGAACCATGACGGTATTTGAAGGTGGTCATTATGAGGCGTCAAAAAATACCGATAAAAGTTTACGTTTTACGCTTGAGGGGAAGCGTTTAAAGGGTGAATTCTCTTTATACCGAACGGATAAAAAACAATGGTTACTGGAAAGAAAAGATGCGCCTGCGGTTTTATTCAACCAAAAACCACCCAAGCCGATGTTGGTGGGAAGTAGAAAAACGCTGCCAACGGATGATGGCTATATTTATGAAGTGAAGTGGGATGGTATTCGTACCATGCTGGTGATCCATGACGAAAAAATTAAAATCTACAGCCGCAGCCAGCGTGAGCTAACAGAGCGATTTCCTGAAATGCATGATTTTAAGGAGGCGCTCAGTTGCCATAACGCGATTCTCGATTGTGAGATTGTTTGTCTTGATGATGAAGGGAAGCCGGATTTTAAAAATGTGATTAGCAGAATGCATACTTCTGGTGAAACTAAAATTCTGCGTGCTTCAAAATCAAAACCTGTGGTTGCTTATGTATTTGATTGCTTGTACCTGGATGGCGTTTATCTACATCGGGAACCTTTATGGAAGCGTCAAAGACTGCTAAATCTGGTGTTAGCGAAGCAGGGTGTTTTTCGCGTTAGCGAAGCGATTGATGATGGTGAAGGTTTGTTTAAAGCGGCTAAATTGGCTGGACTAGAAGGAGTGATAGCCAAGGTTAAGAACAGTCGATATGAATTTGGTAAACGTAGTAGTGACTGGTACAAAATAAAACACCGCCAAACCATAGATTGTCAGGTTCTGGGTTATACCGAAGGGCAGGGTGGGCGTTCAAAACAGTTTGGCTCACTGCATCTCGCTGAGTTGATTGAGGGTGCGCTGGTGTATCGCGGGCGGGTTGGGACCGGATTTGATTCAGCCAAAATGGATGAAATTTTAGCTTTGATAGAGCCGTTGAAAAGCACAACCAAGCCGATTAGTGATAAAGTGGATGATGAAAAACAGACTACCTGGGTTGAGCCGAAAATTTGCGTCGAGCTGGAATATGCTTCTATGACGGATAACGGGACATTACGGGAGCCGGTGTTTCTTCGGTTGAAAGAAGATATTTAATCTCTGAGGGTTCAATTCCCCGCAGCTTGCTGCGATGTCGTCATTCCGGCGAAGGCCGGAATCCAGAGAAGTACCACCATTGGTGGGCATGGATCTCGGCTTTCGCCGGGATATGTACAGGGACGTTCGGTAGTAGAGCAACTGTCGATAACGTGATGATGTAAATACCCCGTCAGCGTAGTTTATTTCGGACTGTCAATTTAATTTAGTAAATTCCCTCGATGGAGGAAAAATAAAAAATGCGTAGTATCTGGAAAGGTCATATTCGATTTTCACTCGTTACAATTCCCATCCGGCTTTATAGCGCCACCAATAGAGTCAGAAGTGTTAGTTTTCGTCAATTACATAAGGACGATCACGGCACGGTTAAATATGTCAAAAGATGCCGTAGCTGCAACGATATCGTTGGTAAAGACGATATCGTCAAAGGCTATGAATATGAGCCTGATCAGTATGTGGTGATTACCGAGGAAGAGCTCGATAACGTCAAACTAAAAAGTACTCGCGTTATTGAGATCGAAGCATTTATCGACGAGAAAGAGGTTCACCCTAGTTATTTTGAAAAACTCTATTTTGCCGGACCAGATGGTGAGGTAGCTTCGCAGGCGTATAATTTGTTACGTGAAGCGTTAGAGCAGGCGAAGATGGTTGCGGTGGGTAAAGTCGTGTTGCGTGAAATGGAAAATGTGATGCTGATTGCGCCACATAAAAATGGACTTTTGCTCTATCGTTTACGTTACGCGGATGAGCTTCGAGATGTTAACGAGGTACCGGATATTGAAGATGGAAAGGTGGATGCTGATCAATTAAACATGGCGAACACTTTGATTGAATCGCTGACAAAATCATTTTCTGATCTCGATTTAAAAGATGATTATCGGGATTCTGTCATGGAAATGGTTGAGAAGAAGATTGCCGGCAAAGAAGTGATTATTGGTGCTGATGAAGGCAGCGACGAAAACGTCGTTGATATTATGTCTGCGCTCAAGGCGAGTATCGAGAAGTCGAAAAAGTCCGGAAAAAAAGACAAGGCCAAAGATAAAACTAAAGATAAAACGTCAGCAGAACCCGAAAAGAAAGCAGGGTAACCTGTGGCATCGACGTTAAAAATACTCTCTTGGAATATTCGCCAGGGAGGCGGAACACGCACCGATAATATTCTTAAGTCGGTGTATCAGCATAATCCACATATAATTATTTTTAGTGAGTTTCGTAATAATCAGTCGGGAGCAATGATCCGCACTCGGCTGATGATGAAAGGCTATACCCATCAATTTGTCACCGCTGCAAAGAAGCAAACCAATAGCGTGTTAATTGCCTCGAAACTGCATGGCGATTCACAGCTGTTCTATGATGAGGTAAAAGACTTTCCAGAATCCGTGGTGATGTTAAAGACTTCTGGAATAGAAATTTACGGGTTGTATCTACCACATAAGAAGAAGCATGAGTTATTCAAGTTTTTGCTGAGCCGTGTCGCCGACGGGAACCCTGTGATCCTGGCGGGTGATTTTAATACCGGGGTGAATGGTGTTGATCAGAAGGGTGATTCATTTTGGTATTCAGAGTACTTAGGAAAGCTTAAGGAGGCTAATGTCTTTGATGCTTTTCGTCACTTTCATCCCAAGGTGGAGGAATACTCATGGTACAGTCATGGTGGTAATGGTTTCCGCTATGATCACACTTGGGTTCATGATTCACTCAAGCCATTTTTGGCGGACTGCTCGTACTCTCATCAAGAGCGAGAAGCTGGGTTTTCTGATCATTCAGTGATGTTGTTAGAGTTAAAGGTTTAATTATTTACCGCTTTAAAAAGCGATTCTATTCATAATTAATTAAGGAAATTTCGCATGGACACAACTATGAACATATCAAAGAATTTTGTCTTCTCTGTCGTTGTCATAATTTCGATGACCAGTACAGCAAATGCCTCCTGGTGGGGCGGCAATAACTCAGGTGGATACGATAACGATACTAACTGGCCAATGTGGACACCCATGTACTGGGCCGATGAATTTTTTGGCGGTGATAGCTTTGGGGGAGGGGGTAGTCCCTGGAACAATAATGGTTGGGGCACAGGCCAAGGTAATTATGGTGGCAACTACAATGGCTACGCACCTAATTATGGTTATCCGAGCGCTGGAACCGGTTACTACAGGGCTCCCAGTTACAATTACTTTCAAGCGCCAGCCTACCAGGCCCCAGCTAATTATGGCTACGCGCCTGCACCTATGGTGGCGCCACAACCTGTGCCTCAGCAGCCGGTTGAAGTAGAGGTTAAAACAGTCGTGCCCCAAGCTCGATAAATTGTACTTTCACGTATAGATCGTTGCACTCAGTTGCCAGGTTTGCAGTACTAGCCTTTACGTTTGCTTTTATTAGCGACGTATTGGCTGGTGAGGATTTACTGCCAGGAATTGCTGAGAAAGCTTATTACAAGCAAGTTCAACGTCCTGCCGACGTGCCGGATGATGCTCACTTGGAAGAGAACCGGCGGCGTATTGGTGTTATTGAAATCAATGCAGAGAATATTTTTAATACAAATAAGTCAGAAGACGATACCAGGTTATTTCGCCTGGGGAACCGACTGCATATCAAGACGCGTGATGCGACGATCGCAAATCAATTATTATTCAAATCCGGTGATTACTATAACGGCAGAGAATTAGCCGAAAGTGAAAGGCTGCTGCGTAATCGAAATTACCTTTTTGATGCCAGAATTCGACCTGTTCGAGTTCATGATGGTGTTGTTGATATCGAAGTTTCAACACAAGATGTGTGGACCTTTAAGCCAGGAATTTCGCTGAGTAGATCAGGGGGAGAAAACACCTCGGCATTTGAATTGGAGGAAATTAATCTGTTCGGTTTAGGCTCGTTACTGCGATTATCTAACAAAACCTCTGTCGATCGTGACGCTCTCAGCATCGCTTTTCGTGACCCTAATTTGGCTTCTAGCTGGTGGGATTTTTCTGTTGGCTACTCAGACAATAGCGATGGTGATTCAAATTCGATTGGTCTGGATCATCCTTTTTATTCTCTGGATACCCGCAAAGCTGGTGGTGCGTCATGGTCAGAATTTAATCGAATAAATTCACGCTATGATCTAGGTGCCGTTACCGAACAGTTTTTTATTAAAGAAAAAGACGCGCAAGTCTTTTACGGTTGGTCATCAGGTTATCAAAAAGGTTGGACTGTTCGCTATCGCTCTGGATTGACTCTTGATCAGCGTGAATTTTCTACAGTGGGTGGAAGCAGAAGTACTATTAATCTTCCTGAAGATAGAAAACTCGTATACCCCTGGCTGAGTTACGAACGTCTGCAAGATAACTTTCGCAAGGGTCATAATCGCAATCAAATTAATCGAACCGAAGATATTAATTTAGGCTGGCGAATGACAGCGCTGTTAGGTCTGTCACTTAAGGGCTTTGGCGCGAATCGGCAGAGTATTATTTTTAAAAGCTCTGTTCGCAAAGGTGTGCAATTCGGGGATTATAAAACACTGCTTTGGAGTGGTAGCTTAAGTGGCCGACATGAAGAAAGTGGCTGGGCAGATACTTTACTCAGCGGCCAGATTCAATATCATTTTCACTACTCACAACAGCGGCTACTTTATTTTGCACTGGGCGCAAACGTGAGTGAAAACCTGGATACAGATACTCAATTGTTACTCGGGGGAGATAGCGGATTGAGAGGTTACCCGTTACGCTTTCAAGCGGGTGAGCGCCGTTGGCTGGCTACCGTAGAACAACGGTTTTTCTCCAACTGGTATCCGTTCAGATTGTTTAATGTGGGTGCAGCATTATTTGCTGACGCTGGTGAAGTTTCAGGAGAAAACGTAAACGGTTCTCAATCTGTTGGTATCTTGAAAGATATAGGTTTTGGCATTCGAATTGGCAATGCCCGTTCAGGCTTAGGCAGTGTTTTTCATTTTGATTTTGCCTTCCCGCTAGATAGGGATGGCACTGTTGATGACTTTCAGTTCTTAATTAAGACAAA
>CAZNYF010000104.1:0-10280 GCA_964577195.1 uncultured Thiotrichales bacterium | reverse complement strand
GCTGCTAGATAGACAACCCCATGACCGTTCTATCGGGTTTAAAACCAACAGACTGATAAAGACGATGAGCGGAGGTATTGCTATTAAAAACCTCCAACGTCAGTGTCTTGATACCTTGGGGTTTGAGCTGCTCCGACAGCAACTTAATCGTCGCTTTGGCCAATCCACGACCTCGATACTGTGAATCAATACCAAGCCATCCGATCATAGCCATATCAGAAAAATGGCTGTCAGGATGCAAACGATACCAAAGACTACCAACTGTAGTCTCTGTACCGTTCAGAACAATGCTGCGGAAGAAAGCGTTATCATCTCCTTTGGCCTGCTCAAGCACCGCTGTCAGCTGCTGCTTAATAAACTCGAGAAATTCAGCCTGACTCACAGTTGAATTTCCACTCATACCATCCGCTGCAACAGCAATATAATTTTCGCGTAATTGCTGATACCCGGTATCGGTGATTGGTAGAAGTTCAACCATCAGAGCAGAAGTCTAGCTAACTTTAGCCAATGGTTGAATCAACCCTTCACGTGAAAAGCTTTCCTGCCAATCATCGAGATGATCTTCCAGAATGTAATTCTGCAATACCCATTTCCTTAACTGCTTGCCTGCAACAGTACTCGCATCAGGATCATTAAGATGACTGTGAATCGCTTCTAACCAGGATTCGGTGTTGTTGAGAACCCGCGTAACCGGCGCGTTGTTGGTTTGATAAGGATAAATGTCCGTACAAACCACGGGCCAACCCATCACGCCATATTCAAGCAACCGTAAGTTACTTTTGGCTTGATTAAAGTTATGAATTTCCAGAGGTGCAACGGCAAGATCCAGGTTTAATTTCGCCATGCTTTCAGGATAAATATCAATTGAAACGAAATCGTGAAATTCCTTCACAAAAGGCTTGATCTCATCCGGGCACATTCCCATAAAGACCCAATCGACTTCTTTGGCTGTTTGCTTAATCACATCAAAGATGATTTCAAGATCACCATAATGTTGCCCGGCACCCACCCACCCAACTCGCGGTTTATCACTGGTTCCGCGATGCGACTTAAGATGTGTCCACAATTCTCTTGGCAGACGGTTCGGCACAACTTTAATATCATTTATCATATCTGCATAAGCATCCGCCAGTGGCTGAGTGCTCACCACCAAACGATCACAGTAAGACAGCACCTCACGCATTCGAGACCGAACATCTCTAAAGTGACGTTTCTGGGATTTGTAAACAGAACTTTTTTCTGGAACTTCGGTGAGCAAATCATCCATTGAACAGATCTTGAATATGCCCGGTAAATTGGTATCCAGATCTTTGGCTAAATCCTTTTGCATATTATCAATCGCTGCCTGAAAAACAATCGTGTCTGGTTGCATCCGGGCAATTTCAATCATATGGATTTTTTTCCTTCCTTCTCCTCCATACCGATAATGTTCACATTGCTGTAAACCCGCAAAACTTAGCGCTTCAAACGGCTGTATTACCCGATAATCTCCGCTTCCACCGGCTAAAGGTAATCCCAACACTCTCACCCGATCATAGAAATTCACATCCCAATTTCTCGGTAAATAAATATCGGGCTGTACATCGGCTGTCGCCAAGCTCAAATTGATATTAAATGCAGGATCAGAAACCAACTGAGGCAACCACTTTTTAACCATGCCTTCAAATGCAGATTTAAGTAATGCTTCGTCTTTAGCCAATGATTGATAGCTACTATTTTTCTGCGATGCGCCCTCAAAATGAACCACAGTGGAATAAGGCGTCCATACCATGCGTTTTCCCTTGCTCTGCATTTTCAAACAGAGATCCACATCCCCGTAAAATACCGGAAACTCATTTTCATCCATACCACCTGCCGCATCAAATACACTGCGTTTAACTAACATGCATGAACCAGTCAAAGCAGAATAGTTTTGATCACATTGGGTGCGTCCCATCACATCAGATTCAGTTAGCGTGAAATGCTTGGCATAAGGATGCCCCGCAATACCCCCCATACCCAACACTGTTCCTGCGTGTTGCAATACGCCCGTTTCTGGATAAACCAGGCGTGGACCAACAGCACCAACATCCTCTCTTTGAGCGTGAATCATCAAACGTTTTAACCAAGCCGCCTGAACGATCTCGGTATCATTATTCAGAAAAACAACATACTCGGATTGGCTCTCCTGCATACCAAGGTTGCACATTGCAGAGAAATTAAATGGCTGCGAATATTCAACCACCTTAATATTTTTATCAGTATCACTCTGATAAGTTTCATACAGCGACAAGACATCAGTATCCGAACTATTGTTATCAACAACAATGACTTCGAATCCAGCATAATCTGTTTTATCAAATAGTGACGATAAGCAGCGTTCCAAAAACTCGTATTTATCTTTATTCGGAATCACAATCGAAACCAGAGGCTCTTCCTCATAAAGATAATTCACCCTGACTGTGTTTGGTAAGTACCCCGATGTCGCGACTGCGACAATAGCGGAGCGGTCAAGATGATGCTGCACCACCTGCTTTAAGATTTCTTCATCCAACACACGTTGGCTACTGGCAGGAGCATGATAAAGTGCTTCTGATATATGACCAATATGAGATTCACCAAATTGTTCAACTATTTTAAATACAACATCTTGAACTTCAGCTTGTGGATAAGCAGAAAACCCCTCTACTTTCTTTAACGCAGATTTTTTGATAAAACAGGCATTCCCTATATAGTGAGAAGAACGCAATAAATCGAGGTTAAAATCGGGTTTAAATTTTGGCTCTAACCGCTCTCCTCTTTCATCAATGATATCTTCATCTGAATAAATTAAATCCCATTCATCATGAAGATTAATATAATCCCCAAAATTCAAAAATGCCTGCGGCTCAAACTGCGCACCTGGTTCAATAAATGAAACCCAGTCGGCACTGTTTGATTCAACCAGTTGATTGAGTAATTCGTAAGGATTTTGATCATCCTTGAACTCTACCCATTGAAGCTGATCCATCTCATCCCAAAGCGTATCTGGCGCTGGCTTTTCAGCAATTACCGTAATTTTCCATTGCTGATACATTTGGCCCGCAATGCTATCAAGTGTGTCAGCCAGCAAAGTATCTTCACCAGACATTAAAAATAGTACACAGTGAAAAACGGGTTGCGCCTTCCAACTCGTCATCATACGCTCAGCAAATATTTCCCCATCAATCTCCTGCAAACTGTGTAAACCAATCCAGGTTTTATAAATGGTATTCAGCTCTGCTGACTTAAACTCATCCCTGAGTTCCTTTGCCAAAGAAAACTCAGGATCACTTTTTAATACTGTATCCAGCAACTTGATGGATTCTGAAAAACTCCCATAGCGACCAACTGAACCCTTAAGTCCTATTTCTGTGTTTCTTAATGCCGCCTCTGCCGCAGCACATAAAAACTCTGCTTTGCATTCATGAAGCTCAAAAGAAAATATGGGATCAGAGGAGTCGCACATTCTGCTTGCAACCTTGGTGAGCTTCTCGCCACTCAGATATTGAATCTGGCGTGCCTTGGCGAGGTAGCGAGTATGTAGCGGCCAGCGATCTCGGCCAGCAAAAATGCTATCACCAACATAAATATATTCGAACGATGTCTGGCCTTTTTCACCTAGCTCTTTGGACCAGTTTTTATCATGCTCACGCAAGAATCCCTGTACATCGTGGCAATAATAAAATGGCCCGATTGCGGCCATTCTTAGCCATAGCTCATAGTCTCCCAGACTGCTTAACAATGGATTAATCGCCCCGGCTTGCTCAAACTCTTTGCGGCGAAAGACGCCAAAGGAAAGCGGAACCCAATTGTGCATGACCAACAAATCTCTATCATTCACCAGACCTGATTGAGTATGCGGAATATGCACACGCTGATAATTTGCATCAAGATCATCGGTGACAATTTTCCAGTCAGTGTAAGCCATGACTGCTTCAGGATTTTCCATCAAAGCTGTCACTGTTGATTGCAAAAACAATGGCCCCCATGCATCGTCTACCGGCAAAATGACAACCAAGTCGGCATTGGTCATCGCTAAGGCTTTTTCAACACTCCCGTGAAAGCCCAGGTTCTTTTCATTACGCACATAATGAATTCGGCTGTCTTTTTGTGCCCAGACTTCTGCACGTTGCTGAGTATCATCATTAGAGGCGTTATCAATTAACGTTACCTGAAAATCTTCAAATACCTGGGATGTCACCGATTCCAGACATTCATCAAGAAAATGCCCATAGTTATAAGCGGGGATGATGACATCAACTTTTGTTTGTTTCATTTCAGTACCTCCATGTACTGTGTACTCAGTAATTCAAAGAATCAGGCTGTTTTTTTCAACCAGGCTTCAGGCCAATGACTAATATTCTGGTCGAGTTTACTTTCATTAAACGGCCAGGCCGGCTGAGCAACTTCAAATTCAGGATGATGGGCAATAAATTCCCGCACAGAAGAGACAGGATTATCCTCATCCCATTCGGCTATTCCACGCGGCACATCATGTAAATCAAACATAATGCCATCGGTGGCAACAATATAAGACTGCGGCGTCACAAGATCATGATAAGCCTTTAATTCATCTAGAACGTGCTGCTTACTATGATCAGAATCCAGAATTACTAACACCACATCATCAGGTTTAATCATCGACTTAACCTGCTCGATGGTTTCTGGCGCGGTTGAGCTACCTTCGATTAAATCAATTCTATCGAACAACGGATGCTTTTCGATGGCTTCGCGATTATGTGGACGAATCTCGATATCAATGCCGATCACCCGACCTTTATCCATCGCCTTGCAGAGACTTGAGTAATAAATAAGGGAACCGCCATGAGCAACACCCGTTTCAATAATGACATCCGGTTTAATGTCCCAAATCGCTTCTTGCATACGAATCATATCTTCGGGTAGCTGAATCACCGGACGACCCATCCAGCTAAAGCTGTACTGGTACTTTTCATTCCAGCCAACTCGAACCCATTGGCGACTAATCTCTTCAAATGACTCTTTGCTATATAAAGGCAATGTGCGTTCTACGCCATTTTCTTTACAGGTTAACGTTTTTTCATCTGTATCTAATATGAGCTTCATAATGGTTTCTCTATCAAATTGGCCGTAATATCGGATTCTTTCAAAAGCTGTTTTATTTCATCATGGTAATTAGGGTTCATCAGCACAATATCTGTAATCCCCCTAACTGATATTTGCTGGTAATTAATAATGGGGTGAGCGCTGCCAGCAACATATTTATTTTGTTTATTGGGATTAATATCAATTAAGCTATCTATCAAATCTCCCTCTGCATCAATCAAATTGGCAAGCGTAGTACCTTTAGCGCCGGCGCCCCACAGCGCCACACGCCCACCTTTGGATTTAATTGTAGAAATTGTATGAATCCACTGCGCTCTTAATTCAGTCTCGGAAATTTCATAGCGGTGAGCCAGGGCGGTAATATCATTTTTATTTTGTTCATCGTGGAATAGTTTTTCATCTTCGATGACGCTGGCCTCTAACCATAAGTACTGTCCGCCAAAAATGTGTTGAACACTCTCTACTTTGAATCCAGCAGTTTCAAATGCTGTAGACAGTGAGCTGGCTGTAAACAAAGAACAATGCTCATAAAAGAAATCCCAGATCACTTGATTCTCTAAAATCCATTCAACACAAGGTGTTTCAAAAAAAACTTTTGCGTTTGTTGAGTTATTCAATGCCTTTCTAATTGATTTAAGCATTTCCAGAGGCTCGGGCACATGCTCAATCACATGCCGACTAATAACAACGTCGGCAGAAATATCGCTACAACTGGCGTCATAAAATCTGCGCTCGAAGGACAATTTCCCGTCAAGCAAACTAAGCTCACCAACGTAACTCGGATCAAAACCTGTGCCTGTATTGTTACCTTCCTTAACCAGACGGGTAATGATCTGTCCTTGCCCACAACCAACTTCTATAATATGGCAATTTTTAATCTGTTGATCACTAATCAAATAGTGAATACGCTCATCAATGTGTTTTTGAAATCCGGCGGAGTGCATTTGATCATTATCATAATCCTCGCCGTAACTGAGTTTGGACTCATCAAACGCGCGATTAAAGACGAAACCACAGTGCTCGCATGAAGCCATCCGCAAATCACCGCGAGTCACGTTCGCTGCAGTATCAGGGCTATCCATCAAGAGGTTTTGATGGACAGGCACATTAGGTCTATCAAGAAAATCAACCAGCTGGCTCGATTCGCAAAGTGGACAAGTTAGGATTATTGACATGCTCGCCACCAGTCGACTGTTTCTTTTAATGCCTGCTCCATTGAATACTCAGGCTGCCATTTAACTTCTTTTGTTAATCGGCTGGTATTCGCCAGAAGCACTTCAGGCTCATCATCTGCTGTCGCTAGTTCACCAAACTGAATAACTTCTGTATTGCCTGTGTATGACGTTATTATTTCAACTAACTTTCGTAATGAACGGGGCTTGCCAGATGCAATATTCACCGCGCCTTCCACCTGACTATCAAGCAAAGTTACAAACGCATTTGCCACATCTTTCACATAAAGGAAATCCCGTAATTGCAGGCCTTCCGAGCATGCCGTATTTTTTTGATTTAATAGCCCGCTAATCACCTGCGGAACAAATCGGGCGGGATGCTCATGAGGCCCAAATAGATAAAACACCCTGCCCTGAGCAAAACTAACCTGCTGTTGCTGGCAAAAAGATGAGGCCATTTTTTGCGTCGACTGTTTGCTATGCCCATAGAGTGTCCGAGGTGAACACGGTGTTTTATTTTCAATACAAACACCATAGTCCCAATCGTACTCAGCACAGCTGCCCGCAAAAACTACACGCCTTCCACCTTGCTCAACAAATGCTTCCAATAAGCTCAGGCTGGCTTTTACCCACTGTAAATTCTCTGTGCTGGTAGCATATTTTCCCGGCGTGGTATCCCAGGCAAGATGCAACAAATGTGTGGGCTTAACTAAACGCATCACGCGGCCAATATCATCACCCTGAAGCAAATCTAAAGTGTGCCAATAAATATTACTCTCACCACTCAAATTCTTGGTGGAACTCGTTGCATGTACTTCATACCCAAGCTTGCGTAATGGCGCTAACGTATGTCTGCCAATAAACCCGGTCGCACCTGTCACAAGTACACGATTCATGCGGCTAGTTTCTCCAGGTTAGCGTCTTTATCCGAGATGCATACAACATCCGCAGTCCAGTCGATAGCGAACAGTGGATCATCCCAGAGAATTCCTTTTGCAGCAGAGGGTTCATAAGCACGATCCATTTGATAAAGCACTTCACTATCCGCTTGAAGTGTTATAAATCCGTGCGCAAAACCCTCGGGGATATAGAGAGATGCACCATTTTCTTCCGACAACTCCGCGCCAAACCATTGTTGAAACGTATTCGAATTTTCTCGCAAGTCGATAATGACATCGTAAATTGCACCACGAGTACACCGCACTAACTTTATTTCTCCGTATGGCGCTGCTTGATAGTGCAAGCCACGCAAGGTGCCTTTTAAGTGATTAAAAGAAACGCTACTTTGCACCCAGTCTGTAGTCAGACCTAAATCTTTAAATTGCTGCTGACAAAATACCCGTGAGAAATACCCACGCTCATCTATTTGTCGCTGCTGCTCAATTAAAAATGCACCGGGTAATGGAATGGACGTAAATTTCATTGAATTTCCACGGGCTGTGGAATCAGGGTAATAAACTTTCCGCCCCATTCTCGAATGGCTGCCATCTGCTCGATGACTTCATCTTTTAAGTTCCAGGGTAAAATCAGGACATAGTCTGGTTTCGTTTCTAATATTTTCTCTACTGGATAAACCGGAATATGTGTACCGGGTAAATACTTACCTTGTTTGTGCGGACTTCTATCAACCGTGTAATCAATAAAGTCTGAGCCAATGCCGCAATAATTTAATAAAGTGTTGCCTTTAGCGGGTGCGCCATAACCAACAATCGTTTTGCCATCTTCTTTTAGATGCGATAAAAACTGAAAGATATCGCGTTTAATTATTTCAGTTGTTCGAGCAAACTCCTGATAGGTTTTAATATCACTCAAGCCTGCATCGACTTCCCGCTTAATTAACTCATCAACTTGATTAGAAACCGGCTGAGCATTTGTGTGGCAAGCGTAAATTCGTAGCGACCCGCCGTGAGTTTCCAACTCCTCCACATCAAACAAATCTAATCCATGCTGATTAAAAATGGTCTTGACGGTAGAAAATGACAAATAGGAAAAGTGCTCGTGGTAAACCGTATCGAACTGGTTCTGATCAATTAATCTAAGTAAATGTGGAAACTCCATGGTGATCACCCCCTCGGGTTTCAACAGGATCTCCATACCCGCGACAAAGTCATTAATATCCGGCACATGCGCCAACACATTATTTCCCAGCAACAAATCGGCGCTTTTACCTTTTTCAACTAATGATTGTGCAAGTTGTTTTCCAAAAAACTCTGAAATGCTATCAATACCCTTATCACGAGCAACTTCTGCAACATTATCGGCGGGTTCAACACCTAGAACTGGCACTCCCTTTTGCTGGAAATATTGCAATAAGTAACCATCGTTACTGGCAATCTCTACTACCTGACTTTCCGCACTAAAACCAAATCGCTCGATCATTTTGTCAGTGTAATCACTGGCGTGTTTTAGCCAGCTATCGGAATACGAAGAAAAATAGGCATAGTCACTAAAAATATGATCCGGGCTTTCAAATGCTTCCAGCTGCACCAAAAAACATTGGCCACAAGCGTAAGCATGCAATGGATAAAACGGTTCCATTGATTGCAATTGATCTGCTCCGAGATAGGCGTTGGAAAGTGGCGACATCCCCAAATCACAAAAAGTATGATCCAGCGGAGTCTCACAAAAACGGCAGCGAGGTTTGCTGATCATTCCAATAACTCCTCATAGCGGTCAATCTGATGTTCTGTGATCTGGCTCATATCTTTTCCCTGATGCCAGGCTTGGTACCAATCAACCGTCCAGCTCAAGGCAGATTCCGTTGTTAGCTGCGGCTTCCAGTGCAATAACTCGCGCGACTTGGTGCAATCGAGCTTGAGATAATTCGCTTCATGAGGGTGTGCATTTTCATCTAGTTTCGATGATGCTCCCTGCCCCCAGAAAGTCACGAGTTTGTCGACAACCCAGCTCACTGGCCGAGCATCCTCCGCCGGGGAGCCAAAATTCCAGCCCGAGGCAAATTCATTGCCATCACAATAAAGTTTTTCGGCCAGCGTTAAATACCCCGCCAATGGCTCTAGCACGTGCTGCCATGGGCGGATTGCATCCGGATTTCGGATAATCACTGGCTCCTCACGGGTAAAGGCTTTAATCATATCCGGCACTAAACGATCTGCCGCCCAGTCGCCACCACCAATCACGTTACCAGCACGCACACTGGCAATTGCCACTTTCTTGTCAGCCCTATCGGTAGCGCTAAAAAATGAATTTCGATAGCTGTCTGTGACCAGCTCAGCGCAGGCTTTACTGTTGGCATAAGGATCAAAACCGCCCAGAGTATCTTGCTCGCGATAGCCCCACATCCATTCCTGGTTCTCGTAGCACTTATCGCTGGTCACAATCAGCAGTGCTTTCACAGAATCTGACTGCCTTACAGATTCCAGTACATTCACCGTTCCCATCACATTGACGCGAAAAGTTTCCACCGGATCTATGTAAGACGCCTTCACCAGCGACTGCGCAGCCATGTGAATGACAATCTCAGGCTGGCTGCGATCAAAGCAAGAATTGAGTGCATCAAGATCGCCAATATCGCCGAGGATGGAATTAATCTTGTTTTCCATACCCGTGAGTTCGAATAGGCTGGGAGACGTTGGAGGGCTAAGCGCATAGCCCGTCACTTCAGCACCTAGCCGTTGCAGCCATAGCACCAGCCAGCTCCCTTTAAATCCTGTGTGACCGGTCACCAAAACCCGTTTGCCATGCCAGAAATCCCGGTTCATCGCCAGGCTCTCAATCGGTCGCTGCCTGTTGTTCCTGATGCATCGAGTATTTCCAACGTCTCGGGTGACTCTTCCGCTACTTCTAGACCATGCTCGGACAGCATTTCACGGTCAAAGACCTGGCGATCAAAGACCTCATTATCGTACGACTCTTCAGAGTCCCACACCTTCCAGGGTGACTCACCTGATTGCCACAGTTGCTCTAACTGTTTCTTGTCTCGCAACGTATCCATTGGCTGCCAAAAACCCTGATGCTTATAAGAGGAGAGATTACCTTCCGCAGCAAGCTTCTCCAGCGGCC
>CAZNYF010000103.1:0-10289 GCA_964577195.1 uncultured Thiotrichales bacterium | reverse complement strand
GCATTTCGGTAAAGGCATACGGAATCTCGCCAAAGCCAATGGTGGCACCCATAAAGCTGACAAAATAAAACGCATGAAAAAAGTCCATGCGCCAGGGATTGCCTTGATCATCCATACCAGGAATCAGCACAAAGCCTAATACCAAAACAGCATAAACCAATACAAGCGCCACCAACGGACCACGCAGGCGGCGAAACAATAAATAAGCGAGATTAGGCATTTATCGCCTTAGGTAATGTCGACACAAGCGTTATCGACGGACACTAAATGTCTCTGCCAGGAGTAAAGCAACCGAGGTGAAATTCGCTAGTAATGCACCAGCAGAAAGGGAGACAATGGAAGCCATAATATCGCTGGTCATACCGGTACTACTCAATTGCTCTGCCGCGACCCAAATGATCGCCGCACCGATAAGCTGTAGATCTGCGACCAAACTGGTCGCAAGGAAAACCGCTCCCAGATGGGTTCGGTCTCCTAGCTTCAAGATCGTCGCAATCACGCTGACGACTAATGCCGCAAATAGCTCGTAGACATTGTGATGTGCTGGCACTGAAATATCGCCGATAAAAAAACCGAAATTCAGCGTCAGTGCCAAGACAATGAAAAAAGCAAAAAGGACTTTTTCAGAATTCATGTGTTGCTCCGTTTGGTGATTTAGGAACGAGTCCCTTAGTGACTGATTCGACGTTGAAATTCATAGCGATTGCCTGATTCGCTGGTGGCTACCAGTTGATCATTGGTCAGTTCAATTTGATATCGAACCATCACATTATGGTTAGGAATGGAAGTGGTCAGGATTTTACCATCAAATTTGAAAAACCCTGAATTGGATTTTCCTGAGGCCGTCGTCCAAATAAAACGCTGCTCAGTAAGTTCTAGCACAGCCTGACTTCTCCCCTGCCAAATACCGTGAATCGACGCAGGTTGATGCTCTGGCTCTGGCGCAGCGGCTTCTGTATTTTGGGTTTGCGCGAAATCGGCAAGTTGCCGTTCTATTGTATGCGCTGACCAGAGCGCGGTGCTTAATTGTCGATTCAACGATTTTTTCGCCGGTACGGGGCTTGAATTAGCGCGGGGTGGCTCCACGGCAGGTCTGACATTTTGCCACGGAACCTGAGAAGGATGAGCAGGTCTCCGGTTTGGTAGAACTGGGCGGGGATAAAATCTGTTTGCCGGTGTTCCATACGGCAATCTTGCTGCGCCCATTCCCGAGGGAAAGCCTCTTCCCATCATCGGGTTAATCATTGCCGGATTCATCACCCCGGGAGGCATCATTGCGGGACTCATGGCGCGGGGATTCATGCCCCACAAGCTGGTGACGGGCCAGGTTCTTCGATGACCCGTGTTAGCATCGGGCACCCGTTCAATCACTCCCATTACTTCCATCATATCAAGCATCATTTTTGCTGGCGGCGCATTTTCGTTGTATCTGTAGGTTGCTGCCAGAGCAACCTGTGACAGTAACAGCGCCGCAACGACAGAAGACAAAAGATGTGATAATCGAGTTTTCACACTAGTTCACTGACCTATTTTGGGCGAAACCAATTGTTCCTGAAATACTCTGGCTCCAAGCACCAATCGCGCGTAATAGTGAGCTATTGCGAAGATGTGTACCACAGAACCCGGGTATTTCAGACGTAAGATGTGAGTTCATGAATCAATCAGAAGTTCCCTGGGTAACGGTAGAAAGATAAACGGTAGAGGATTTACTATGATCGGTGGGTGAAGTTAACAACTAGATACAAAATGAAGTCCCAGCATCTCTATACTTAACCCATCCACTAAAAATTAATAAATTCTATCACCTATCCTAATAAAAAATGACATGTCCGCAACAATGACAAATACACCGATTGGACGATTTGCCCCCTCTCCTACAGGACCACTGCATTTTGGATCACTGATTACGGCGCTTGCCAGTTATCTTAACGTCAAGTCAAAAAATGGTCGATGGCTAGTTAGGATTGATGATCTCGATCCTCCCCGTGAAGATCCTCGTTCACCCGCAAAAATTCTAGAGACCCTGAAATCCCACGCGCTCCACTGGGATGATAAAATCATTTATCAGGCGACCCGCCATGAACCGTATTTGCTGGCGCTGGAAGACCTGATTCAAATCAACTCAACCTATCCTTGCAGCTGCACTCGCAGCATCATTAAACACACTGGTGTGCAAGGGAAACATGGCTCCATTTATCCTGGCTCATGCCGTGCGCACCCACTCAATCCAAACAGCCTTTTTTATTCGTGGCGCGTGGTCACGCATGATGAGCCAATTGAATTTTCTGACCTGCGACTTGGGCACTTTAGTCATCGCCTGGAATCCGGAACTGGCGATTACATAATTAAACGTTCCGATGGCTTCTACGCCTATAGCCTTGCTGTCGTGGTGGATGATTACTTTCAAAGTGTCACCGAAGTGGTTCGTGGCGAAGATCTGTTTGAGATCACTGCACGGCAAATCCATTTACAGCAATTGCTGGGGTATCCCACGCCGGATTACCTCCATTTGCCACTTGCTTTGAACGAGGATGGTGACAAGCTCAGCAAACAGGCTCATGCGCCTGCAATTGACAATCAACGGGCGAGTCGAAACTTATTTGAAGCTTTGCAGTTTTTAGGCCAGAACCCACCGGTGGCTCTGGCTGAAAACGCGCCGAAAGATATTATCGACTGGGGACTCAAGCACTGGAAAATTAGCTTGATCCCCGCCGCTTCCGACGCCCCTGAAAAGCAGCAATCGCAGGTAGCAACTGCTCAAACGGGAACTCACTGAGCGAGCCAAACCTGGTCTCTGCACTGGATAAAACCCCATCAATATCCAGCAAACCATCAGCTCCAGCAGGCTCGGACTGATCGAGTTGTTGCTGTAATCCTTTCAGGCCACCCACCTGAATACGAATTTCTTTATTGTGCGGCAAAGGTCCGTCAGCCTGAGTGATACCCAATAAGAACTTTGCCTTGGGCCGCAGTATCTTCAAGTACTCCACGCAACGTTTTTGACGATCATCAACCCGGCAACCCCGACCTTCTCGCCCACCAAGCAAAAAGTATTTTGAACGCGCACAGCCACATTGCCGCGCATTTAATGCTTTTTCGAACACACAGCGCAGCTCATTGATCTCATGATAGGTGGCGCGAAACTGGTTTTCATCAACCATAGACTGTTATTCTCCGCCTACTTTTCCCATTCCATCAAAATAGGTTTGGCGCGTTTTTCGAGCAGCTTTTCCTCAGCATCCAATTCATTTTCAGCGAAGATTATTTTCACATCAACGTCATCCTCCGGCGTGATGTTATGTTCCACTCGATACTCTTTCGCAAAAACCTTGGCTTGCTTAAACTTCTCAAAGTCGTCGAGCTTTTCAAGATTCTTCACCAGGTTGGCTGGCCCAGGTACTACTTTATAAACTAAATAAGGCATGTATTTTTCTCAAAATTAAAATGTGGGCTGATTTTATCACGCTAACCGCCTTTCCCTGAGAGTTCTAATGTTATTCTCATTTTGTTGCATCGTTCCCTACACTACCCGCTACTTTAAATAACACTATTCCTATGTCTGAAAACAAAAACCAAGGGCCTATTGTCGTTGATTCGGCAACCTCTGAAACCAAAGATGAGTTCCAGCGTCAACTTGGACTTGCCATAGAGAAACTCAAAATTCTCCCAACTGACGCATCCAATATCGAGCGGGCTAAAATTAATCTTGATATGGCAGAAGCAAAAATCGGGCTTGGGGAAACCGCTAATGCCTGGGAAATAGCACGAAATTCTTTCGATATTTTTATCGCTGAAGAAAGCTGGCAAAACGCAGTAGAAGCCTGCGAAGTTCTCTACCAAACTAACGAACCCTCAAACGATATTGCACTGGCACATGGCATTTGGCTGGCGATTACCTACCCGATAGATCCACAGACCTCCGTCACACTGCTCAACTATTTTGTTGATGAAACCCCAGAGCACTCCGACGGTGCTGCAGTCGCAGCGACTACCGCACACTACATCGCCGGCATCCGTGCCAGCGATGAAGACTACGAAGGACTGAGTTTTTTAACGCGAAATATGATCGCGCGCGTCGCCGAGCGTCACAGCGATATCAAGAGTCAGGAAGGGCTCGATGCCTGGATGAATCGTCTGGAAATTAACGACCCGAAGGTTTTTCTACCGCGCATGGGTCGAGTGCTCGACATCATCGTAATGGATAAATGGTGGATCAATCGAGATACTTTACGCGCCAGCTTACCGGTTAACTAGTGGTTTCCGAGAGCAAGGCGAACACGCGCAGGCATAGTGGCTCTACGAGATCCGCAGATGTTAGGTGAACTTAGCGATCACTGCACTAGAAGTGCTAACCCTGTGATTCACGTGCTATCCAACGATCCATCGCCCGATAGCTGAGTGCCTCGGTAATGTGTGAAATTTCAATACTGGCTTTGTCTTCCAGATCAGCAATGGTTCGTGACACCTTTAAAATTCGATGGTACGCACGCGCTGACAACCTGAACCGATCCATTGCTTTATCGAGCAAATCCTGAGAGGTTTTATCCAGCCGACAGGTTTGCTCCACTTCTCGATTGTTCATTTCACCATTGGTTTTGCCGCTACGTGTTTGCTGACGCTGATAAGCCTCATTGACTCGCTGGCGCACTGTTTCACTGGATTCAGAGGCTGGCGCGTCGCCACGGAGCATTTCTTTGGGTAGCTTGGGAACTTCAATCTGAATATCGATTCGATCTAGTAATGGTGCAGAAATTCGATTACGGTGCCGCCGTTGCTGCTCTGGAGAGCACTGGCAGTTTGAACCTAAATCACAATCGTAACCCTGCGGACAAGGGTTCATCGCACTGATCATCTGAAAACGTGCCGGAAAGTCCGCCTGGCGAGCGGCGCGTGAGATCGTGATTTCACCCGTCTCCAAAGGTTCTCGCAGTACGTCGAGCACACGTCGATCAAACTCGGTCAGTTCATCGAGAAACAAAATTCCGTGGTGCGCTAATGAAATCTCACCCGGCTGAGGATTTGAACCGCCGCCGACCAGCGCAACGCCAGATGCTGTGTGGTGAGGATGCCGGACTGGCCGCAAGCGCCATTGTTTAAGATTAAAACCATTCTGGCTGACCGAAATAATCGCCGCTGATTCCAACGCCTCGGTTTCACTCATCGGCGGAAGAATAGTCGCCAAACGAGTCGCCAGCATGGTTTTACCCGTACCTGGCGGCCCGACCATCAATAGATGGTGCCTTCCAGCCGCAGCAACTTCCAGTGCCCTCCGCGCATGCTGCTGACCACGTACATCGGCGAGATCGTAAGGATATTGAGGAAACTCCGGAATCGCCTCGCCAGCATGTTCAGTGAGGCTATGCCCAGTCTCTAAATGCTGACAAACATCCAGCAAATGCGCCGCTGGCAGTATTTGTAATCCGCTAACAAGTGCCGCTTCATCCGCATTTTCTCGTGGCAGAATCAAACCTTTTTGCGCAGACCTTGCGGCCAATGCCGAGGGCAGTGAACCTCTGATTGGTCGCAGCTCCCCTGCTAAAGATAGCTCACCAAGAAATTCATATGCAGTGAGATTGCGGGATTGCAATTGCCCGGAGGCGGCGAGGATACCCAGAGCAATAGGGAGATCAAAACGCCCGCCTTCTTTAGGCAGATCGGCAGGTGCGAGGTTGATGGTGATACGTCCATCAGGAAACTTGAAGCGGGAATTCTGAATCGCAGCGCGCACCCGATCCTTGCTTTCTTTTACCGCTGTCTCTGGCATTCCAACAATCGAGATACAAGGCAGACCGCCTGCAATATTCACTTCGACCTGCACAGGCAGTGCATCAATTCCTACGATGGCGCGGCTATGAACAACAGCAAGTGGCATGGTTTAGATTAGTCATTAAAAACCAATGCATTATGGAACGCGCGTCGACATCTTCAGAGGAACGCCGTCAAGGTACTTCAGAAACCGTGTTTATTTTTCCAGCGAGCTGATTCTCTCTTCTAACTCTGTCAGGCGAGCCTGACTGCGTTGTAGTAGCGCGGTCTGAACTTCGTATTCCTCGCGAGTTACTAGATCCATTTTTTGTAAAACACCTTTCAAACCGGATTTTAGATTTTTTTCGATGTCTTCCTGAAAACGTCCCAGAGATTCTGGCATTAAAGCAGTCAGTCGTTTCGCGAAGTCGTCCAGGTTCTTGGTATCAATCATTGTATTGCTCAATCTGTGTGTGCAGTCATTATCCTAAAAAACGCAGTTGAATGCGATAGACCTGCGCTCAAATATGGTGCGATTTATAGTTCCATGCACCAAAACTGTGCATATTTACCGATTTCAGAGAAAGTGCGTCGATGTAGAATTCAAAGGTTTCTGTTTCTTCACAAACTGAGACAAAGCTCCCAAAAACAATGAAAAGACGCGCATTCACTGAGCTTTAGCAGTTCTGGAACAATTGACAAGCTTCTTAGACGAAACTGGCACGCAAATTGCATCTGTCAATTAATTTACATTTATTTAACATCTTTTCATAAACCGTTTAACAAACACAGGAATAACCAATGAACATGAAACTGAAAACTTCTCTTTCAATACTCACCGCCGGAATTATCCTGGCGACCACTAATGTCCACGCTGGCGTTGAAGCCAATATCGGTGTAGCGAGTAACTACATTTGGCGCGGTATAACACAAACACAGGATCAGGCAGCCATCTCTGGAGGCATCGATTTCTCGGGTGAATCTGGATTATACGCTGGCACCTGGGCATCCAATGTGGATTTTGGTACAGATGCTTCTGATGCAGGCTATGAGCTAGATTTTTACGGCGGCTACGGTGGCGAAGTGAGCGGCTTTGGCTACGATGTAGGCTATATCCTTTATGCTTACCCCTCACTGGATGACTCCAACTTTTCTGAAGTTTATGCCAACGGCAGCATTGGCGATCTTTCTTTTGGTGTGGCGTTTCAGGTAGATGCCGATTTCACAGATGAAGACTACGTGTACATCAATGCAGGCTACGATTTCGCTTTAAATGATGACTGGGGTTTAGGTCTGGCAGTGGGTAGCTATGATCAGGGTGCTGATGGCGATTTCATCCACTATGGCGCATCATTTTCAAAAGGTGATTTTGGCTTAGCTATAGATGCTAACGACACAACCGATGATGATCCCCGTGTATCTGTTTCATGGTCAAAATCCTTTTAGTCTAGTTGAAACCCAATACCCAATACCCAATACCCAATACCCAATAAACCACCCGTTTCACCTTCGGGAGAAACATTAAATTGGAGAATTAAATGAAACTAATTACCGCAATTATCAAGCCCTTCAAGCTCGATGAGGTCCGACAGGCCTTATCCGAGATTGGTGTTCAGGGCATCACTGCAACCGAAGTTAAAGGCTTTGGCCGCCAAAAAGGTCACACCGAGCTCTATCGTGGCGCGGAATACGTGGTTGATTTCCTACCAAAAGTGAAACTGGAAATCGCACTCAAGACTGATCTTGTTGATCAAGCCATTGAAGCCATTAGTAAAGCTGCCAACACCGGCAAAATTGGTGATGGCAAAATTTTTGTTTCCAGCATTGAACAGACGATCCGTATCCGTACGGGTGAGACTGGTCAGGAGGCCTTGTAAAAATGGAAGAAATTACTACTGTAGCAAATAGCGTCACTGAGCTGGCCTATGCGCTTGATACCTTTTATTTCCTTATGTCCGGCGCGCTGGTCATGTGGATGGCCGCTGGTTTTTCCATGCTTGAAGCAGGGCTGGTACGCTCCAAAAGTACTGTTGAGATTCTGACCAAGAACATCTCACTGTTTGCGGTTGCCTGCATTATGTATATGCTGGTGGGCTACGCAATTATGTACCCAGGTTCTGGTGAAGGTGGCTGGATGCCAATTTTGGGCGGCATTCTCGGTAATGTTGATAATGAGGCTGCGGCAGTACTCGCCAGCGGTGGAGATATTTACTACTCTAATCTCTCTGACTTCTTCTTTCAGGTAGTATTTGTTGCAACAGCAATGTCAGTCGTTTCAGGTGCCGTTGCTGAACGTATGAAGTTGTGGGCATTCCTGCTTTTTGCAGTTGTCTTTACAGGTTTTATCTATCCGATTGAAGGTTACTGGAAATGGGGCGGTGGTTTTCTTGATGCTGCTGGTTTTAATGACTTTGCTGGTTCTGGTATTGTTCACCTTGCAGGCGCGACAGCTGCGCTTGCCGGTGTCATTTTGCTGGGTGCAAGAAAAGGCAAATACGGTGCGAATGGAAAGGTCAATGCGATTCCTGGTGCAAACTTACCATTAGCGACACTGGGTACTTTTATCCTGTGGCTCGGCTGGTTTGGTTTTAACGGCGGTTCTGAGCTGAAAATCTCGGATGTTGGTGAAGCAAATGCAGTTGCACTGGTTTTTGTAAATACCAATATGGCTGCTGCCGGTGGTGTTATTGCAGCGCTGCTGACGGCAAGACTGATGTTTGGCAAAGCTGACTTGACCATGGCATTAAACGGTGCGCTTGCTGGCCTGGTTGCCATTACTGCAGAACCTCTAACGCCAGCACCTGGGATTGCTACCTTAATCGGTGCTGTCGGTGGTATTTTGGTTGTGTTCTCAATCGTGACACTCGACAAGCTGCGTCTTGACGACCCTGTTGGCGCGATTTCTGTTCACGGTGTTGTCGGTATGTGGGGTCTGCTCGCAGTGCCTTTGACTAACCCGGATGCAACCTTCGGTGCACAGCTCTATGGACTTGTTGTGATCTTCAGCTGGGTATTTGTGACGTCATTCATCGTCTGGTTGATATTGAAACTGGTCATGGGTATTCGTATCTCTGAAGAGGAAGAGTACGAAGGCGTCGATATCGGAGAATGCGGTATGGAAGCCTATCCCGAGTTTGTGAATAAGTAGTCACTTTCTCAACAAGAAAGAACTAAAAAGGGGCGCATTAGCGCCCCTTTTTTTATCTAATATTTGTGTTCACTCTTCGATCAACTCGACACGTCGATTAACCGCTCGCCCTTGTGCAGTGGTGTTAAGCATCAGTGGCATTTCTTCACCCTTGCCACCAAAGCGTAATCGCTGAGGATCAAAGCCTCTGCTGGCAATGTAGTTGGCAACTGCTTCGGCGCGGCGTTCTGACAAATGCTTATTCTTAGCCGCATTACCCAGACTATCGGTATGACCGACGACGGCAATTGAAACACCTGGCCGCTGGATTAAATCGGCAGTAATGCCATCCAGAATCAGCTTTGATTCTGAGGTCAAAGTCGCGGAACCAGATCCAAAACTCACACCCTCAAGGATTCTTGTACGGCCACCAGATTGTACCGGCTCATAGGTATAGGTATCGATCGATTGAATTGGCTGGACAGGTTGATTGATGGGCTGCGTTACCAACACCGGACAGCCGGTGGCTGTGACCCGAGTCCCACGTCGTGTACCAACACAGCGATCAAGCTGATCAATCACGCCATCACCATCTGAATCTGTCGATGGCGCTAGAGAAAGGCCCCGTTGTGGCGCGACTACCTTGGGCGGCGCTGCCGGTTGAGTTGGCTTTGCAACAGGAGGCTTCGCTTTGGTTGGTACTTTAGGCTTTTGCTGTGGTTTTGTTTTCGCCACAGCGGGTTGCTTGGGAGCTGGAACAGTTTTAACCTTGCGCTTGCCAAATCGTTTTAACGCGCTAATCGAAACGCCCTGTATATTTTCATCCTGATATTCGTATTCGGCACGCACTGCAACACCATTTTTGAGCGAATACTCAAATCCAAACCCAGTGGTGAATTTAGTCTCATCGGCCTGGGCAAACGGCAAGTTTGCGCTGCTATCAGCTAGAACTTGTGACACGCCAATTTTAAGCAGCGCGGACAAACCGGCATTGTTATTAGGGAACTGAAGCAGCGCATGACCACCTAAAATGGTGTAATCAACAGTGCCGAAAATAGTTTCCGAATTTCCCAGAAAATTGTTACCTAATCCGGCTGTACCACTGCCCTGATTAAAATCAGAAGGCCCCGATAGCTCGGCAGTTCCATAATTCGCATAGAATCCTTCGATAGACCAGTAATCGGTAAAATCATAACCCGCAAATAGTTTAATCAAGCCATCACTATCATCTTCTATCCGAAAACCGGTTGTAATATCGACACTCCGTGTAGCTGGCTTGATTGTGGACTGACCACCGCCAGCCCCAAAATAAAACTGCCCCTCTCCAGCCATCACATGACTGGTGTTGATCAGGAGTGCCAAAAAAATTGCGGCGTAAGAGAGCTTCATTAATCCAACTGATTTTTCTAGGTTTAAC
>CAZNYF010000102.1:0-10374 GCA_964577195.1 uncultured Thiotrichales bacterium | reverse complement strand
GCTTTTTGAATTTGGCGGAGAAGGAGGGATTCGAACCCTCGATACGTTGCCGTATACACGCTTTCCAGGCGAGCTCCTTCAGCCACTCGGACACTTCTCCAAATCAGGAGGCGAAGCCTATAGTAGTTTGTTTTGTATGTAAACTGGGGGAATAAGCCGGCGTCTATTAGTTAATCAATTTCATGATTTTACTGACATAGTTCCGAGTTTCTTTGTAGGGCGGTATGGTGTTGTTGTATTTCTTTACAGCGCCCGGGCCTGCATTGTACGCCGCCAGTGCGAGTCGTTTGTCTTGACCGAATTGGTCTAGCATCATGCGTAGGTATTTTACGCCACCTGCCATGTTTTGTTCAGGATTGAAGGGGTCTTTTACGCCGAGCATACTGGCGGTTTTTGGCATGAGTTGCATCAAGCCTTGTGCACCGACACTGGATAGTGCCTTGGGGTTGTAGCAGGATTCTGCGGTGATAACGGCTTCGATTAGTGCTTTGTCGATGTTGTGTGTTGCTGAAAGCCGGGTGATGGTTTTCGCGTATCGCTGAATGCGTTTTTTGGCCTTTTTGCTACTTAATTTGCACCCTCCAGTGACGGCAGGCGGAGGAGGGCGGCCGTAGAATTTTGTGGAGACTAGCGCGTTGCCCAATGAGGTATGCCTGTCCGTGAATAACGGTACGCCTTCAACTGTTGCGTATTGGTAGACCCGATCACCAGCGGTTGCAGAAACCGAGAGGATATTGAGCGCCAGGAGTATCAGTAATAGCCGCATGCTTGTTATTCTGTGCCGATGAATTTATTAGTCAGCGCATAAAATACCGTTAAATGTCGCTATTTAACAGTCTCTTAACGCATCTTTCCGACGGGAAGCCACATCTTTTAAGTGATTTGGCATTGCAACTGGGTATAGATGAGCAATCATTGTCGGCGATGTTATCGGAATGTCAGTCCGATGGGCTGGATTTACAGTGGGACAAATCTGTTCGTTGGCATGATTCTACTGAACCCCTGAGCCGTTCTAAAATTTGCCGCGCAATGACGACTAATCCAAGTTCTGAGCTGTCTGTCGCCTACAAGGTAGACTCCACCAATCAGCAGTTGCGTGATGATTTTCATCATCAAAAGGTATGTCTGGCTGAAATGCAGAGTTCGGGTAGGGGGCGACGTGGCCGTAGTTGGTTTTCACCACCTGCGGCGAATATTTATCTTTCACTCGGCTGGCATTTTAATTCAGCTGTTGCCGAGCTTAGCGGGCTTAGTCTCGTGGTGGGGATGAAATTGGTTGAAGCATTGCAGCCCTACGCAAAAGGGCGGTTGGCTGTAAAATGGCCCAATGACATCTATCTGGATGACCGCAAACTGGCCGGGGTTTTAGTTGAATCCGTTCCTCGTGGTGAAATCCAAACAGAGATTATTATCGGCATTGGTGTGAATGTTTCTATGCAATCTGCAAAGCCGCTTGATCAGCCCTGGACGTATTTAAGTCGCAATCAGGATAGACTGGATCGAAATCTTTTGGTCGCCACTATGTTGGACACATTATTCGATTTTCTTGCTGACGATACGCTGGCTGCTGGTCAGTTGATTGATACCTATATTCAGCAACATTGGGCTGATTATGATGTGTTGAAGGGTCGCTCGGTATCGGTGATAAACGGTGAGCAAGAGTTACTAGGAGTGGCTGCCGGTATTGATGAACATTACAATTTTTTATTGCAGACTGCTGATGGTTTACGCGCTTTTTGCTCGGGCGATGTGAGTCTGCGATTAGCAAGGGAAAACCCTGAATGAAACGAATCTTCCTCGATCTTGGCAATAGTCGTTATAAATGGATCAGTAGCGATGATTTGCAAAAAGGTAGCGTTACCTTTCGATCTTATCCAGAGACTGAGCCAGCATTAGAGGTTGTTCGATCTATTCAAGGGCAGTGTAAAGATGCACATTTGATCATTGCTAGCGTCAAAGGGAAAAGTTTTGATCAGCAGCTCAGCGGGCATTTATCGAGTCAGCAGCTGGCTCATGAATGGCTGTCATTAGGTAATTATCCATTGATTCCACCCGCGTATACGGACTGGTCACAATTCGGTATTGATCGTTATTTAAATCTGGTGGCGGCCAAAGACGCTTATAATAGCCCGTTGTTGGTGATATCGGCTGGTACTGCGGTTACTCTGGATTTACTGGATGCCGCTGGTGTTCACAGGGGTGGCTGTATTTTTCCCGGTCTTAAATTGTTGCAACAAAGTCTGTCTGGTGGAGCCGCACAAATACAGGATGTTTCCTCCAAAGGAATGGTATTAGCCAGATCCACAGCCGAGGGTGTGGCTGGCGGTACACAGACAGGGCTTATGGGTGCAATTAGTCATATCGCCACAGAAATGCAGAAAGAAATTAGTAGCAACGTCACAGTTTTGCTCACTGGTGGTGATGCCGTGTCGCTGAATCAAACATTAACGCTTCCAACCAAGGTCGATTCTCTCTTATTATTCAAGGGAATGGATAAAGTGAGCCGGACAAAGGCATGAGAAATATCGTATTTGCATTACTCGCAGTTAATATTTTGTTTTTTCTGTGGCCCAAGGAAAACCAGCAACCCCGAGAGCCGTTAACCCGTGGAAAAGACCGGTTGCCGATGCTGATTCAGCTGGTTGAGGTAGATGAGCGCCCGGTTAATTCCTCGATGGTTCCAGAGAAGTTTGTGCCGCGCGTACAAGCGCCACCTAGAACCGTCCGAGTGGCTGTGCCTAAGCCTCAATTTACACGTATCAAGGTGCCCGCACCGGCTGCATTGCCAATTGCAGAATCAACCAGCGAAACTCAGAAGACCCTCGCTTCTGTTGACGCGAAGCCTGCCGAGCAAATGGAAATAGCGGGTTTACCGGATCTGCTGGTGGATACACCGCAAAATGCGCCACTCTCGGCGGCAGCACTAAGCTGTTTTACGCTTGGGCCATTTGCCGACAAGAAGACCGCTAATGCTGCCAGTGCAGACCTGAGAGCTGTGGGGGCGACAACCTCCAGCCGGGTAGCCAATGAACGCAGAACCCGAGGGTATTGGGTCTATCTTCCTTCAGAGGATACGCGTGAAGCGGCGCTGCAAAAAGCCGAAAGCCTGGCAGCCAATGGATTTTCTGATTATTTCGTCGTCGCTGATGGCCAACATGACAATGCTATTTCACTGGGTTTGTTCACCTTGAAAAAAGGCTCACAGAGACGTGTGTCGAAGCTTAAATCATTAGGCTTTAACGCCAAGGTAGAAGTACGTTTTACAGACTTAAGTGTCTACTGGCTTGACTATGAAATTGACCACGACCTCGACTGGCCTGCTTTTATCAAAGAAAACTTCCCAAAAGGTCGAGTCGATCAACTAAAACGTAGCTGCACGTGATTGCGATTTTTCTACGGCTAAAGTATGATTCCGCAGCTCCCGTTATTGGGGGTAGAAAACCTTGCCGGCGTAGCTCAGTTGGTAGAGCAACTGACTTGTAATCAGTAGGTCCCGTGTTCGACTCATGGTGCCGGCACCATACAAAACAAAGGCCTGACAGGAAACTGTCAGGCCTTTTTGTTTGCAGCAGGAATTTAGAATCTGCGGGAATGTGGTACAGCTTTCCCTCCGAGTCAGGGAATTTTTTAATAGTCTTCGGGTAAGGGGTTGTTGCTCAGAAAACCATTTATCTCATTGATTATGATTGATCGAGCGGATAGGTTGTAACTACACGGTAAAGCAAAAAGGCCGAATAAATTCGGCCTTTTTGGTGAGATAAGTCGCTTCGCGTCTTAGTTAGTTTACTCGTGATATTTGAAAGTCTTGAACCCTTCACGCTCGCAGAGCGCATCGCGTTGTGCAATTTCCATGTCATGATCCATCATTTCGGCAACCAGCTCAGCAAAGGTTGTCGTTGGTGTCCAGCCGAGTTCTTCTTTGGCTTTTGTGGGATCACCGAGTAAGGTTTCTACTTCGGTTGGACGGAAATAACGTGCATCGACTTCGACCAGACATTTGCCAGTTTCAGCATCGTAGCCTTTCTCATCTTTGCCTTCGCCTTTCCATTCAATCGTAATATCCACATGCTCGGCGGCACGATTAACAAAATCACGTACGGAATATTGCTCACCCGTTGCGATGACGAAATCTTGAGCTTCGTCTTGCTGAAGCATCAACCACTGCATTTCAACATAGTCGCGAGCATGACCCCAGTCGCGCTTGGCGTTCATATTGCCAAGGAACAGTTGATCTTGCAGACCGAGTTTTATGCGTGCCATGGCGCGAGTGATTTTACGGGTAACAAATGTTTCGCCGCGAATCGGGGATTCGTGGTTAAACAGAATACCGTTACAGGCATACATACCATAGGCTTCGCGATAGTTTACGGTGATCCAGTAAGCGTACATTTTGGAAACAGCGTAGGGCGAGCGAGGGTAAAATGGTGTTGTTTCACGTTGCGGAATTTCCTGAACCTTACCAAACAGCTCAGAAGTAGAGGCCTGGTAAAAGCGGGTTTTCTTTTCCAGTCCTAAAATACGGATGGCCTCAAGGACTCTTAAACTTCCTAGTGCATCAGAATTTGCGGTGTACTCAGGAGATTCAAAGGAAACGGCTACGTGGCTTTGTGCTGCCAGGTTATAAATCTCATCCGGCTGGATTTCCTGAATAACCCGGATCAGGTTGGTCGAATCGGTCAGATCGCCATAATGCAGGAAAAAGCTTTTATTCTGCGTGTGTGGGTCTTGATAGATATGATCAATCCGATCTGTGTTAAAGGAGGATGAACGACGTTTCAGGCCGTGTACTTCATATCCTTTCTTTAACAGAAATTCGGCTAAATAGGCGCCATCCTGTCCAGTAATACCGGTGATTAGCGCAACTTTATTTTGTTTAATTGAAACCACGTTTGATGTGCTCATAAATAATCTAGTTTGTGTTATGAATCAGATTAACATTCCCTATGCACCGTTTCAGCCTATTCCGACGCTGTGTTTAGCAACATAAGAGTAGATCTTCAGTATTTGGGTCACTTCCTGGCAGAATTCTAATCCTTTTACCGTAGAGGAAGCTTGATCGAAGTCTCAACCTTGAGTACGAATATCATAGCCGATGCTGATATGCGCTCTGGTTTAGTTGTTGCGATTAGTTTCTGTTCTTTAATTGAGAGAACAATCACAGGTAATCTTTTCAACTATGCTTATAATTAGCGGGTTATAACAATTTTTGAAGATTCACGGGTTGAAACAATCACTTATACTAGTGTGATCAAGCTATTGAGTTTGCTTCCTTTTTGGAAATGACAATTTTTTATTTAACACCATCTTAATAACGACTAATAACTGAATACTAAAACATGGATATTTTCCCCGTAATTCTTTCTGGTGGGTCGGGTTCTCGCTTGTGGCCTTTGTCGCGTAACGCTTATCCCAAGCAGTTCATTAACCTGGTAGGGAGCCGTTCGTTGTTTCAGGAAACTGTGTCTCGTTCTCGCGTGATATGCAACGGTAAACTGATTACCGTGTGCAACGAAGATCATCGTTTTTTGGTTGCGGAACAACTGCGCCAATCAGGTGAGGAGCATGCCAGAATCTTGCTTGAGCCAGTGGGTCGAAATACTGCACCGGCAGTCGCGCTTGCCGCGTTACAGGCGATTACTGACAGTGATTCGCAAACCCCGATGATTATGGTAATGCCATCTGATCATCTCGTTAAAAATCCGGAGGCATTTGCAAATGCGGTTAACGTTGGCGTAGCAGATGCGAGCGCAGGCAAGTTAGTCACCTTCGGTATCGTTCCGGAAAAGGCAGAAACCGGTTATGGCTATATTCGAGCCAAATCCGACAGCGGCTATGTAGTGGATCAATCATTTCCTGTCGACAAATTTGTTGAAAAGCCCGATGCGCAGACCGCAGAAGGCTATGTTAAATCACGTGAGTATTTGTGGAACAGCGGTATGTTCCTGTTCCGTGCAGATATCTATTTGCAGGAGCTGAAAAAGCAACAACCCGAGATGTATCAATGCTGTGTTGATGCTATGTCGGAAGCTACTTCGGATAACGATTTTATCCGACCCGACTGTAAGATTTTTAGCGATTGCCCCGCTGATTCCATTGACTATGCGGTGATGGAAGCGACCTCGGATGCAGTGGTAGTACCAATGGATGCTGGCTGGAATGATGTAGGTGCCTGGTCGTCATTATGGGAAGTTCAGGAACACGACGAAGATGGCAATGCGATCAAAGGTGATGTGATGGCTCATGACAGCCAAAATTGCCTGATTCACGCAGAACACCGATTGGTTGCAACGCTTGGTCTGGAAGATATCGTGGTAGTGGAAACCCCGGACGCTGTGCTGGTTGCGCATAAGGATCGCGTCCAGGATGTGAAAAAAGTCGTGCAGTCACTCAATGGCAGAGCAAGAAACGAAGCGATGGAGCATCGTAAAGTATTCCGTCCCTGGGGCAATTATGACTCAGTCGACTCCGGCGAGCGTTTTCAGGTGAAACGAATTACAGTTAACCCAGGCGAAGTTTTGTCGCTGCAAAAACACTTTCATCGTGCCGAGCATTGGGTTGTTGTGTCGGGTACTGCTGAAATTACCCGCGATGATGAAGTGTTTATTCTGACTGAAAATCAATCGACCTATATTCCGCTTGGTGCGGTACATCGTTTGGTTAATCCGGGATCCATTCCGCTGGAACTGATCGAAGTGCAATCAGGCAGCTATCTTGGTGAAGATGATATTGTTCGTTTAAGCGATAACTATGGCCGTGAAGGGCAGTGCTAATTCTTTAAGCCGCAATGATTACCCGCTGAAGTACCAAAAATTCTGGCTAATTTTGAGTGGGATTCTTGTTGGCGGGATTGTATTTGGCTCGCTTTATCCATTGGCGCTCCGTAGTGAGTTCTTGGCAATGGATAAAATTCATCACGCGATTGCATACGGGACTCTGACGGGGTGGCTTTTACTCATTTTCCATGGCCGCAAAGCATGGTTGAAGATAGTTGTATTCGCACTTTTGCTTGGAGGTTCACTAGAAATTGCTCAGTCATTCACTGACTTTCGAATTTCTGAGTGGCTTGATATTGCAGCGAATACTTTAGGCGTGATGCTTGGAAGTATTGTCGCGTTGACTCCACTAAGATTTATTTTAGTGGAGGTTGAGAGAATTTTTGAAAGTGTCTCTTCTTAGAGACTCATTTAAAACGAATACGCCCCATTTAAGGGGCGTATTCGTTATTACTTCTTGCACTATTTACTGCATTCCTTAAATCACATTTCAATTACAAGAGATGCCTTAAGCATTATAGATAGCCTGCGCAGCGGCAACTGCTGAACCTTCAGCTTTTAAACCAACGGCTTCGAGCGCACCCAAACAAGTCATGACATTCTTGCGGTTGCTGGCATACCCCATCAGACCAATACGCCAGATCTTACCTGCCAGGTCACCCAATCCAGCACCAATTTCAAGATCAAACTCGTTGAGAAGGCGACTGCGAACGTTTGCATCGTCAACGCCGTCTGGAATCGTCACTGCGTTTAACTGTGGTAAGCGGGATTTTTCATCGACAATAAATGATATGCCCATGGTTTCCAGGCCCGCACGCAGTGCGAGATGGTTTTGATTATGTCGATCCCAGGAATTTTCGAGTCCTTCATCCTGCAAAATAACCAGCGATTCGTGTAGTGCATACAGAGAGTTGATGGGGGCGGTGTGGTGATAAGCTCGCTTAGTGCCGCTACCCCAATAGCCCATAACCAAGTTGAGATCTAGAAACCAGCTTTGTACTTTAGTCTTGCGTGACTGGATAACATCGATGGATTTTTGGCTAAAACTGACCGGTGAGAGACCTGGAACACAGGAGAGACATTTTTGCGTGCCAGAGTAAATAGCATCAATTTCCCAATCATCAACCAGCAACTCGGAGCCACCCAGAGAGGTAACGGCATCGACGATGGTTAAACAATCATGCTCATGCGCCAGTGCAACCAGTGTTTTTGCATCGGAGAGAACACCAGTAGAAGTTTCAGCATGTACAAAGGCAACAATTTTTGCATCAGGGTTTGCTTTAAGTGCGTCTTCCAGTTTTGCGGGATCGACAGCGGTGCCCCAGGCATCGTCGACAACCACGGCTTCGCCACCACAGCGTTCAACATTCTCGATCATGCGCATACCAAATACGCCGTTGCGACAGACGATGACTTTATCGCCCGGCTCTATCAGATTGGCAAAACAGGTTTCCATGCCGGCAGAACCTGGCGCAGAGACGGGTAAAGTCAGTTCATTTTTTGTCTGAAACGCGTATTGCAGCAGCTCTTTCACCTCATCCATCATACCGACAAATTGAGGATCGAGATGTCCAATTGTCGGTCTGGAAATTGCGTTGAGAATGCGCGGATTAACATCGGATGGGCCAGGTCCCATTAAAGTACGAGCAGTGGGGATAAATGGGGTGATTGCCATGCGATTGGTCTCTCTTTTAAAAAAGGGGCTGCAAGTATAGTGATACCGGAACCAGCTAACAACCGACTAAAATTGGGGTTTTAACCAAGAGCAATCAGTTGGGGGATTTCCCGATCCAACTGATTTTGTAGGTTTAAGGAGTCCCTATTAATTCTCCACGAGCTGGTTGCTCTAATGCACGACGCGGTTATAAAGAAGTCAGGGTTTTTTAAAAGCGAAGCCTTAAATTTTGCTGAATGCAATAGCAAGGAAAACCCAGCCACTGATGAAGGCAATCCCTCCCAGTGGAGTGATGGCTCCGAGCCACTTGGTTCCCGTAATGGCGAGTAAATATAAACTGCCGGAGAACAGGATGATTCCAACCAGCATTAACAAACCTGATATTCCCACAGATTTAGCGGTGATCCCCAGATGCATGATGATGCCGACAATCAATAACCCCAAGGCATGATAAAAATGATACTCCGTGGCGGTATTGAAGACATTGATCGAATAATCGCTGAGCCTGTTTTTTAGACCATGCGCAGCAAATGCTCCGAGTAACACTGCTAATGCAGCATTGATTGAACCTGCTATTAAGAAGAATTTAGCTGTCATGTTTTGAAACCTTTTTTAAATTTGATTGCATTACTTAATGTGTAGTTCGACGCGGCGATTCTTTAAGCGTCCAGCAGCGGTTTTATTGTCAGCAACAAAGGATACAGCGCCATAGCCTTTAGCAGAAAGTCGCGTGGCATCAATGCCACTATTTTTAATATAGGTAACAACAGATTCGGCACGTCGTTGGGAGAGGGTAATATTTTGAGTGGCACTCCCAGTGTTATCAGTATATCCAGCAATTTCTATTTTAATGTCCTGTTTTTGCTTTAAGCTGGCAATTACTTTTTCCAGTGCGACAATTGACTCATTGGTTAATTCATCTGAGTTATTATTAAAATTTACGCCTTCGAGAATGATTTTGGTTTGACCATCATTGATCAAAGATGTCTCACCGGTTTGTTCTGCTTTACTGATGCCACCATCCGTTGCAATTCCCATTGCCTCGGGTTTAGAAATAACGGCATTGGTTGCAGCCGTGAGAGCAGGTACAGGCTGATCAGCTACAGGTGTATTGTCTGATTCCAGCGTGATAGAGGCAACTGCATCTGCTGTTGTGGGAATAGTCAATTCAGGAAGTTTGGCCTGATTAGTTTCAGTCCCGCTACCGATGACACTATTCTCGGTTTTTTCCATCAATTCTTCTGCGTCATTATTAGCTGTGGGCAGCGGGTCATTTGCAGGGGCATTGATGTTGGGTTTTTGATTGCTGCACTGGGGGCTGCACCAGCCTAGTAATGCGAACAAAAATAAAATAACAATCGCGAGTAAGATTTTGTTTATCAAGTGGTTCTCCTGAGGCTTAGTAGTTTTTTATTGAAGACTATGAGTATACCTACTTAAACCTAGAAAAATCACTTGGATCACGTCAGTCCACGCAAGCCCTTGACGTGCAAGGATGCACAAATGCAGTGATTGCAGGATGCAAAAGAGCAGTGAGCTTACGCGTCTTTGCCGCGCCCAAGTGATTTTTCTAGGTTAAAATGAGGTTCGCTTGGAACCCGGCTGTACAGGACGCACTTTAAATTGAGCTATCTAGATCATATTAATCGCTGTAATCACTATACGCTTACAGCGCGTTTTCCTTTTTTAATTGATGGCGTGGGGTATGGGTTTGTCACGCAAGAATTTGCACAGGTATTGAATCAATTTCCAGAGGTTTTTACCTGGACTCAAACTGAATTGTTGCTCTCCAGTAGACTCAATACAGTACCAAGACGTTCAAAAGCGGTTGCCGAGATTTTGGATGTTCTTCGTAAACAGGGCTTTTTCCCTGCCTGGAATGACGAGTTATTCGGTATAAAAAACAGTTTTAATGATCCCGAAGTG
>CAZNYF010000101.1:9229-10506 GCA_964577195.1 uncultured Thiotrichales bacterium | reverse complement strand
GCTGGCAATGCTCTGTGTGTTCACAGTGAGCTCATCGAGCAAAGCATAAACACCACCTTTGTTTTGATATGGGACTGAACTCGACCAATTCCAATCGTATTTACAAAATGGCTGGTTATTGCTGGTATTTGCGACTAATGCTTCTGGAGAAACTCTTTAGTTAAGGCATCGATGCTTTCCTTAGACCTTAAAAAAGGTACTATTGATAATCATACGCCCTGGGTGTTGAACTTCCAGGTTCGAGTAATCATGAGTTGGTCGTATTTGTTTCTCATCTCACCGGGGAAAGGCGGGAAAGGTGAGGATATTTTTACAATTTGCACGGCGGCCTGGTCGAGAACCTGACTGCCTGAGGAGATTGCTACCTGAACTTTGATAACACTGCCGTTGTGATCCACTAATACATTAAGGATCAGCTTGCCACTGATACGCTCGCGTTTGGCTTGCGACGGGTAATTGAGGTTACCGATGCTTTCAACTTTGCTTACCCAGCCATCAATGTACTGTGCTTCGATTGCGCTTTTGGCGCTGAGTGCATCTATGAAATGAATCTTCGGCCGCTGCGCGTAACGTTTTTGACCTTGTTCAATCTCTGCCGCCAAACGGGCAATTTCCATTTCACGTTTTTGTACTTCACGTTGTTGCGGCGTAGTAGTTTTCTTTTCCTGCTGGGTTTTGTTTTCGGTCTTGATTTTAAAATCAGACTCTTGGGTACGCAGAAATTGTTGCGATTGAGTTAACTCGACCTGCTGCCTGGTGCGCTGTTGAGGCCGCGGCGCAATCCCCGGGTTTTGCATCGGAACTTGGCTGGAAAGCTGCTGGCTTGGAGTATCTTCTTCTTCCTGACTGCCACTTTTTTGTTGGTTATGTTGAGCGATGCGCTCTGCGTCTTCTGGTGCTTCGTCGCTCCAGGTTTGCACCAGTACAACATCCAGAGGTCGTGATTGGATATCGTTGTTGACAAAGTTCTGGCTAAACGAGATGCCAAGAATGATCACGCCGTGAAAAACAGTTGCCAGAAAAATTGTTAACCCGAGCCGATCCGAAGCGCTGACATTTGGGTTGGGCAAAGTTGTAACCATAGAGTGTGCTGGAGGTCTTTTAAAGTTCGGTGCAAAGTATACCCTTTATCGGGATTCTCTACAGTGCGTCGGTATCAGTTTTATAGCGGATTGTCGGGAAAATCTGACGAACCTTAGCTGATGTGGGTGCATTTAGTTTTCTGAGTGAGTTGATTCAATGCTGATTCTGGCTGCCATTTCTCTGGTGGTGACAAT
>CAZNYF010000101.1:0-9129 GCA_964577195.1 uncultured Thiotrichales bacterium | reverse complement strand
CTGAGTGAGTTGATTCAATGCTGATTCTGGCTGCCATTTCTCTGGTGGTGACAATCTCACCTGAATCATTCACTCTTAGCACTTGCGTGATGCCTAGTTTTTTTGCGATTCGTCGCCATTCAGCATCGCTTGCGATCATCAATGCGGTTGCTGCCGCGTCCGCCAGTGCTGCATCCTGATGAATGACAGTAACAGCGCGAGCACCTTCTGAGGGCATGCCGTTTCTTGGGTCAATAATATGGTGACGGCGCTTATTGGCTTCCAGGTAGTATCGTTCATAATCGCCTGAGCTAAAGATACCTTCACCATTGCGCGTTTCTATGGTTGCCAACACGCTATCTTTGCGAGGGTCGCGCACACCAATTTTCCACGGGCGTTGAGGGTGTTTGCCATAGGCAACTAAGTCTCCCCCTGCGTTGATTATAAAATTTTCAAGGCCTAGTTCGAGTAATCGTTCGGCTGCCAGATTGAGCGCGTAGCCTTTTGCAAACCCACCAAAATCCAGTTGTACCGCAGGGTTTGAGCATTGCAGAACGATACCGTTAATTTGAATGTCATCCAGTGTGGGATTGGCTTTTAGTAACGCTTGGATTCGGGCGGTTGTTGTCTCCGCCTGTTTCTCAGGTTGATCTTGATGAAAGCCCCATAATGCTATTAATTTACCGAGCGCAGGGTTGAATAGGTACTCACTGTCACGCGATATCTTTTGGGCTTTAGTGATCATTGAGATCATCTCCGGGCCAGTTGCGAAGGGCTTGCCATAGGGCAGCAGCGAGTTGACTCGCCCTAGTGATCCTGGTTTCCATGCGTGCCAGTTTTCATGCAGTAGCGTAAAGTCTTCTTCTAGAATTTTGAATGCTTGCTGGGTCAGCTCGTCAGAGGATCCGGCTATGGTCACCGTGACAATGGTGCCAAAGGTGAGATATTGGTGTTGGTGGAGTTGTTGTTGGCGTGAACAGGCCGTTATTGCGAATGCCAGTAAAAGCAGTAGCGTTAGGTTTCGGTTAAATTTTGGTTGCCAGCACATCCATTAAGTCTCCCGCTATATCGAGGTGATAAATTGTATCCAGCTCGCGAATACAGGTGGGGCTGGTGACATTGACTTCCGTCATGTAATCACCGATCACATCCAGGCCGACAAATACCAGCCCACGTTTTTTCAGCTCTGGCCCCACTTGCTGGCAAATTTCTCGATCACGGTCAGTTAGCTCAACACCTTTGTAAGTGCCCCCAGCGGCTAAATTGGCTCGGCCTTCTCCATCTGCGGGAAGTCTTGCCAAGGCGTAGTCGATAGGTTCTCCGTCAATCATTAAAATGCGTTTATCGCCTTGTTTATATTCAGGTAGAAAGCGTTGTGCCATTGCTGTGGTCTGACCGTGGTTGAGCAATGTCTCTATAATGACATTGGTATTGGGTTCTCCCTCGGTAATGCGGAAAATGGACGCGCCGCCCATGCCATCGAGTGGTTTGACTATAATTGTCTGATGTTTTTGTAGAAACGTTTTGAATTCATCCGCAGATCGGGATATCAGTGTTTCCGGTACGCAATCAGGAAACCACATGGCAAAAGCTTTCTCATTGGCATCTCTGAGACTGGCGGGTTTGTTGGCAACGTAAACACCCTGCGCTTCAGCCAGTTCCAGCAAATAGGTTGCGTAAATGTACTCCATATCAAAGGGGGGATCTTTACGCATCAAGACGATGTCTAAGTCAGCAAGCAGCCTCTCTTTTGGCTCAGCTAACGTAAACCAGTTCTGAGGATCATCTTTGACTTCGACCTCAGAGCAATGCGCAAAAACCTGACCTTCTTTTAAGGTCAGTCCGGAAGGAGGGATGTAGATGGTTGTCCAACCACGCCGCTGCGCAGCCAGCAACATTGCCAGTGTGCTGTCCTTGTGTGGTTTGATGTGTTCTATGGGATCCATCACAACCCCGATTTGTATATTCATGTAACCTGAGCCGATTAAATGTGACAGTTGTCGATTTTCAATAGAACAAAACGATAACTGTATAGAAGAATTGACTATTCAATGTTGAACGTCAGCTTAGTGCTACGTTAGATTGAGCTAATCAGTACCAGTATTCAAGGAGAAATACATGCCCGAATTGGAAGATCTGAATGACTTGGCCAAAAGTGTCAAGGTCATGGTGATCGACGATAGTAAAACCATTCGCAAGACTGCGGAGGCGTTACTGACCAAACAAGGTTATACAGTCTCAACCGCAATAGACGGTTACGAAGCATTGTCAAAAATTGCCGAGTTTGAGCCTGATCTTATCTTTATCGATATTCTTATGCCCAGATTGGATGGTTATCAAACCTGTACATTGATCAAGCACAACCAAAAATACAAGCACACACCTGTGGTAATGCTGTCGAGTAAAGACGGGATTTTCGACAAAGCCAAGGGGCGCGTTGTGGGGTCTGAGCAGTATTTGACCAAACCATTTACCCGTGATGACCTGCTGGGAGCGATAGAACAGCACGTGCACTAGATATCCAAAGGCGCGGTAAAAAAGAAGTTTTCGAGCTATTACATCGAGATAACTACCTGAAATGAAAAATGTTGGTACTCAATTGACCGGTTCTTTGGCGCAACGGAACCGATACTTGTGGCTTCACATTTTCTGTAATTTGACTACAACCCCCTTTGGAGAAGCTTGAATGGCGCATATCCTCGTAGTTGATGATTCCGCAACTGATCAGTTCGTTTTTAAACGCGTGCTGGAAGAGAACGGGCATCAGGTAACCATCGCAAGTGATGGTCGTGAAGGTGTGGATCTGGCTCGGCAGTTAGTGCCAGATTTGGTGCTTATGGATGTGGTGATGCCCGGTCTTAACGGGTTTCAAGCAACGCGTGAACTGCATAAAACCGATGAGACCAAAGATATACCCGTTGTTATGGTGACGACCAAAGATGGTCGCGCCGATATTAAATGGGCACAGCAGCAAGGAGCGCGTGCCTACATTGTAAAACCTGCAAAAGAATCACAATTGTTAGGTTGCATCAGTAAATTTGTAAAAGGGAATTCATGACAGGGAAAGCACATAGCGAATCTCCGTTCGAGCTGTTACAAGCCCAGGAACGAAGAGCGAGCGCCGATAAACAGTCTGGCGCAGAATCTGTAGCGGAAGAATGGACAGGATTGTTGTGTCGAATTGGTAGTGATCAGGTGTTAGCGCCGATGTCGATACTCACAGAGATTGTACCGCCGCCAGAATTTACGCGTATTCCGGGAACTCAATCGTGGGTTAGAGGATTAGCAAATTTACACGGGTCGTTGGTAACTGTGGTCGATTTACAAGGGTTTTTGCTAGGAACCAATGTTTCCAAAACACAGAGCGCCAGACGTATGCTGGTCGTTTCTGAAGCGGGTCACAAAATTGGTTTACTGGTGAATGAGGTGTATGGCATGAGACATTTCAAGCTGGGTGACGAGGTGCGTGAAACGCCGGCATTTAACATTGCCATGAAGCCGTATATTACCGCCGCATTGAAACGCCATACCGATCATTATGCGGTTTTTAACCTACAGACATTATTGAGTTCTCAGGAGTTTCGTAATGCAGCACTTTAAACTATACCTATCGCACTCAAGAATGCCCGTTTATAGCACGCATATTTTCGCCAATGGCTGCGTTGCAAAACCTCGCAATAGTCCCACTATTACTGCGTTTTTTCGCCTTGCCCTTAACAAAAATCTACGCACTCTAAATCGAGCATTCTTGAGTGCGAGAGATATAGCACTAACAGGCTGCACCCTTCGTACCAACGCGAACCTATCAATAAGGATTAGCTCATGAAATCAAGTGAAATCACCAACATGGTTGGCGGCGGTTTTAGTCGTTCAATTGTTACTTGGGGAATTTCATTCCTGGTCTTTATTATTTTGACTGGATTGGCGTTCTGGTATGGCAGTCATTTGGATCGAATTGGTCGTGAAGCTACCAATCATGGTTCTGATTTGCGTTTGCTATCACAGCAGATGACCACTCAGGCATTGTCTGCATCGCAGGGATTTGAACAATCATTTCTGTTACTTAAGCAGCATAAGACTAAATTTGATGATCACCTGACTCTGCTCACTGATGGTGATGCAGAAGCGGGATTTCCTGCTTTTCCAGCGGAATTAAAGCCTGAGTTGGACAAAGTGACCACTCGATGGGCGGCTTTTGAGGGTGATATAGAATCTGTCCTGGACAGTCGTGTGGCGGTTGTAGCGGCCAGCAAAGCTGCCAAGACAGCCCAGTTACAACTGCCTCAGTTACTCAGTGATGCTCAGCAGATTGCTGACGCCATTCGTAAAAATCGGCCAAGCGGTGGTGAGCAAATTTACCAGTCAACTATGCAGGTAGCCATAGCGCAGCGGATCAGTAATAGCTTTGCGAGTTTACAGAGTGGCCAAAAAGTTGCGCTGGAAGTTGCTGATCAATTGCAGGCAGATACACAAGCATTTAGTCGTGTTATTGACGGTATGCTGCATGGCGGGGTTCCTGGTGTGTCGTTAGTCTCAAGCTCCACGATTCGAGATATATTGACGCGTTTAGTTTCCAACTTTGGTGAGGTGGCTGATAACGCCAGCGCCATGGTTGATGTGGCTCCCGTGCTTTATGAAGTGAAAAATATTGCTGCCAGTCTGGAAGGAAAAGGTCGGGAGTTATATGAGAGTGTCAGCCGAGTCGAGTTGGCGCTCAAGGAAAGAAATCAAAACAATCAACTGTGGACTTCACTGGGTTTCTTGTTTGGTGTGCTCACCTTGCTGTCATTTTTACTGCTGCTTGCTGGCGTCTATAAAAATACCCGTCAGCAGCTGGCTGACACCAAGCAGACTAACGATGAAAACCAGCAAGCGATATTGACGTTGCTGGATGAAATGTCGACACTGGCTGATGGTGATTTAACGGTGAAAGCGACGGTGACTGAAAATATCACCGGAGCGATTGCAGATTCCGTTAACTATGCGGTTGAGGCGCTACGAACATTGGTGGTAACAATCAATCAGGCGGCTTCAAATGTAGCCAAAACGTCGCGGAAAACCAGAGATACAGCCTTACAATTATCTGAGTCAAGTGAACAGCAAGCGAGAAAGATTGTCTCAGCTTCTGATTCTGTTGGAGATTTGACCCATTCCATCTCAAAAGTTTCCCGCAGCGCGGAAGTTTCCACGCGAGTTGCAGAACAGTCGGTGAGCATTGCCCGAAAAGGTGTGGCCACCGTACAAAAGACGATTCAAGGTATGGATTCGATACGTAACAATATTCAGGATACGTCCAAACGGATCAAGCGCCTGGGTGAAAGTTCTCAGGAGATTGGCGATATCGTTGGATTGATTACTGATATTGCAGATCAAACCAATATCCTGGCGCTTAATGCCGCGATTCAGGCATCCTCGGCAGGAGAAGGCGGACGCGGTTTTGCCGTGGTTGCGGATGAAGTTCAGAGACTTGCCGAGCGCGCATCTCATGCGAGTAAACAAATTGAGACGCTGGTTAAGACCATTCAAACCGATACCAACGAAGCGATTCAGTCAATGGAAAAAAGTACCACAGAAGTTGTTAGTGGTACCCGCCAATCAGAAGAAGCAGGTCAGGCGCTGGAGGAGATCGAAAAGGTTTCAACCCAGCTGGCAGACTTAATCAAGGGCATCTCGGAAGAAGCCAGTGAACAAGCCATTGTTTCTAGCGTGGTGGGTGAAGCAATGACTTCAATCCAGCAAATTACCCGGTATACGGTAGAATCAACACGTTCCACAGCGGGCGCTATCGGACAGTTGGCAGAGCAGGCCGGCGAACTACGCAGAGCGGCAGAAGGATTTAGATTGCCGGGACAGTCAGAGCCTATTGTGGAAGCCGTTAAGATAGAACCCGTTTTGATGGATGATGAGTTCGAAGATTTCCTCGTCTCCTAGTTTTTTTAAAGCTCACAATAGATAATTCACAAACATATTTTTGCACGGAAGCAATTCGGTTTGCGTCATCAAATCGACTACATAGCCTATGAAAAAGAAAACTTCAGTTGAATTTAATTCCCTGGCCTGGGTCAAGCACGAGATCGATCACTCTCTGGACTTGGCAAGAACGGAAATTAATAGTTACGCGGAATCGCCAGATAAAACACACCATCTAGATCGAGCCTTATCCTTGCTGCGAGATGTAGAAGGAACCCTGGGTGTTGCTGAGCTGGAAGGCGCAGCTATGCTTGCAGAAGAATCACTTGAAGTTGTCAAAGCGCTCGCTGACAAGACTGTGACCAATACGGAAGAAGCCTGTAAACAGTTGATTCGTGCATTGATCCAGCTACCAGATTATCTCGATTTTGTGCAAACCGGACAGGAAGATACGCCGCTGGTGCTGGTGTCTGTTTTGAACGACCTGCGTGCTGTTCGCAAAGTCGAATTCGTTTCTGATCAGCTCGGCGGGATTTCCGGGCTGGATCATGATGAGCAACTGCTAGACAACCAGTTGCACTCCGGTGAAGATCTACAAAGTATCGCTGAATTGACGCGTTTAGTGTTTGAGTTGGGTCTGCTGGGCTGGTATCGGAACAGTAATGTTGAAGAAAGCCTGGCGAAAATGGCACTGGTTTGCCGTCGCTTGCGAGTTGCATCAAAACACCGCGCTAGTCGGCGATTATGGTGGTCGGCAGAAGCTTTAACCGAGGCTTTGCAGTCTAACTGTCTTAAACCAAGCGATGCGATCAAAACATTACTCGGTCGCGTTGATCGTGAAATCAAGCGTTTATTCAGTGTTGGTGAAGACACTTTTTCGGCCACTATTTCTCTGGATTTAGTAAAAAATCTGCTCTACTACATCGCTATTTCAAAACCGGGCAATGAAATTGTTGATGAAGTTCGCAATGCTTACTTTCTGGATGATGATATTCCTTCAGCCGAGATCCTTGAAGGATTCCAGACGAGCTTAAGTGGACACAATAAAGCTCTGAACCGTTCAGTGGCGATGTCACTGGCTGAAGATCTGGAGGAAATCAAGGAGCATCTTGATCACTACCATCGATCTGAAAACAACTCATTGGATGATTTGCAAGTGCTTGTTCCCCTGCTGTCGCGTCTGGGTGAAACTTTTGATGCACTCAATTTGTCGGAGCAAGTTGTCGAAGTTTTGTCTATTAAAAAGACATTAAATACCGCGTTATCAGAGAAGCGTGCGCCTCCAAAACAAGCGCTGGAAGATATTGCGCAAAGTTTGATCGAATTTGAGCAATCAATTACTCAGTTTGGTATTAACGATCAAAGTGTCCGCCGAGCCGGTAGCGTTGAAAATAAGCGCTTCCAGCCTTCAGATGAGCAATTTGATGAAGTCCGCAGCGTTGTAATCAAAGAAGTACTTACAGATATTGATTGTTGCAAGGCCGTAATCCAACGGTATGCCAGCGATTTATGCCCAATTGTTGATTTGCGCGAAACACTGCCACATTTCTCTCAGGTCGCTGGTGCGATGCACTTGCTGAATCTCAGTGATGCTGGCGTACTCGTGGCTGATATTCAAGACTATATCGCAACCAAAACTGAAGAAAAATCTAATCTGGATGAGAATCAGCTAGATTATCTCGCCGAATCAATCGCCGCAGTAGAAGTCTATTTGGAAGTGCTGGAAGCCAGTAAAATCAAACAGGATAGTTTTATCGAGACTGGGCGCTCATCCCTGAATATATTACGTGCGGTTCAGGCCCAGCCGGCAGAAACGGGAGAACACACAGCATTTATTGCTATGCCCCCCGAGGCTGGAAGCACATTCACAGGTGCTGAAAGTGGTGCCGATATTCCTCAGCTGGATGACCCACTGCCGTTCTCCGCTGAAACTGAAAAAGACACTGCGCTTCCTGATCTCTCTAAATTGAAGGTAGATGCAGCTGAACCTGATGAGATTGGAGCAGAGATCCAAAGCCAGATTGATGGCCCAACTATGGAAATACCAGACGTTGGTGATTTACCTGATTTTAATCCACCAGCAGACGTTTCCGGTGATTCATCCGAGGTTGAGGCTGATGAACTGGATTCTTTCTTCGGTCAGAAAAACCCTGGTATTTCGAGTGACAGCCTAGTCGAAATGCAGGCGCTCGATATTGATGATGTAGGCACCCTCAATATCGACTCAATAAACATCTTTGACGAAGATAGCTCGGAGTCAGAAGCGCTTGATTTGCATGAGCTTGCGGCAACGCTACAGAGTAACGAAGGGTTGGAAACAGACTTTTTGTTTGATGAATCACTGATCGACTCATTGCAGGATCAAACACCCTCTGAGATACAGGATTTAACCCGGGCAGCCTCTCTTTTTGGTAGCGATGCCGTGCAACCATCGAAAGATAGTGGCGCAAAGATTTTTAATGGCTTAATGGTGTTGAGCGAAGACACTGACGATGAAATTTACGAGATTTTTCTAGAAGAGCTAGGTGAAGAAATAGATCGGTTGAAACAGCAATTTCCTAAGTGGAAAGCAGACTCAACCACAGAGTCACCGCTGATCCAGTCGCGTCGTTCTTTCCACACCATTAAGGGCAGCGGTCGATTGATCGGTGCGCAGATTATCGGTGAATTTGCCTGGGTTCATGAGTCAATTTTCAATAAAGTTATTGAGGGTGGGTTACGGCATGAACCAGAGGTGGTGGAGTGTCTGGAAAAAGGCATCCATCTGTTGCCTCAGCTCAAAAAGCAGCTAGAGCTAAAACAGCGCCCTAACGAGGCAGTGTGTCAGCATATTGTCTGGGCGCAGAAGGTCGCGGCGGGTAACTTGGGTGCGTCAAAAGATCTTCAGCCCGAGGACGTCAAGGAGTCGTTTGGCGCAAACTCTATTGAAGAATTTGATGCCGCAGAATTTGATCGTATTGAACCCTTGCCTACATTGTCAGCTATTTCAGCGGGCGATATGAATTTTAGTGCAATGGAGCTTTCTCAAGAAATTGACCCCGAATTGATGGAGATATTCCTCGCCGATGCACGTCGTAATATTAAGGTGTTGAGAGAATCTTTAGCTTTGGTAAAGAGTAGCAAAACTTGGCGACCTGGTGAGGCGTTAACGATTGCTGTGCACACGTTGAACGGCAGCGCGCGCACTGCCAATGTTAAGGAAATTGCCGAGCCATTTTCTGCTTGTGAAAAGTACATACG
>CAZNYF010000100.1:1979-10584 GCA_964577195.1 uncultured Thiotrichales bacterium | reverse complement strand
CAATATAACAATATATACCTATATGTCAATTTTAATTGTTATAATTTGCGCGAAGTGAAAATTTATTGGAGGGTGCGTCTTTTGAAGACATGCTCCTCTATCTAAATTAATCCTGTGATATCAAGCAGCAATAGAACACTTTGCTCAGATTAGAAGTTTACAAAGCTAGTGGGTTTGAAGAAACTGATCGAATTGTCGAATTTCTCATGAATATTCAGGACGGAACCCGTACTGATTACTCTTGGTCTGTTTATGTATCAGCTCTCAGACAACGACCGCTCTGTTCCAGCTCTTGGCGTACATGTTCAGCAAAACCAGCACCCGCTTCGGCATAGAAATTAAAGGTAGCATCTACCCCGGCTGCCTCTAGTGCAGATCGGTCATCCTCATATTTGGTGACTGCGGCAATGAGGCCGTCATAGTTGGAGGCGTTCAACAGCTCCACAGTCTGGAGCATGTCGCTGATAGTTGGCATTGCCAGCATCACCAGACGTAATTGCCCCATATCAATATCGTGCCAAAAATCCGCATCTTCTGCATCGCCCAGAATGACATTATGCCCGGATTGTTGATGCCGATTGACACTATCTGCATCGGCATCCACACCGCAAACTGTGTCACCAACAGCCTCATGCATTGAGAGGTAGGCTCCGCTGCCCACTCGCCCCATACCAAGCACCAGAATTTCAGCGTTACCAATATCAGGTGCCTGATCTCCAGACCATCGACGCCCTGAATCGAAGCGGTGCAGGTAACCCTCGGTAGCGACGTACAGGCTATGGGCACGAGCATTAACAATCGAGCCAATGACGAAACTGAAAGCCAGCGCCATGGCGATAATTAACAACCACTGCTGATCGATCCAGCCTGCGCTTGCTCCTACGGCAGCGACAATCAAGCCAAATTCACTGTAGTTTGCTAGCGCCGCCGTAGTGAGATAAGCCGTACGCACGCGTAACCGTAGGCGAGTGAGCAGCCAGAAGAATGCGACAATCTTCAACGGTAGTACCAGCACCACCAATGCTGCGGCAATCAAAACATCAGAGAGACTCGGCAGCGCGCCAATGCCGATAGAAAGAAAAAATCCGATCAGAAAAAGGTCTTTAAAACTCAGCAAGGCTCGAGACAGTTCGCCGGATTTACGTTGACCGCTGAGCAGCACGCCAAAAATCAGCGCACCCAGATCAGCTTTCATCCCCACTAAATTGAATAACTCACCACCACCAATGGCAATAAACAGGCCAAATAACACCAGCACTTCACCATGACCGCTGCGTTCCATGAAATGGTTCATGAGTGGTCGAATTAACGGTAACCCCAGCAGCGCTAGCGCCCATAGGGTTGGCGATTTATCGGTTGCAAAGGTAAGAAATACAACAGCAATAATATCTTGAACAATCAGAATTCCAATCGCCACCTGTCCATGGCGCGTCTTCATTTCTCCACGATCTTCCAATATTTTGACGGCGAATACCGTGCTGCTGAAACTCAGCGCAAACGCAACAACCGCCGCTGCCTGCCAATCCAATACACCTAACCAGGCAATGCCAGCTAAGCCCGGTAACATCAACAGACCACCCGTCAATAGCAGCAGAAGTATCATGTGTGCGCTAGCTGTTCCCCAGACCTCCGGTGCAAGCAAACTACGCAAACGCAGTTTGAGGCCGATGGTAAACAGCAGCAAAGTAACGCCCAGATCAGCAAATTTCTGTAATGCTGGTCCCCCTTCGATTCCTAGAGCATGAAGCGCAAAACCGGCACACAAAAACCCCACCAATGGCGGCAAGCGCATGAGTTGAGCGATTAACCCCAGCACCAGAGCTACTAACAACCACAGTGGATCCATTTTATTATCCTCTTTTTCCTAAAAGTCACTAGGCCACTACTGCTATTTACGGGCTAGACTAATCAGTATACGCATTAAGACTTAAAACGCTTGAAAAAAACGACTAAAATACTTTTTGTAATCCTCAAAAGCAGTGAGTACCAGCGTCACTTCAATTCGATACCTTTTCATGCTGAGAATGGATATATTTTTGGATATTTACTGGGATCGAATCTTGCCACAGCGTAAACTCTGCTTTTTTTTATCTAAGAACACTGAGTATGAATAAAATGATTGGATTCAAAGTGCCAGGCAACAAGCATAGCAATATGATGTTGAAATTAATGGGGTTGGTGTTATTTTTGATTGCTCTGCCTGGATGTGCCGAGCCGCCTTACAACAACCTTGATAATGCCCAGCTGCAAACCATGCTTGATGGCGGCACACCGATCTATGACATTCGCCGCCCGGAAGAGTGGCGCGAAACAGGGGTGGTTGAGAATAGCCGGTTACTGACTTTTGTTGATGGTGGTGGTCGTGTGATGCCTGATTTTATGCCGCAATTTACCACCGCTGTGGGCAAGGATGACCCGGTCATACTTATTTGTCGTACGGGTAATCGCACCGGTGTGCTGGCTCGTCATTTGGTCGAGCAGATGGGGTACACGCAGGTCTACAATGTGCGCGATGGTATTGTCCGCTGGATTAGAGATAAGCGGCCGATAAAACGCAACTAGTCCATCAACATATATTAACGAATTCTGTCAGCGTATTGTATTGACTAAAGGTTTGTAGGTTCAACTTGTCTGAGCATTGTTCGTGGCGAGGGCGCCACTCCTACTCTATAAAATTAAACCACGCCTAACCGCACTTATCCGTCAGTTTAATATGGACGGTGTATTAGCTCAATTCAAGCGGCTGAAATAACTCTGTCAGATCGGAGGATGAAATTGCTGATCCTTTGCTGCTGCCGGAGCCGCTGTAGATGGATTCTGCCAGCGCGCGTTTGCGTTCTTGCATGGCAAGAATACGGTCTTCTACGGTGTCTTCGGTGATGAGTTTGTAGACAAACACGGCTTTGTCCTGGCCGATTCTATGCGCGCGGTCGGTGGCCTGGTTTTCGGCAGCGGGGTTCCACCAGGGGTCGTAGTGGATAACGGTATCGGCAGCGGTAAGATTGAGGCCGACGCCGCCAGCTTTAAGGCTGATGAGAAAAACGCTGGCATTGCCTTCCTGGAACTTTTCGATGGCTTCTTCGCGCTTTCTGGTCTGGCCTGTTAGTTTGCTGTAGGTGATGTCGCGTTCGATCAGTTCATCTTCTATCAGTGCGAGCATTTTGGTGAATTGCGAGAAGATGAGGATTTTACGACCTTCCTCGATCATTTCCGGCACCATTTCCATGAGCAGCTCCATCTTCGCGCTTTGTGTCACTTGTTCTGCTTGTGGCAGTGATACCAGCCGTGGGTCACAACAGGCCTGGCGCAGTTTGAGCAGCGCATCGAGGATCATGATATGGCTGCGAGCGAGGCCTTTTTTGTTGATTTCCGCACGGACTTTTTGATCCATTGCCAGACGGATGGATTCGTAGAGATCGCGTTGCTGGCCCTGCAATGAAACGGTGCGGATAATTTCAGTTTTCTTCGGCAGTTCGCTGGCAACTTCATCTTTGGTGCGACGCAATAAAAATGGCGCAACGCGTTTGCTGAGTTGTTCGCGGCGAATATCATCTTCCTGTTTTTCAATCGGGTTTCGATAGATGCGATTGAAGCGTTCCAGATTGCCAAGATAACCCGGCATTAAAAAGTGAAACATCGACCAGAATTCACCCAGATGATTCTCTACCGGGGTGCCTGATAAACACAGGCGGTTTTTACTTTTGAGTTCATAAACCGTCTGCGTGGTTTGTGATTTTGGGTTTTTAATATATTGCGCTTCATCGAGCACAATGATGTGAAATTCAATTTTATTGAGCACATCGCGGTCGCGGCGAATCAGCGGGTAGGTGGTGATCACCAAATCGTGTTCCTGTATGCGATGAAAATCGTAGTGACGATCTTTACCGTGGATGATCAGCACTGATAGCTCAGGTGCAAATTTCTCGGTTTCTCTTCGCCAGTTGCTTACCAAACTGGTGGGCGCAATAATCAGGCAGGGCAGCTGCATACGGCCTGATTGTTTCTCGACTAACAAATGCGCCAGCGTCTGAATGGTTTTACCCAGACCCATGTCATCCGCGAGAATGCCGTTAAATTCGTATTCGCGTAGAAACTGCAACCAGTTAAGACCTTGTGCCTGATAATCGCGCAACTCAGCATTGAAACCCTTGGGTATTTCAACCGTTGCAATACCGTTAAAATCACGTAATTTTTTATTTAGCGCAATTAACTCGTCAGCGCCGCGCCAAGTGAGTTTTGGATTATTTAGCAGGTCATTGAGTTGTAAAATCTGCTGCTTTGATAGCTTTATATTGCCATTGTCATCGAGCGGATCGCGGTCATAGAGTTCTACCAGTGTGTCAAAGAATGGCAGCAGCCTTTCGGATGGGATTTTAAGCCAATGATTGTCTTTAACTTCGACTAAAAATGAAGATTGTGCTTGCAGGTGTTCACGCAGGGCTTGCGGGTTATTACTCTCTTTTAAGATATCGACCAGCAACGGCAGCAGGTTGACACGCTGGCCGTCCAGCTCGACGCCGAGTGATAACGAGAACCATTGATTTTCGCCTTCTTCGAGTTCTCCAAGCCATTCTTCTGACTCTTCAAAGCGCATGGCAAAACTATCATCAATCTCGATTTTCCAGCCTTTCTCTTTCAGTGCCGGGATTTCGAATTCAAGAAAGTAGTTCCAGCTGTGCGCTGATTCAGTGCGGTTTTCGGTGGCAAAAAACCAGTCGAGTCTGGGGTCTTCCGAGTTCGGTTGGACAATACCCAGGCCAAGAGAATGAAGGGTTTCGATGATCTCTTTTTCAGCGGGGGAGTCACGGGTGATCCGGTGAATTTTATTGCCATCAATATTTTGAAAGATCACCTGACCGGGCGGGGTTGTGACACGTACATTCTGGTATTCAAACTCCAGCCGGGCGCAGTGAAATTGCAGGTCATTATCCGAGCCGCTGTTTAAATCAATTTTGTGCAGCTTTAACACTGCGGTGGGTTCGGTATCCGTAATATCGATGGTTTCAAAATCTAACGCAACCGGTGCTTCTAATTGGTATTCAGGTAGTTTTAAAACCAGCTCGCGGCTGACTTCTTCCAGCTTGTCTTCAGGAATGACGGGTGCGTTTAGTAGTGCTTCTACTTGCTCGCCAGAGAGCGCAGGGTGATCTAGTGCGCCGACTTCCTGACTATCAAGATCGACGTACCAAAAGTTTTCTGCGCGAAAAATCTGGCTAATGGGAGGCTCTATCTGTACTTCCAGTTGTTGCCCGTTACCCATGTTGTGCCATTCAAAAGCAATTTGTCTGGGTGTGCCCAGGCGGAGCGACGGGTTATCTTTATCGCCCCAGTGGCAGCGGCCTGTGAGCAGCATCTTTTGCAACGCGAGTTCGCCCATTTCGCGTTTGAGCGTGTAGTTGTTGCCGTAATTGTAATAGTAGAAATTTCTCGCGTTGGTGATCAGTTGGGCGATGTCACGGTCGGCGGGTTTTAAAAAATCATTGGCGTAAAACGTCTCACTGGCTTTTTCCAGTGGGAATGCGCTGGGTTTACCGTAACCGCCTTTTTTCAGTTGACGGACCTTTTGGGTGATAATTTCGATGGCGTAAGGGTCTTGTCTCTCAGGGTTGGATTCGAGCACGTAGAGCAGTTTATAGGGAGATTCTTCCTGCTCGTCTTCCTCGGCGGCGGGTTGTACCTGGCTGGCTTTTTTGAGTTCATCCAGCCAGTTTTCGAGCTGGTTATCGCTATTGGAAGAGATCGCTTGCGGACCACTGTGCAGGGTTTGCAACAAGGTAGCAGCAATGTGTTTGCAATCAAGCTGCACCGGGCAGCTGCACTCGCCGATGATTTCGCAATCGCCATCATCGTATTCCAGTACTTCTATCTGGGTGTCGTAAACCTCGCCATTGCTGCCAGCCACACGGGAGATGATTTGCTGGGTTGCTGACTCGTCGGTGAGCTGTACATCAATCACCTTGTCCGCCTTCCAGTAGTTCATGCCGCGCTGATACGCTTGGTGGCCGCAAGTCCGTTTGATGTCGCCTGGTTTAAAGCTGAAAGCCATGATTTTTTCGCTGTCTGAAACCGATCAATGATAAAACAAATAAAAAAAATATTCCGCATTGATTAGCGGTGAATGCGACGGCTTTATCAGCTGCTACAATTAAGGGCAGCTCTAAAAATACAAGCACCACTGAGAAAAACCATGACCAGCACCTTATTTATGCGAAAACTCGTTAAATACACTCGGTATTCGCCTCATTTTATGTTCCATGGACGGACGGTATTTCGCAAGGAGCCAGGATGGCGGTGCGATCGCATAAATAATGCACTATTCCTGATTTCCCTCAGCAGCACTTCTATTTTTAGAGATGCCCTTAAGACAATCAAAACAAACGACAGTCAGGAGTACGATGATGGATGCACAAGCATTGTTAGATAATTTATTGCAGTCAGGTAGAAAGCTTGCGGCGCAGGGTCAAGATATCGCCGAAGAAAAATTGGGGATGCCAGCGGCGGGTGAGCAACGCGATGCGATGTTATCCGGTATGGGTAAAGGCGCATTGGCGGCGGGTGCGCTGGCTTTGCTGTTGGGAACCAAAGGCGGCCGCAAGCTCGGCGGTACGGCGCTGAAATTAGGCAGTGTCGCAGCGATTGGCGGGGTGGCTTATACCGCCTATCAAAACTGGCAAAAAGAGCAGGGTAATGCTGCTGTTAAGTTGATTCCGATCAATGAACTCACGGGTGAGCAAGCTGATCTACGTAGTTTGATTTTGCTCAAAGCAATGATTGCGGCTGCCAAAGCAGACGGTCATATCGACGAACAAGAGTTGGTGACTATAAAAGATGAAATGGTCAAACTTGGTTTGGGTAAATCGGCGGCTGATTTCTTTCGTGATGAGGCAGGTAAACCCCTCAATGTGAAAGATGTGGTTGCTGACGTGAGCGATGCGGAAACTGCCGCAGAGGTTTATCTGGCGTCAAAGCTGCTACTCAATCTCGACAATGCAGATGAAAAAGACTATCTGGATCAATTAGTAGCGGCGCTTGGCCTTGATGACAGTTTGGTTGCAGAACTTGATCGAGCGGTGGCGTAATGGCGGATCGGTTACTACTGACAGGGACAGGTCAGGATCATCCCGGAATCGTCAATGCGTTGTCCGAAGCAATTGTTGGAGTCGGCGGTAGTATTGAAGAAAGCCGCATGGCGGTTCTTGGTGGTGAGTTTGCAATCATCGTGCTTGTAGCCGGTGATGAAAGTGTACTATCTGGACTGGAAGGCAGCGGTGCAGCTATCGGTGAAAAAACCGGCCTGGGTATCCAACTGCGCCGCACCGAGCGCAAAGCGCCGAGTGATGATGTGTTGCTCTATCATGTTGAAGCACTATCAATGGATCAACCGGGCATCGTCCATTCAATCACCGAATTTTTCTCCAATAAAAATATTAATATCGAAACGCTTTCAACCGAAACCTATGCCGCAGCCCATACCGGCACACCGATGTTCGGACTGGAGATGGTGGTTGAGATAGCAACCGAAAACCGTATTTCGGAGCTACGTTTGGCATTTCTGGAATTCTGCGATGATATGGGGATCGATGCGTCGCTAGATGCGATTTAGCTATACCCGAATATCCAACTGAACACCCGGTAGGTCGGGTTAGTCGCGCCGAGTCAAAGCAAGAGGTTATCTCTGTTCTCCAAGCGCGACGTAACCCGACATTGTGAGATAACGCCACCACCGCGATGGATTCACGCCGGTAAGCATCGCGGCGATAAAAAAAATCGTGGCGGCGCTTTATCCCCCTACGCAAAAGCTTATTTTCAATCCCAAATCTCGGTGCTAATTGATGAGTAGTTACGCAAGCTCTACCGGGCAACCCGTAAAGCCTTCAGCTTTTTTCACAAGCTTACTGTCAAAGGTTACAAACTTCTCATGCTGCTGGCTGTTAGCCAGATGAAGCGCATCAGCAAAATCCAGACCCTGTCGATGCCAGCCTATTGTCTGAAATATTTTTACGGGGTTATCCAGTTTAATGTTTGGCAGGCCGAATAGTTTTTCGAATGCGTTTGCAATTTCAGGTGATGAAAATGCGTAGGCATATCTCAGCACCCATTCTGTTTCTAATATGACAGTTTCAGGTATAAAAACAGAATTTTGAGTGAGTAAATTTTGTACTTTTTTGAATTGCTCTTTGTCATCTTTCGTCAGGAAGCGAACGATAATGTTTGTATCAATCGATATCACTCATTCGCTCCGTTACGCCTTTTCTAATCGCATCTTCCATATCCTCCAGAGATTTGGGGCTATCGGAATAGGGGAGACAACCTTCAACATCTTCCATTTTTGTTTCTTTGAATGGATTGTGAGGGCGTAGCAATACACCTTCCTCAAGTGTGAGAACCTCCAATACTTGCCCGGTTTCCCAATGATGAGATGCGCGAATGGGCTTGGGGATGATTAACTGTCCTTTGCTTGATAGCCGTGTGGTTTCCATAGCCTTTTCTTTGGTAAGAAATAAGTAAGACTATACCCGTGGGAATTCCGAGTAGTCAAGTAGGTGCAGATAAATAGCCCGGTTGGGAGTGCAACCAGGCTATGTCGTCTCGCCGAACTTACTGG
>CAZNYF010000100.1:0-1879 GCA_964577195.1 uncultured Thiotrichales bacterium | reverse complement strand
TCGGCAGCTGTTCCTCCGTCATCATGGGAGTAGTTGTAGATACCAACGTTTTTATTGATGCAGAGAATGACCGGTTACAACTAACGCAATTAAAAGCATTTCAAAAAGAACCTGTTTTTTTAGCCGCAGTGACGATGGCTGAGTTACTCACTGGCGTGCACATGGCAAAAAACGCAGATATACGCGTTCGTCGCCTATCATTCGTAGAAAACATTATTGATCACGTACCTTTACTGGAGTTCGATGCCGAAGTGGCACGTGTTTATTCGGAACTGTACGCACAGACATTGAAAAATCAGAACCGGAAAAACCTCAATGTTCATGACCTCCAGATTGCTGCTACAGCGATCTGCTATGGATATCCTGTACTCACATCCAATACCGAAGATTTTCACAAAATCCCCGGGGTTCGTTTACTCGCTCCATAATTGTTTAAACACTATATATCGTGAAGCAAGCAACTTGACCCCTCGTCTTTTTAGAAAGAAAGCGGGCGAATTCAAACCCTACGATTTAAACAATTTCTCCACGTTAGATGAATGGGTTTATTATCTGTAGATCGTCATAAATCACCAGCCCATCTTGCATATCCTCAGAATACAAACTTGTACACTGACTATTGATAGCGCTGGCAACAATCAAGCTATCCCAGAAAGACAGCTTAAATTCCAGCCTTAATCCGGCCGCAGTGAGTAGATCATCCGGGGTTTGCTCATGTACATGATAAGCCGCGATAAATGTGCGTAAAAACTGGAATAGGTAATCGTTGTCTTGATTCGCTTTGCGCATTAAATTAACACAAACCTCATTGACCACCTGGGTACTTATTTGAATGTTCGTTTGCGCATAAATGAGCTTTTTAGCCAGCCTGTGTTTGAATTGATCGTTCTCTTGCTGGGTCTCGATTAGAGAATACAGCCATACATTGCTGTCGATAAAAACTTTATCGCTCATGCAAATCATCCCGGCTCATGGGGTTAAAGCTGTCCTGCTGAATAGGCTGATCAATGTACGTGGAAAAAAATACTTGCTGTTTCAAAGAGTTGCTTTTCAGTGATTGCACAAGTTTCAGTAAAGCGTAGTTCACAACCTCTTTCTTACTCTGCTTGCCTGACAACCTGAGCGCCTCACTAACCAATTGGTCATCTAGAACGATATTGGTTCGCATGGGTTACCTCGTGTGTATATCTATACACATCATAGCAGGATGAGTTGCGTATTCATACTCAGAGAAACTTAAACCTTTGAGAAACTGGCAGATAAGATTTGGTCTGAAGATGAACGTCTGGTATTGGTCTTATTATTTAGAGGACTACATCATTGCAAGACCCGACCCCGTGCTCTTCGCGCAGTTCAGCGGGTTTGGTAATGAAGCCTTTTAGCACGAGTTTAAAAGTTATGCAGATTTTGAAAGTGCGATGGAAGTTCGGCTGTCCATGACTGATATTTAGATAGTGATGAGTATTCCATCACACGCCTTTGTAATTTGAGTCGGTAGAATATACCTTGTGTTGTTAAATTTTGGGGGTCTTGTTCTTTCTTCCAGCACCTGACAAAATTTGGAAAGAGACAGAAGAAATGAGCCAGAGTTACAAACTAGTGTGATCTATGAAGATCGAATTGATGACTACGCTACTGAAAGGCCCCATCGATTTTTTTCTGTCATCAATAGGTTTGTGATCCCGTTGGTTTCAGCAATTCCGACATTGATTTTTTTTAGTAACGTAAAAGACCATGGATTACAAAACTGAATTTGAAGTTATTGACCTAATCCTCGCGTCAGATTTTGAGACAAGAGGAGTTGACTCATTTAGCCTATGTGTTCTGAAAATGGAAAGACAAATGCGACGAGTTTTTACTCATGTTGTATTTCAATGCG
>CAZNYF010000099.1:7598-10595 GCA_964577195.1 uncultured Thiotrichales bacterium | reverse complement strand
GCTTCTGGCTGCTTCTGCCTGGCTATAGTGCTGATCCAGCACCAGAGTGATTGCGTCTAATTTAAATTCTTTTGAATACTTCTTTCTTGTGGTCATTTTGTGTTCTCCAGTTAAGTTGATTATCTCTTAACTGGACTGGTCACATCTATTAGACCACCTCATAGTGGCAGATGGTCATTCAAAGGCGGCAATTGAGGTGCAAAGCTGGCTACTGGAAACTTTCAGCGATGCAAAACTGATGATCCCCGGCCACGGCAGCGCGCAAACGGCGCCCTTCCCAATGGTCAGTAGCACCCAGAGCTATAATGCAGCGCCTTCGCGATACCATGGCAAAGCCGATTGATGACGATATTGATATGCAACAGGCGATTGATCAAACACAGTTTGATGACTTGAAATCCGTGCCATTGTACGAGCAAAATCAACGACCCAACCTGAATTTTGTTTATCGAGAAATGGAGCAGGAATTATTTTAGAGATGCACCTGACACTCAAATTTTCCCGTTACTAATTTATGAATGTAGCTCTTGAGATAGGTATTAGCTTCCATGCCCCATTTCCATGCAAGGGAGCCATATCGGTTTAAATTTAAGGCAAGCGATACCAAGTCGCCCGTGCTTTGCCATGACGTTTAATTCGACCATCCTTAACAAGTTCTCGTAATCTAACTTTCAGGGTATTTTGATTAGCGCCGGTCAGCTCGACCAGCTGCGCAATGGTTAAACTTTCATGCTCTCCCAGACGTTTCAGCACTTGGACAGAAAGCAGTGGCAATGATGTATCGCTTTCAGTTTTTTCTTGTTCAACCTTGATTACCAGATTAGCTTTTTGCTTTTTCAGGCAACGTAGAAAAAAACCAACCCAGGGATACCAGTCTGGCGTATCATTTTTAAGCGTCGTTTGCGTACGTCGTAACGCCTTGTAGTAAAGGTCTTTATTTTCTTCGATAATACTTTCTAAAGAGGCATAAGGTACATATTCGTAACCTGCTCGTAGTAATAGCAATGTGGTTAGTACCCGCGAGAGTCGGCCATTACCATCCTGAAAAGGATGGATAGCTAAAAAGACCACATTGATCACTGCAATGATTAGCAACGGATGCATCGCCGATTCTTCAATGGCCTTGGATGCCCAGCGCACCAATGCTTCCATTTCCCTGGGTGTCTCAAATGGCGTTGCCGTTTCAAAGATCACGCCAATTTCTCGGCCATCAGCATCTTTGGCGACAACACTATTAGAAAGCGTTTTATAGGAACCACGGTGACGATCATCTTTTGAGCTATGTCGAAGCAAGGTGAGATGCAACTGACGGATATGGTTTTCAGTTAAATGTAAGTCTTCATAAGACTGGAACACCAAGTCCATTACTTCCGCATATCCAGCCACTTCCTGCTCGTCACGTGTTTTAAAAGAGGTTGAACCGAGATTAGACAGCAATTTTTCTACCTGCGCGTCACTGAGCTTTGCACCCTCGATCCGCGTTGATGAACCAACGCTTTCAATGGTTGCGACTTTGCGTAATTGTTGCAGGCGTTCTGGTGACAGCGTTTTAAGCGCCTGCCATTGGCCTTTAAACTCATCAATTTCAGCGATAAGTTGCAAGATATCTTGGCCAACAGTAATGTTCGGCTCTCTCATTTACTCCTCATTTTTTGGATAACATACCCGATTATACCCGATATAACCCGATATAAGGTCTGAGTATTTACTCACTAAAGCGGATGATGATCCGGAGACGAGATAGGTTGAAAAATTGAGAGTGATAACGGCTCTAACCCTGGCGGAAAGTATCAAATACTAAATGCTCGGTTACGGTGACGATAACGGAAATATTTTTCATCTCAGTGCGCAAAGTATTACACTAGCCATTATGCTGGGGTATCAAAAAAACCTATCTGGATGGCAAATTTTTAGGGCAATCAATACCGATAAAGGGTGTATCAGATTAAATAGGTCTGTTTCTCTACCCAGTACACGCATCATAGATTTTATTAAACAGGCGCTAAACTAAGTAAACAGGAAGTCTAACGCGATGAAGAAAGCTCAATATCATGACGTGGTACAACTTGAACGCTTTAACACCACTACGATTAGCTACAACGAAGTAACCAATTCTCCTGAAGCGGCACATCAAAAATTTCAGATTAAGCGTGCAGACGCCTATCGACTTATTCAGCCGTATCTAAAAGCAAAAGTGTTTGAGCAGCTCCGTGCAGTCATGCCGTTGGCGATCTATTTAACGCTGTTCCAGATGTTGATTTTGCGCCAGCATGTACTGGATATTGGTGTAATCGTGGCCGGGTTATTCGCAGTAATTATAGGACTGATATTTTTTATGGAAGGACTGCGCCTAGGTCTGATGCCGTTTGGCGGGCTAATTGGTAATAAGCTGCCTCAAAAGTCTACTTTGCCCGTCGTATTGCTGATTGTTTTCATGCTCGGCATCGGAGTCACTTTGGCTGAACCCGCGATAGGTGCGTTAAAAGCAGCGGGTTCGAACGTTGACCCTCAATTAGCCCCTTATCTTTACACGATTCTTAATGACTGGGCAGGCGTTTTAGTACTGGTCGTAGGTGGTGGAGTTGGCTTGGCAGCCGTACTGGGAACCTTGCGTTTCATCTACGACTGGAGCCTCAAGCCAATGATTTTCATGACGATAATCCCAACACTGGCACTTACCACCTATCTTATGCAGGATGAGCATCTTAGTCGTGTGATCGGCCTTGCCTGGGATAGCGGCGCGGTGACCACTGGGCCGGTTACAGTGCCTCTGGTGCTGGCCTTGGGTATTGGTATTGCATCGGCTGCGGGTAGTGGTAATCAGTCACTATCTGGTTTTGGTATTGTCACGCTGGCTTCGTTATTCCCCATCATGGGGGTGCAATTGTTGGCGGTTTATATTCATAGCACGGTATCAGTGGATGCTATTTTGGCAGCTACAAACTTAGTGAATGACGTTGCACCATATTGGTTTGAACGGACCCCTTACGCCGAGAT
>CAZNYF010000099.1:0-7498 GCA_964577195.1 uncultured Thiotrichales bacterium | reverse complement strand
GAACCTGCGCTAAATGCTTTGGGCATGACGGTGGAACATTTAACCAATGGTGCTTTTAAGAAGAAAACCCTGATGACGGCGGTTTCAATCGGCGTAGGGTTCGGCATCGCTATCGGGGTAATGAAGATTGTCTTTGATTTACCGCTGGCGTGGTTACTCATTCCAACCTATTTATTGGCCTTGATATTAACCGTATTTTCCTCTGAAGAATTCGTCAATGTTGCCTGGGACAGTGCGGGAGTTACAACGGGTCCGGTCACTGTTCCATTGGTGTTGGCAATGGGGCTGGGATTAGGTGCTGCGGTCGGAGCGGTGGAAGGGTTCGGGATATTGTCTATGGCGTCCATAGGCCCCATCATTACAGTATTGATAACTGGACTGTGGATTAAATATCGTGCTCAACCTTCAGTGGTTGAGTAATGTTTAGAAATTCTCTTTAGGAGACGGTAATGGCAACTCAAAAAACAATGACAATTTTAACCGATGTATCTTTGATTACCTGTATGGTTCAAAAGGGTAAAGGAGATGCCATTGTCGCTGCTGCACGCTCGGCAGGCGCACATGGCGCATCGGTTCACTATGGTCGCGGCGCAGGTGTACGCGAGCGTTTAGGCCTGATTAGTATTACCGTAGAAGCAGAAAAAGAAGTCATTCAAATAATGGTGTCTAAACAACAGGAAGAAGAGGTCTTTACTGAAATGTTTATCGCAGGTCAGCTCGATACACCCGGTATGGGAATTATGTTCGTGACACCGCTGGAAAAAGCCGCCACGTATATTTCTCCGGCTGTGCGGGAGCGCATTAACGAGCAGCGTGATAGTGACGGGGAATAGGGGTATTTCGTGTTAAATCAAACGCATTGCAAAACAGCCAAACTCATAGTCTGTGTGTTGGCAAGAGGTCAATCGAGTACAGTGTTAGAGGCCTTGGAGGAGTCCGAGGCAGAACATGTGCTAGCTTCAGAATATGTTTCCATTCGCCATCAAAGTGGCAATATGGGTTGGGAGGAAATGGATTTACTGCGTGTGGCAGTAGTCCCAAAATATGCTGAAAGTGTATTTGATAGGTTGTACCGCGAAGCGGAGACTGAAATCTGTGAGGGCGCATATATGTATCAAGTGGACGTGCCCTGGATTACACATTTTGAGTTACCTGATATTCCCAAAGGAGGGGTGCCGATTTCTTCCCTGCACTCGGAAGTTGTATCCGAGCAGGTGGATAGTAAAGTGTTAAAAGCGTTAAAAACGCTGTGTGATAAAAAATAGACGAGTGTTAGTTCTATTTTGACCAGCGGAAAATACAGTGTCAACCATTAGCCATCTCTTGACAGCACATCGCTTTCGAACGCTACCCACTAGTCTTCTTCAAAAACTTTGAAGAATTTGGCCGACGGCTGTGCAGTGACAGTTTAAGTAATCTCCTACTTTTTACAATGTGCAGGACTACGCCCTAGCAAAGATATTATTTTGATCTTGGTAAGTCTCTTCCAGAGCATCCAAATGTATGATGCAGATAATTAAAATTATAAGGCTATGGATGCACTATGCAGAAAGGGCGTCTCTAAAAATAGAAGTGTTTAGTAACTTACATAAAATAAAAGCATAAGCACCCATCAGAGAAATACTTTATGAAATTTGAGCGCTACAGTCATTGGAATCAGCTACCAGCAAGTGTTGATTCGTTATTTGGGGTTGCTAAATATGACAGCATGTTTTTTACCCGTGAATGGTTCGAGACGCTGTATGCCAAAACATTTGAGGAAGGTCAGTCACTGATGCTCGCCAGCGTGGTGAACGAAGGTAAAGTACTGGCATTGCTACCGCTAACCGGGACGGCTGAACGCTGGCAATCATTCAACCATCGTTACACTGCGCTCTACAGTCTGTTAATGGTAAAAGAGAATCAGACTGAAATCCTCAACTGCATGGCCGAGGGGCTAAGTCAGATGCCAGTACATTCTTTGCAGTTGAACCCCGTTGCCGAAGACGACAGCAATTTGTTAGACCTGCAACAGGTCATGAAAACCCAGGGCTATGAAAGCCATCGCCACTTCTTTTTTTATAACTGGTTCCATCGCACTCAGGGGCAGTCCTTCGATGAATATATGGCCGGAAGGCCTACTCAATTGCGCAATACCATCGCGCGAAAGCGACGAAAACTGGAACGAGAACATGCGTACAAAATACGGCTATTCAAAGGTGATGAGGTGCAACAGGGTTTGGTGGATTATCACGCAGCCTATTCAGCGAGCTGGAAAGCGTATGAGCAATATGTAGCGCTACTTGATGCGTTGGCGATCAACCTGTCGGCGCCAGGCTGGACGAGGCTCGCCATTTTAACTATTGACGGAAACGCGGCGGCTGCACAGTTGTGGTTCGTTGTTGGCGGTAAAGCGAGTATCTTCCGGTTGGCTTATGACGAAGCATGGAAGCGTTATTCTCCGGGATCCATCCTTACCGCTTACTTGATGCAGTACGTGATTGATATCGACAAGGTTGAGGAGATTGATTTTCTCACTGGTAATGAGCCTTACAAGCAGGACTGGATGTCAGAACGCAGGCAACGATGGCGGCTGTTATTGGTCAAACAACAAGTATCACAGAGCAGTTTTAGTAGGTTAATCACCAAGCTCAAAAATGGGTTGAAATATTTATTCAACAAGCGGATTGACTGATTAATTAATATCAATAAAACCGTCCAGACGAATAGAATCAAAAGACGATTAAGCTCCCGGAATCGGGACACGTATCCATATTGGCATATGATCAGATACGTCAGACCTGGTTTTTTTCAGTAGCGCATTGCGCTTGCTTTTGGTTAGCAAATCAAATCCCTCGCCATGTATGGCTTGGCTAAAAAGTTCAACAAAATCAAACACTCCAAAGTCATAAGCATTTACGCCGCCCTGCCCCGCCAGAGAATTATCATCACCAGTAGGTAATCCATTTTGATTTTTATTTATGAATAATGCTATGTGATCAAATGTTTGATTCTTACGCGCATTGGTTCTGATCAAACTAGCCATGGATGGGTGAATATCCAGAAAAGGAAAATTCACCCGAGCAGATTTTTCTCCGGAAAGCAGTGTGCTATTAAGATTATGCAAACGCTTGATAATGTCGGAGAACTTGTGATTAGCATTGTCGAAAAACATATTCAGATCAGCCATTAATATCATATTGCGGTGATACATTTTCTCAGGCGACTTAGCTCGCTGCACAATCCAATCGAGCAACGCAAAAAACTCACGGTTTCTTTCCTCCTTACTATTGCCATATAAAGCATGTGCATTCACCCCCAGAAACTCAACTGGCTTGGCTCCATTACGTCCTTTGATTGAAAAAGCAGCACAGTGCGGTGTACGAATAAAAGAAAGAAATGCAGGATGACTAACCTTACTTAACGATTTTGGCCTTTGGTTGTTCTGCTCACGGAGCAAGTTTTCATGATCAAGATCGTTAAAAAATTTATGCCACGTCTTAATGTCTTTGCGTAACGTGGCTATGATATGTGAGCGATCATAGGTAATATCTGATACAAGTTCTTTTAATTGGATGCGCGAAGGACGATAAATAAAAGCTAATCGTTCTCGCAACCCTCGATCACCGGGAAATGCCCCGGTTGTATCCGAGACAACCAACTTATACCTTGGGCCTAGTGATTTTAACAGCCGACGTACACCTGATAAATCATCCATAACTTCCTGCACGGCAAGCAAATCAAACCGCGAAACAAATCGCGTTAAAAAGTCCCATTGTTTTGCTGAGTTAATGTCTTTGCCCAGCTTAAGTGCATTGTATGAACCTATCACAATAGAATTATGACGTCGAAAAGGTAATCCATATCTCTTCGGATTACGCCGCAACTCTGCATCTATTAACTGCCATTGATTTACTGAAAATCCCGGCATCTCGATACCCTCTAAAGTAGGTACATTATTAAGTGACAAGCCTCTGCTTGGTTTACTGTTCGCTGTTCCAGACGCTCCCAGCATTTCCACCATCCTTGGCGGTTCACTGTCCGCTGTTCCGGACGCTCCCAGCATTTCCACCATCCTTGGCGGTTACTGTTCTTGTTGCAGGTTTCTGGTGATAAACATTAGCACCATCACCACCAATACCAGTAATGCAGTTCCCATTAAGAGCGCGTAGTCTTCTAGCTGTAGCAGAGAATAAAGCACAATATATAAACTGGTTAGGAGAACAAATATTACTGCAGTTCTGTTTAAACTTTTTAGTGCGACTAATGTATACAATGTGATCATGCCAATGGTTGTTGATGCTGCGACTAGATATGACTTTATGAACTGCATGTGTTCAGACAGCGACAGTAGAATGAGAAAAAACAAACTCAGGGCAATACCAATCAACCCGTACTGTACGTAGTGCAACTTTGCCTTAACGGTTAATTCAAAAATCAGAAAAGTCAGAAAGGTCAGACCAATAAACAAAATGCCATATTTAACCGCACGAGTAATTTGAGAATAAAGTGATATGGGTTCAAACATTCGAACGCCCGCTGTGAATTCATACAGGTTCAATCTGCCTGAATTGGCGATCATCTTTTGCTGCATCACCCTGGCTTTGACGGCATCTATCGCTGGCTCCCATTGCATAGGCATATCGACGTTGTCATGCGCCCATTTCTGCGGGTAATTTCTGGCCAGATGAGGAATTTCCCAATGTGCGATAAACCCATCCTCCGTAATCAAATGCTCTGCCGGTAAAACACTGCCAAGAAAACTTGGGTGAGGCCAGCTCGATTTAATTTTAACGTGGGTGGTTTCACCAAAAGGGGCGAACATAAAGCTGCTGCTGCCGTTAATATTCATGGCAACTTTCAGGCTGTGACTACCCTCGGGAGTGAAATTATTAATCACCGCGTGATAACCCTGACGAAGCGCGGACAAATCCGTTCCCGGTGCTAGAATTTGTTCTTCTCCATCCCAGTTCAATGATGAAACATTATTGATCGCCCGTGTATCGCTCAATCCAATTGTGACATAGGCTTTGTCCCAGTGAATTTTATCGATATTTTCTGATAGTGAATTGACATCAGGCGCAGCAAAACGTGCATTCACTTTTATATCTGCGGTGTAAACCAGAGAGTTATATATTCCGCGCTTACGAAACTGTTCTCCAAGATCTATATCCAGTGATAATTCTTCCGGTAAAAATTTGGCTGAGTGTTTGCTATAGAATATTTTATCGATGGTCTGGGTTTTACCCGACTTTTCCGTCACCGTTTCTTGCTTTAGAATTTTATCGGTATAAGGGATCACCAATACCGGCGCCAGTAAGACCTGCTCACCGCCCCAGGTACTGGCAATATCGTTCAACACCGACTGATAGAGATAGCTACGATCCGTCACAATACCGCCGACCATGCCTAGTGGGATTAGCATAATCATTGCCAGTACCCCGACTATAATTGACCGCACTGTTAATGAGTTCCAGTCAATTCGAGATTCTTTTGTAGTTTGTTTTATATCATTGCCCATGTGTTTTAAGATGCTTTTAAATATGGGCTATACGATAGCATACACAATACCAGTCGAGCCGAATTCAGCCGGTACTGATAGCGTCGATGGAGTTATCCAATAAAATGGTTAAAATATGCAATTCTGAATGTCATGCGCAATCGTCGAGGCTTTGAAATTCGCTACGGACGATACCCCCAGCGCTGTCCTTATTATGTTAGATGCTCTTGAAAATGTAACCGGCTAAGAAGCGTAGTTATTGAATATTCAAAATAATGATATCACTTTGGCTCAGCTCCCCATCGGTTACTCGCAACTGCAATTCATATCGCCCGACAAGACTAAAATTCACGGTTGTTTGTGGTTGATTGGCATCTGCAAAATCAGCACTACCAGGGCCTGATAACTTGCTCCACTGACTATTAAGTGATGACCCTAAAGGCAAACCATCATCACTGAAAATTCCATTCAAAAAAACTTGAGCAGGGTTGGACGCTCCAGCTTGAATTGACTGGTCTTTTCCGGCAAAAACAGAGGGGAGCTGATTACCATCCGTCTTTAAATTAATTTTCATTTGGTTCCAGCGATAATTCACGGTGTGCGTATTGCCTAGTTCATCTGCCATCGCATCCGACCAGACCAATACCATTTCTTCACCACTTTCACTGATCCATTTTGGCGATAATTTAGGTTGGTAAGTTCGGTTGCGCGGATCATCAGCGATAAAGTGATCGGTATAATAAATTTGTTTCCAGGGGCCGTAAGGCGTGAGTGAATACCAAAAACCCAAACTACCGGTGAGATCCAGCGCATCCCAGTTGTAATTAAACGTGTAGGTTCCGCCGTTGACCATGACATAAACACCCAGCCCTTCATTCCAGACAACCGATGGCAACCATGAATACCAGCCAAAGGTATCGCCATTCGCATTCTTTTCCGGATAGACCATGACATTGCCACGTTCAGTAATATCACTACTCCAGACGGGAGCATCACCATTCCATTGTTTGAAGTATTCCCAATTGTCTCTTACTTCAAATTGGTCCTTTTTAACACGCGCCAGTAGCAGATGATTTGCCTTGGCACCTTCAGGTGAATAAATGTAAATGTAGCCATCAGGAGATGCCTGACCTGCCTGCCCGTTTTGCACAAAAGAAACAAACGAAAATGGGAAATAAACCAGACCGTTTACGTCGATGCCGTTTTCTTCGAGGAAAAACATATCTTCAACAGCAGTACTATTGCGAGCTTCTGCATCCGTTGGTTCCAGCAAACGCGTCTCGCCTTCTCTATTCACGCGATACCAGGAATCACCGTTATCCGTCGATTTCAACATTTTCACGCCACGAAATGGCCCTTGAAAAGTGGTGCCAGGCGTTTTAGTCACCATTGAATAAATGGTCTCGTCAATTGCGACAATGCCATAACCAAACCAGCCAGGCTCATCCTCATCACCATAGAGAAACTCTGGATAGCCAAGCACTTTAGAATGAGTAAAATCATCGACGCCACCTTTAATTCGGTAGGCCATATTGTGAAAGACTCGACCTTCGGGCACCCAGGCACCATCACTCATGGAGGTCATTTGATCACCATCAGCAGTCCAGGTGATGGGCCAATTATCCCCATGGGTATATTTCGCTATCCGAGCGAGGGAATCAGCGTTGAACTCAACACGATTAGGGATTTTAACAACGGGGTCTGGTAATACTTGTGGAGCATCAATATTCTCCGGGGGCTGGCTTTCATTGCCCAGGACGACCGCTAAATTTGTGGTAGTTTCGGGAGTTGCTACTTGATCACAAGATTGCAAACCGAGTAGAACGACCTGAATCATGGCAACCAACACCAGTTTGACAGAGTGTTTCGTCATCGCTTTTGCGCCAAATTTCTTGCCCATCACAACTCCATTTCAATAAGATTCGTCCTAAGGGCATCTCTAAAAAATACTAGCACCACTGAGAAAAACCATGAACAGCACCTTTTTTATCAAACGCACCGCCATGACCTACAGGGAGG
>CAZNYF010000098.1:0-10784 GCA_964577195.1 uncultured Thiotrichales bacterium | reverse complement strand
CGGGCAACGCTACGAATGGTGTCTTCATCAATACCGCATATTTTTGCAGCGGTGGTTGGATCATAATTTTCAACTTCGGCTTTTAATTCATCAATGCCGTTGGTATTGGCATCGATGTAACGTTGATCTTCCAGACCTTCTTTTAAGATCACATGCATTAAGGCATTTTGCAGCACAACATCAGTACCGGGCGTGATGGTCAGATGAATATCTGCATTTTGTGCCAACATGGTGACGCGAGGGTCAACCACAATTAAAGGAAAGCCGCGTTTTTCCTGGGCTTCTTTCATGCGCCAGTAAATGATCGGATGTTGTTCCGGTAAATTGGAACCCCAGGCAATCAGACAGTCGGTATGTTCAAAATCCTCGTAACACCCTGGTGGGCCGTCCGAGCCAAAAGAGCGTTTATAACCCGATACGGCAGAAGCCATGCACAAGGTGGTATTACCATCATAATTATTGGTGCCAATCAGGCCGCGGGTTAGTTTTCCCAGGGTGTAAAATTCTTCGGTCAGCATCTGTCCGGTAGAAATAATGGCGACTGAGTCACGGCCGTATTTTTCCTGAATTCGGACAATTTCATCGTGGACTTTATCGAGCGCAGTATCCCAGGTGGTGGGTTTAAATTCATCGTGAAGTTGTTGGCGAATTAAAGGTTCTGACCCGCGTCCGTCGGAATCAAAAAGCTCATGTTCGAAGATGCCTTTCAGACATAACTTGCCACGATTAACATCAGCACCGCCAACGCCACGAGAGGCAACAGCTTTGCCGCTTTCATTTATTCCAACCTCCATAGAGCACCCGGTCGAGCAATAGCCACAAGTTGCGTATTTCCATTCTTTTACGCCTTTGTCAGCTATTTTAATCGGGTTTTTTTGGCCTCTTCCGAAGAGCATTGGATTTCCTGTTGGATTAGTAAGTTGTGTTTAGTAAGTGTGCAAACATCCTTTATTCAGGTCGCCGTAAATAAACCATTTCACCTTCGACTTTGGTTTCGTAAACGTTGGTACAGCCTTCATCTGGCCCCATCGCTTCGCCGGAGCGTAAATCTATTTTCCAGTTGTGCAGCGGACAAGTCACTGAATGCCCGTGCATCATTCCCTGAGATAAAGGGCCGTTTTTGTGTGGGCAGGAATCTTTAATGGCATATATTGAATCGTCGCTACCACGAAAAATAGCAATATTCATTGTATCCGTTTCAATAATTCGAGAGCCCAAAACGGGTATTTGATCGAGTGTCGTTATTTCCAGCCAGTCATTCATAAGTCATTATTCTCTTTTGCGGGTTGGGGCTTACTGCTCGCGATCCAGTCGCTCCCAGCACTTTCTCCATCCGTGGAGGTCGTACTGCTCGCGATCCAGTCGCTCCCAGCACTTTCTCCATCCGTGGAGGTCGTACTGCTCGCGATCCAGTCGCTCCCAGCACTTTCTCCATCCGTGGAGGTCGCGCACCACCAACCTTACGTCTAGTTTAAAATTAAGCAGTGATTTTAATCGTCTCAAAGCTGTGATCTGATTTACCGTCTGCGTATTCTTTCCATGGATCAATCTGGGCAGGCTTTTGCGAGGCAATAAATCGCTCATACAGTACTTTACGTTGCTCTGTTGTTTCGAGCTGATCTTTTACCTTTTGTAAACCGATGCGCTCAACCCAGGGGGCGGTGCGCTCAAGATAATGAGCGTCTTCCCGATAAAGTTGGGAGAATGCACCGCACCATTCCAGCACCTCTTCCTCGGTTTCTACTTTGGTGAGAAAGTCGGTAACACGCACTTTAATGCCACCGTTGCCGCCAATGTGGATTTCGTAACCGGAGTCCACGCAAACCACGCCAAAGTCTTTAATGGTCGCTTCTGCGCAATTGCGGGGGCAACCGGAAACTGCCAGTTTATATTTATGCGGCATCCACGAGCCCCAGGTAAGTTCTTCGAGTTTCACGCCCAGCCCGGTTGAATCCTGTGTACCCATTCTGCACCAGCTATCACCCACACAGGTTTTACAGGTACGCATCGCCTTGCCGTAAGCATGTCCTGAAACAAATCCGGCGTTGGAGAGATCCGCCCACATTTCCGGGAGCTTTTCTTTTTGAATGCCGAACATGTCAATTCGCTGGCCGCCGGTGACTTTCATTTCTGCGACTTCAAATTTATCGGCAATGTCCGCTATCGAGCGCAACTGATCCGGCGTACACATACCGCCAAACATTCTGGGGACAACAGAATAAGAGCCATCCTTTTGAATATTGCCGTGAGCACGTTCGTTAATAAAGCGTGATTGTGGATCGTTGTGGTTGGGAAATTCGCAAAGCAGATAGTAATTCAGTGATGTTCTGCAAGCCTGACAACCGTCAGGGGTTTTCCAATCCAGCTCCTGGCGAATTTCCTGCTGGGTTTTCCAACTATTTTCACGCAGAGCGGCACGGACTTCATCGTGGGTGAATTCGGTACATCCACACATCGGTTTCTTGCTGGGCGCTTCCGAATAATCGCCGCCGAGGGTGTGTGCCAGAAGCGATTCTACCAAGCCGGTACAAGAGCCGCAGGAGGAGGATGCTTTGGTGTGAGAACGCACATCTTCGAGCGTGAAAAGCTTTTTAGCAGAGATGGCCTGAATGATTTCACCTTTATTGATGCCGTTACAGCCGCAAATTTCGGAAGAATCAGCCATCGCAGCCACACGGGTTTCATCACCATGCCCGGCATCACCCAGATGGGCTTGACCAAATAATACCGTGTTACGAAAATCGGCAATACTGGTGCCATCTTTCATCATCTGGAAATACCAGGTGCCGTCAATGGTATCGCCATATAAGACCGCACCTTGAATGACATTGTCTCTTAAAATCAGCTTTTTGTAAGTGCCATTAGCGACATCGTGAAATAGTAATTCGTCGGTATCGTCATCGCCGTGAAAGTTGCCAGCGGAGAACAAGTCGATGCCAGTCACTTTGAGCATGGTTGAGGTCACTGTGCCTTCGTAGCGTGAGTAACCCAGCTCAACCAGATGATTCGCAGCCACTTTGGCTTGTTCGAATAATGGCGCAACCAGCCCGTACACTGTGCCGCGATGCTGAACACATTCTCCAATCGCGTAAATGTTAGGGTCAAATGTTTGCATTGTGTCGCTAACGACAATGCCGCGCTCGCAATGCAAGCCAGAAGCTTGTGCAAGCTCAATATTGGGTTTGATTCCAGCAGCCATCACCACCAGATCTGCTTCTATTTTTGTGTCATCGCTAAACAGTAGTCCGGTGACGCGCTCGCCGCCGAGGATTTCTTTAGTGGCATGATCCATGAGAAATTTCATGCCTTTTTCTTCCAGTGAGTCACGCAACATTTTTGCCGCAGGCTCATCCAGCTGGCGCTCCATCAAGGTGCTCATTAAATGCACTACGGTGACGTCCATGCCCTGTTTCATCAGACCGTTTGCTGCCTCGAGTCCCAGCAGACCACCGCCAATGACAACCGCCTTTTTATATTGCTCAGCGGTCTCGATCATGCTGTCAACGTCTTTGATATCGCGAAAGCCGATCACGCCATATTTATCCGCGCCAGGAATCGGCAGCATAAATGGCAAAGATCCGGTGGCAATAATCAGTCGATCATAGTCAGCTTCGGTACCGTCCTCGGCAACGACCTGTTTTCTACCCCGACGTATTTCGACAACTTTTTTACCTTTTTCCAGTTTGATGCCGTTGTCGGTATACCACTGCTCATCGTTGAGCATAATCTCATCGATGGTTTTCTCATTTGCCAGTACCGGCGACAACATAATGCGGTTGTAATTACCATAGGGCTCTTCACCAAATACCGTGATGTTGTATTTGTCAGAATCGAGTTTTAGCACCTCTTCGAGCGTGCGAACACCAGCCATGCCATTGCCGATCAAAACCAGATTTTCTTTCATTTGAGTCACCACTATGTCCAATTCTATTTTATATTAGGTTGTATACCCAGTACTGAGAAGCAATTTCTATGCCAAACTACTGAAGGTATTGCAGAAGACGCGTTTATAAGCTTAAGGGCATCTCTAAAAATAGAAGTGCTGCTGAGGGAAATCAGGAATAGTGCATTTTCTATACGAAAATGAGGCGAATACTGGGTGTATTTAACGATTTTTCGCATAAAAAAGGTGCTGTTCATGGGTTTTCTCAGTGGTGCTTGTATTTTTAGAGGTGCCCTTAAGTCCTTTTAAAATAAAGAAATTATTGCGCCTGATCTCCCGCTTATTGAGTTCCCTGTAAAGTAAACCTTACGTATTACTCGATTTGTAGGAGTTCTTCGTTTGCCGAGTTATCAATGGAATACCCATCGTCGGTGGGGGAGTTTGCACTAAATTGGTTCATAAGTATTTCATAATGTTCTATTCTGGTGCATTCAACGAGATACTGATTAGCGGTACATTCCCATAGATCAAACAGGGTTTAAACATCTGGCACGGTCTTTGCATTCAGATATTTTAGTACTCAAAACGGAACTTTTTCATGCCTGAACGATTTAACCTGCTTAATTTGCGTAAGCACAACATCCGAATTTTGCATTACACCTGGTTTGCATTTTTCATGACCTTCGTAGTCTGGTTGAGTCTTGGGCCAATGATGCCGTTTATTCGTGAAGCCCTCGGGTTGTCGATTCAGCAAGCCAAAGTGCTGCTCATACTTAATGTGGCGATGACGATTCCAGCAAGGATTGTCGTTGGCATGTTGGTGGATAAGCACGGCCCGCGCATCATGTTCAGTAGCATCCTAATCTTAGGCGGCTTGATCAGCATCGGATTTGCCTGGTCAGACAGCTATGAGCAACTCGCTATAATGCGGTTTTTATCTGGCTTTATCGGTGCGGGTTTTGTCGTCGGTATTCGCATGATTGGCGAGTGGTTTCCCGCCAGGCAAACAGGCCTTGCGCAAGGTATTTACGGTGGCTGGGGTAACTTTGGTTCTGCTGGAGCCGCGCTGACATTACCGTTTATTGCTGTTTACATCGGCGGTGATGATGGCTGGCGCTATGCCATCACTATCGCTGCTGTCGCGGCGATCGCCTACGGCTTCATTTACTATTTTATCGTCAGCAATACACCCAAGGGCTCGACCTACTTCAAACCTAAAAAGACCGGCGCGATGGAGGTCAGTAGTGGTTTTGATCTATTCCTTTATATCGCCATGAACATCCCCCTGTATTTTGCACTGGCTGTCCTCACGTGGAAACTGTCGCCAACTAAAATGGGACTCATCGGAGAAACGGCAAGTACTATTATTTACGTTGCGCTCGGCCTGCTATTTTTATTTCAAACCTGGAAAATCTGGCAGATTAATAGCCATATTCTAAAAACACCGGTCCCCGAATTTGATCGCTATAAGTTCAAGCAAGTGGCCATTCTGGATTGGGCCTACCTGGTCACTTTTGGTACTGAGTTGGCAGTCGTTTCTATGCTGGCAATGTTCTATGTCTCGTGGTTTGAAATCCCTAAAGTCTCCGCGGCATTACTTGCTGGAATCTATCCTTTTATTAATCTGTTTGCTCGCCCCGGCGGTGGATGGTTGAGTGATAAAATTGGCCGAAAACTCACACTGGTTATCGTTTTTGCCGGAATTACCGGAGCCTTTCTTATGCTTGGGCAAGTAAATAAAGGCTGGCCTGTTGAACTTGTTGTGGGTATGACCATCATCGGCGGTATTTTTTCCAAGGCGGGTTCCGGCGCGGTTTATGCTATGGTGCCGTTGATCAAGCGACGTATGACGGGGCAAATTGCAGGTATGGCAGGCGCTTTTGGGAATGTCGGCGCGGTTATTTTTCTAACCACCAATTCGCTTGTCAGTTACGATCAATTCTTTTTGTTTATCGGCATCGTTTCCGGTTTTGTATTTTTACTCATTCTATTCTTCCTTGACGAGCCCGCGAGTAAAATTACTGAAATTAGCGAGGACGGAATAGTGCAAGTGATCGAAGTTAAATAACATACTAACGATAATAACTACATGCCTTCAAATTTAGCGATTTCACTCGGGCAAAGCACCGATAAAGGTATTAAAGCCGAAAACGAAGATTCTCTGGGAGCAATCATTCCAGACGACGAGCAGCTGGAAAATAAGGGCATTGCAATCGCGATAGCCGACGGGATGAGCGGCTGTGACGCTGGAAAGGAAGCCAGTGAGATGAGCGTAAGAATGTTCCTCGATGACTATTATTCTACAGCGGATTCATGGACGGTAAAAAAAGCAGTCGTTAAAGTAATGACCGCGATGAACCAGTGGTTATACAGCCAGGGACAAAGAAATTATGATTCTGGCAAAGGCATGGTCACGACCTTTAGTGCCTGTGTACTTAAATCCCAAACGATGCATTTGTTTCATGTTGGTGATAGTCGGATTTATCGTTTACGTGACAATGATTTTGTACAGCTGACCCAAGATCACCGAATACAGGTTAGCAAAAACTCGGAGTATTTAAGCCGGGCACTCGGGATTGATATTAATCTGAATATTGATTACCGCACCACTGCTATGGAAGTGGGTGATATCTATTTTCTCAGTACCGACGGCATACATGATTTTCTAAACGATGCTAGTCTGCGACAGCTCATTCAAAACAATAAAGAAGATTTTCAAAAAGCCTCGGGCGAGGTTGTAGAAGCTGCAAAGAAAAAAGGCAGTGATGATAATTTAAGCTGCCATGTATTTTCTATTGACGCGTTGCCAGAGCCAGATAAGGATGAGTTTTACGAAAAAATAACCCGTCTACCTTTTCCCCCTGAACTCAAAGAGGGCTGCATATTAGATGGTTTTAAAATCATCAGAGAATTGAACGCCACTTCTCGCAGCCAAGTCTATCTTGCTCAAGATACACTCGCCGATGAATTTACAAAAGTCGTGATTAAAACACCTTCAGTGAATTATGAAGATGATCCCGGGTATATTGATTTATTCCTCCAGGAAGAATGGGTTGCCAAGCGATTAAATTCTCCTCATTTAATTAAAACTCTGGGAGAGAATCGCAAAAAAACACTCCTCTATACGGTGGTTGAATATATCGAGGGGCAAACGCTAAAACAGTGGATGGTTGATAACCCTCAGGCAAGCATTGTTCAGGTACGTGCCACTCTGGATCAAATAGCACGTGGTTTACGCTGTATGCACAGAATGGAAATGATTCATCAGGATTTGAAGCCGGATAATGTGCTGATCGATAAAAACAATACCGTAAAAATTATTGATTTCGGCTCTACTAAAATCGCAGGTCTTGCAGAGGTCACCTCGGTGATTGAGCGCCAGAATATTGTTGGGACGGCCAGTTATTCTGCCCCCGAATATTTTCAGGGTTATCCCGGTACTCGACGTTCAGATATTTTTTCGCTTGGTGTTATCGCCTATGAAATGTTTACGGGAAAACTACCCTACGGGCCTGTGACAACTGAAAAAGCAGCGAAAAAGAAATTTAAATACACTTCTGCCAGAATCTATAATTCAACCGTTCCCGAGTGGATAGATAGCGCGCTAAAAAAAGCCACAAATCCAGACACCGAAAAACGTTACAGCTTACTGTCTGAATTTATTACGGATCTGACCAAACCCAATAATTCTTTGTTGAATAAATCAAATCAGCCTTTATTAGAGCGTAATCCATCCATATTCTGGCAGGCTGTCGCATTCATCGAGTTGGTTGTGATTGGCTTTTTGGTTTTTTCTTGATTAGTTCCTGATCCGGGTTCCCGGTGTACAATGATGCGATGCAATTTCAGTTTACAAAAATGCACGGTATCGGCAATGATTTTGTCGTCATCGATTGTATTAACCAGAAAATCAGTTTGTCGGCAGAGCAGGCGCGATTGATTGCAGATCGACGCTTTGGAATCGGCTGCGATCAAATATTGCTGGTTGAATCGCCGCGCTCAGACAATGTTGCTTTTGGTTATCGTATCCTCAATGCAGATGGCAGTGAGGTGAGCCAATGTGGCAACGGCGCTCGTTGCTTCGCTCGTTTTGTGATTGATCAGCAGCTCACCAATGCGGTTGAGATTTCTGTAGAAACCGCTTCTGGAGTGCTGGTTTTGAGCGTACTGGAGGATGGTCAGGTAAAAGTGAACATGGGTGCTCCCGAGCTTGAGCCGGCAAAAATCCCGTTTGATGCGCCGCAGTATCAAAGTAGTTACGCGTTGGATGTGGAAGGAGAGCCTGTCTCGCTCAGTGCTGTTTCGATGGGAAACCCTCATGCCGTATTATTGGTGGATGATGTAAATTCTGCGCCAGTTGAAATTCTGGGCGCGAAGCTTGAAAGGCATCCTGCGTTTGCTCAGCGAGTGAACGTAGGTTTTATGCAAGTTGTGAACGATCACCACATCCGTTTGCGCGTGTTTGAGCGCGGTGCGGGAGAAACACTGGCTTGTGGCAGCGGTGCCTGTGCGGCGGTGGTTGCGGGGCGATTGCTTAAGCAACTTTCAGAGCAGGTAAAGGTTGACCTGCCGGGTGGACAGCTTATGATCGAATGGCAGGGAGAGGGTTCACCTGTGACTATGACCGGACCCGTAGAAACAGTCTTCGAAGGGAGCATGGAAATATGACATCATCGCAAGCCACCAAGGTCAAATCTTCACTCTCTGAGGAAGAGGTGAGCGATTTTCTGCGCGCGACGCCGGATTTTTTTCAACGCCATGAAGCGTTATTGACGCAGTTGCAAATTCAGCATGAAGGTCGCGGTGCTATTTCGCTGGTCGAGCGTCAAATTGATTTGCTGCGTGATCGTAATCAGAAGCTGGAAGGGAAATTGCTATCCTTGATCGAAACTGCGCGAAGCAACGAGTCCGTCAGTTTAAAGCTGCATCGATTTTCTCAAGCGCTGATTGGCACCGAAAGTATCGAAGATGTGATCTCGACTACGCATGATCAATTGCGTAATGAATTCAAAACCGAGCGCGTTAATGTGGGTTTGTTTGAAGATTTCGCCGGTGAGCTCGCAAGTGATATCAGTCTGAAAGCAGTCAATGAATCATTCCCAAAGTTATTTAAGTCACGCCGACCTTACAGCGGTATTCTGGATTGGGCGCAGGCTGAATTGCTGTTTGATGATAATGCAAAACGCGTCAGCTCCGCAGCGATAATTCCACTCAATGGAACCGGCCCAATCGGGTTTCTGGCGTTGGGAAGTGCAGATAAAGATCGGTTCCATTTTGGCATTGGGGTTTTATTCCTTGCGCAATTGGGTGAGCTGGTAGGGTGTGCGTTGCTGCATCATCAACGACTGGCGAGGGCTTAGTAGCCTAGCATCATGTCAGCCAATGGATGAGTTAACGCCGCAGCTTGATTCCTTCCTAGAATATCTTGGCGACGAGAAGCACTACTCTATACACACGGTAACTTCTTATCGTCGGGATTTAACCGTTCTACGGGAATTTCTGGTGAGTGAAAAAACCTCGGCTTGGGATGCGCTCACACCGCGCCAGGTCAGGCAGTTTATCAGTGCTCGACACGCCTCGGGATTGCAGGGCCGGAGTTTGCAACGACAGCTTTCTACGATCCGCTCCTTTTTTAAATATCTACAAGTTCGGGGCGAAGCTACGCAGAACCCGGCGGAAGATATCCCTACTCCGAAAGCCCCGCAGCGGCTACCCAAAACCGTTGAACATGAGCAGGTGGAGCGTTTGCTCGCGATTGTAGGTGATGAACCACTGACCGTTCGCGATCGTGCTTTTATGGAGCTTTTTTATTCCTCAGGTTTGCGGCTGGCAGAAATTGCAGCACTCGATTGTGGCTCACTGGATTTATCCTCAGGGCAAGTCAGAATCGAGAAAGGAAAAGGCAGTAAATCCAGAATTGTGCCAGTGGGGAAACCGGCTAGAAAGGCATTGCGCGAATGGCTTACGGTGCGCCCGGATTTATTAAAGCTTGAGACGGACGCCTTGTTCATCAGTAAGCTTGGTTCACGCTTGAGTCATCGGAGTATCCAGCAACGTTTAAAACACTGGGCGGTGAAGCAGGGGCTTGATCAAAATATTCATCCGCATCGGCTGCGGCATGCATTTGCCAGTCATTTGCTGGAGTCATCTGGCGATATCCGTGCGGTACAGGAGTTGCTGGGGCATGCCAATATCAGCACCACTCAGGTATATACTCATCTGGATTTTCAGCATCTCGCCGAGGTCTACGATAAAGCCCATCCACGAGCGCGTAAATCATCTTAATGGAATAGAATTTAACCACTATTCGTCATACTTATTATTACCTGAAAAACGGCATACTTATGAAATATTCATCCCTCATCATTTTATCTGCACTTACTATTGGCGTGGCTGTTTCCAGTTGCTCTCAAGAGGGTTCAAATCCTAAACAGGCAGCGATCAGCGCAATGGAAATCCCCGATTATCCAGCGGAAAAAATTAGTCAGAATGCCTGGGTAATTCATGGCCCAACTGAGCAGCCTAATCCGGAAAATAAAGGTTTTATGAATAATCCGGTTTTTGTTGAGACGGATGATAGCGTGGTAGTTCTGGACCCAGGCTCTAGTTTGTATGCTGGAAGAATGGTGCTGCGACAAATTAAAAAAGTCACTGATAAACCTGTAGTGGCGGTGTTTACTTCGCATATTCATGGTGACCACTGGTTAGGCAATCAGGCAATTGCAGAAGTCTATCCTAAGGCTAAATTTTATGCGCATCCTAAAATGATCGAAGCGGCGCATGCCGGTGAAGCGGATACCTGGATTGGATTGATGGATAGCCTGACTGAAGGTGCGACCAAAGGCACCGTTGCGGTGATTCCTACAGAGGTATTGGTAAACGGACAAAGTTATGGCTTTGG
>CAZNYF010000097.1:0-11088 GCA_964577195.1 uncultured Thiotrichales bacterium | reverse complement strand
AATAAAGGGGTTCGGTCTTTCGATGATGTAGTCCCTCCTCTTAGACAATCAACATCCCAAAACAATTGATCTTAGAGCCAACCCCATCGCTCTGTGGGAAAGTGACACTTGAAACACTGAATATTATTGAATACAATGTATTGTTATTTATTCACAACGAGGCAATATGAAAACACTCACTATGCGTGTTGATGACGCCATCTATAAGATAATAAAAACAGCTGCGGATGGACAACGCAGAAATATTTCCAACTTTATTGAACACGCTACGCTGCAATATCTGACCTCAACACAGTATGTTAGTGATAGCGAGATGGATGAAATACTAAACGATCATGAGTTGGTAAAAAGCCTGGAGATCGGCAAGCAACAAGCTGACAACGGGGACTACACTATTGTTTGATTTTCAGATAGCTGAAACCAAAGAGTTTGGAAAACAAAAGAATAAACTAGAAACGAATCTTTATACAAAAATTAAAAATATCGTCTATCCTCAGCTCAAAGAAAATCCTTTTTATGGCACCAATATTAAGAGGCTCAAGGGTAAGTTTGACGAGTATTATCGATATAGAATCGGAAATTATCGGCTATTTTATTTGATTGAAAGCAGCAAAAATTTAGTCGTCGTGACCAGCATCAAACACAGGCAAAAAGCCTATGATTAAAATCACATTGGCTGTTGAAAAAACACGGGTTCAGTCTTTCCGAGACCAATCCTAAGCCAGAATACAGAGCATCGAACATGTGGTAATTGAACTTTCGTTATCTCGCTGAGCTTTGTGGTATACGTCCGTATTGTCCATTACAGGGAGTTCTAAAGCTGCTATTGAGATAGTTTCCTGGTTGTTCTGGCTCCGGCGGCATTGAAGAATGCGGGTTGAGACCCCATAATAAGCCTATGGAAATCACGATGTTAAAGTCCAAGGTGCATCGCGCCACAGTGACGCATGCCGAACTCGGTTACGAAGGCTCCTGTGCCATTGACAGGAATCTGCTGCGCGCGGCGGACATTCGCGAGTATGAGCAGATTGAAATTTACAACGTCACCAACGGTGAACGTTTTAGGACTTATGCGATTTCCGCAGAGCAGGGCAGTGGCGTGATTTCAGTGAATGGTGCGGCAGCGCACAAAGCGAATCCTGATGATATTGTGATTATTTGTAGCTACGCGTCAATGTCAGCCTCTGAAGCTGATCAATATCATCCGAAGCTGGTGTATGTCGATAAGAACAATAGTATCGAGCGGACTACTGAGACCATTCAGGAGCAAGCTGCCTGATTTTTCGCAAGCAAATAAGTGACACGCATAAAAAAATCCCGGTTGATCTCAAACGGGAATTTTTACGTTTTTAAGCCGTGTTTTTCAGTTTAGAACTGATAAGTCAGACCAATTGATGCGACGGGCCAAACATTGAAGGATTCAAGATCTTTGGCGATTAAATCAATCTCTGTTTGAATATCTCCATCTAACTGCGCCTGAAGCGCATCTTGAATGGCTTGTGGTGTACCTTCGTTAAGATCGACGACTTCAAAGTTGACCTGGGGTGTGCCCTGAAACATGACACCAACTTCTGCGGAGAACCCTAAACCGCCTTTGCGGGTTTTAGAGACTTTATCAAAACCAAAGCCGATATAGGGAGCAACATTTTCAAAGTTGATGGTCGCGTTGGCTTTAATGTTCTGGGAACTGTAGTCATTGTCGCCAATGGCAAATTCAATCGCATCTGCGGTTGTTGCTGAGCCTATGATTTCATTGTTGTTGATCACTGCGCCTAGTGTCATGCGAAACACACCATTGAATGGATGCCAGTCGCCATTGATCGTGATGGTCTGTAAATTCAAGTCGCCAGTGTAGGCGATGCCATCAATGGTTTCTTCCAGTGAATAACCAAACTGGTTAACCCCGATACGTGCATTTACCTTAGGGCTGAGTGGAGCAAAAATTTCCAGGCCGGCTCCAAGTGTGCCTGCTTTGGTACCGATGGCCAGATTCAATTCCGCGTGAGCGGTACCGACACTAAAGATGCTGGCAATAGTGAATGGCAAGATTACCTTTTTAATTGTTGTTTTCATTTGTTGTTGTGTCCTCTGAGTAGATCAATGGGGGCGTGAATCCCGCGGGCGCAATATGCGTTCAATTCGACGCTACGAATACGAACTAATCCGCGTTTTAATTGTGGCTACTGTGAAGGTCAGATAAATGGAGTTGATTTGTGCTTGAATGGTGGGATTTGTCGATCGACAGAGTGCAAATAGGGTTGCAAAAAGTTAACACGCGGGGGGGGGCTTGTATTCCGCCTAGAAGAGAAGCCTTGAGGTGAATGCGTAGAGGTTAGAGCTAACCTGCTGCCACTGATTTTGAATCTGTCACCATTTCCAGTAAATGAACTCTTCTGGAGTCTGCCTTGCGGACAGTGAATTGATACCCTTGAATGTTGACGCTTTCCCCGGCTTTGGGCATACGTCCGAGTTGCTTGGCTACCAGTCCACCGATGGTATCCAGATCATCATTTAAATCAGCCTTAAAATAGGCATTAAAGTCTTCCAGAGGTGTTAGTGCTTTGATGGCATAAACATTGTTGCCTTTATTCAAAATAGCGTTATCTACTTCTTCGATATCAAATTCGTCATCAATTTCACCAACAATTTGTTCCAACACGTCTTCGATAGTCACCAGGCCAGCCACATCGCTGTATTCATCAACGACAATGGCCATGTGATTGCGGGTGTTACGAAAATCATTGAGCAACACGTTAAGCCGTTTACTCTGCGGGACAATAACAGGTGATCTTAGTACGTCACCAAGCACAAACTTGGCGGTTTCAGAGGGTTTTAAATACCGCAATAAATCTTTCGCTAGAAGAATGCCCATCACGGTATCTTTTTTATCTGAGATGACAGGGAAGCGTGAATGGCCAGAACTGGTAATGATATCCATCATTTCTTCTAGTGAAGACTGATCGTTGATAGTTTCCATCTGCGAGCGTGGAATCATAATGTCGCGCGCCTGCATATCGGCAACCTGTAAGGCACCTTCTATCATGCTTAGGGCAGTACTGTCGAGAATCTCGCGATGTTCTGCGCTACGTAGGGTTTCGATCAGCTGATCGCGGTTGGCGGGTTCGCTGGAGAAAGATTTACCCAGTCGTTCTAACCAGTTTAGTTGCTTAGAACCCGGAGGGTGGTCGTCGTGCATTAAGGGATTCGCTAGGATAAAGGTTAAAAATACAGAGTTGCCATGGGAATGACAAGTGATGCTTGAGCGCAACCGGTGCCAATGGTCTCAGAATCGGGATAAGTTCTTGATTCAACGTATATAAGGATTGGAGATTCCTAATCTTTCTAGTAGTTTAATTTCTAGGCCCTCCATTTTTTCTGCTTGCTGATCGTCGAGATGATCATAGCCCAATAAATGTAATACACCGTGAATGAGTAGATGACAGTAGTGGTTTGCGGTTGTTTTTTTTTGCTGAGCTGCTTCTCTAATGGTAACTGTCGAGCAAATGACCAGATCACCTAACTGGTCATTGGGTACGGATTCCGGTAATTTAAGTGGGAAAGAGAGGATGTTGGTTGGGCCGTGTTTGCCACGATAATTTTGATTTAAATCGGCACTCTCTGATTCGTCAACAAAGCGGATTAGCACCAGTTTGCCTTCAAGATCAGGAAAAGCGGTGGATATCCAGTGTTGAATATTTTCCGAAGAGGGGAGGTCTTTTTCGCTGGTCGCCACTTGAATTTCAGCGACAAGCCCCTGACTAGCTGCGGTCATAGGCCTCGACAATCTTCTTCACTAGTGGATGCCGCACGACATCTTTGGAATTGAAAAAATTGAAGTTGATGCCATCAATCTGGTGCAAAACCGTGATCACTTCACGCAAGCCGGAAGTCTGTCCACGAGGCAGATCAATTTGCGTCACATCACCGGTAACCACTGCAGTGGAGCCGAAGCCTATGCGGGTGAGAAACATTTTCATTTGTTCTGCGGTGGTGTTCTGTGCTTCATCCAAAATGATGAAAGACTCATTCAAGGTACGGCCACGCATATAGGCCAGCGGCGCAATTTCAATGACATTGCGTTCCAGCAGTTTGTGGACTTTCTCAAAACCGAGCATTTCGTAAAGAGCGTCGTACATTGGGCGTAAATAAGGATCGATTTTTTGCGCCAGATCTCCGGGCAAAAATCCGAGCCGTTCTCCTGCTTCAACAGCGGGCCGAACCAGCATAATACGTCGCACCCGTTCGGTTTCCAAAGCTTCTACCGCGCTGGCTACGGCGAGATAGGTTTTTCCGGTACCGGCCGGGCCTACTCCAAAAGTCAGGTCGTGGGACTGTATGCTATGCAGGTATTCATTTTGATGCGAGCCTCTTGCTCTTACCACACCCCGTTTGGTTTTTATTGTAATGGTATCAGTTTTGTCTTTTTCATCGAGTACCTCATCGACACCGGATTCTTGCAAGAACAAGTGGATCTTTGCCGGTGTCAGTTGTTCGTCAGCTGCGCACCGATAGAGATTATCGATGATACTCTTGGTCGCAATTACCGACACATCGGATCCGATAATATTAAAACGTGTACCGCGATGATTAATTTCCACACCCAGACGCCGCTCAATCTGACTGAGATGCTCGTCAAACTGGCCACTTAGATTAGCGAGTTGCTGGTTGTTTTCGGGTTCTAGAGAGAATGAAATAGATTCGGAAGTCAAAAGTTTTATCCAGTCTTCTGAAGTTGATCAGGATGAGAAATCAGCTTTCCGCGCAGAGAGTTGGGTAAGGCTTCTGTGATTAAAACATCGACAAATTCACCGATTAAGCTGGCATTAGCTGCGAAATTCACGACTCGGTTGTTTTCCGTTCTGCCTGCCATTACGCTGGAATCCTGACGCGAAGGTCGTTCGACCAACACTGTCTGAGTGGAACCAAGCATTGACTGGCTGATGACGCTTGCCATCTCGACAATTCTTTTTTGTAGCTTTTTAAGCCGGGCTTTTTTGGTTTCGAGTGGCACATCATCGGGTAGCGATGCGGCAGGTGTTCCCGGCCGGGCGCTGTAGATAAAGCTGAACGAATGATCAAAACCTAATGTCTCGATTAAATTCATGGTTTGTTCAAAATCTTCATCGGTTTCGCCGGGAAAACCAATAATAAAGTCGGAGGATAAACTGATATCTGGCCGAGCTTCACGCAAGCGGCGAATTTTCGATTTGTATTCCAGTACGGTATGGCCGCGTTTCATTAACGCCAGAATACGGTCAGCGCCACTTTGGACGGGTAAATGCAGGTGGTTAACCAGCTCCGGTACATTGGCAAAGGCTTCGATTAACGAATCAGAAAACTCAACCGGATGTGAGGTAGTGAAGCGAATTCTGTCGATACCCTCAATCGCAGCAACGTAGTGAATCAGTAATGCCAGATCTGCTGTCTCGCCATCGTGCATTTCCCCGCGATAGGCGTTCACATTTTGTCCGAGTAAATTGACCTCGCGAACTCCTTGCTCAGCCAGCACAGCGATTTCCGCAATTACATCATCAAACGGACGACTGAATTCTTCGCCACGGGTATAAGGAACAACACAAAAGGAGCAATATTTGCTGCACCCTTCCATCACAGAGACAAAGGCTGAAACACCCTCTGTTTGTGGCTTGGGTAGATGATCAAATTTTTCGATCTCAGGGAAAGAAATATCGATTACAGAGCCTTTTTTGGATTTTACGTTGCGCACCATTTCCGGCAGTCGATGCAGCGTTTGCGGACCAAAAACGACATCCACATAAGGTGCGCGTTGCTTGAGTGCTGCGCCTTCCTGACTGGCGACGCAACCGCCCACACCGATTATTAATTCGGGTTTCTTTAATTTTAATTTGCGCCAGCGACCCAGCTGGGAAAATACCTTTTCCTGAGCTTTTTCGCGAATCGAGCAGGTATTGAGCAGCAGCAGATCTGCTTCTTCTTCAGAATTTGTGACTTGCATGTTGAGGTCAGAACGCAATACATCCAGCATCTTGGATGAATCATATTCATTCATCTGACAGCCATGCGTTTGAATAAAGACTTTACCGGACATAAGAGGGATATCGATTAAAGGTTTCTGGCTTTTTCCACTTCAGCCAATGGATCGTCATTAGTTGAGGCGACGCTGTGTGTGGTGTTGGCGCGCGGGATAGGCCGGCACATGGCTCCACGGCTGCTAATATCGCTGCTCGATAGGTCGGAATTAGAGCATTTGCCTTGACTGACCTGTGCGATGATGGATTGTGCCCAAATAAATGCAATTGCCAGTAGGCTCAGTCCGCCTGCCAAGCTACCGTATTTGATCAATTCATTAGCAATGCTGTGTCCACTAAACAGGAAATATCCGAGTAACACCAGCCCACCAATCCAAAACCCGGTAATCGGCAATGTACAGCTGTTGATACAGCCGTATCGACAGACAGCAACGGGTGGAAATATAGCAGTTAAAATGCGTTTGAACATGTTATTGGTTTAGCCCGGCGTCGTGCTGTTTTGATTGGCAGGTAAAACAGTCCTCAGGCACCAAGAATATCACAGCTATTACCGCTGTGACGGTTCTTTACGATGATACGGATTCTTCAGTGCGGCAGGTATTTGTGCCCAGTATCGAATAAGCGGGGCAGCTTCTGTATAACCCCGTTGCAATCGGAATGAGTCCGATCAAGCCCCACCAGCTGTGATTCACTAAGCCAATGATCATAATGACCAGGCCAGCAATGAAACGAATCATTCGGTCAGTGTTACCTACGTTATGAGCCATGATTATCTCCAGAGAATGTTAAGTTACTGATAGTAGATTAGTTTAGTGGATAAAACTGTATTTTTTCTGCCTGATACTGGTTTTGTCGTAATGCCACCGCCTGAATGCCCTCGCGTTGCATCAAATCCCAAAGCGAAGTGTGCGAGAGAAAATCTCGGATCTCATCACTGAGCTTGTACCATAAATCACTGGCAAGGCAGGGACTATCGGCGCTAGAGGTTTCCTCGCAGTGGTGATAATCCGTAATGACATCCACTGCATCAATAATATCGGCAACCGAGATTTCAGCGGCCGGACGAGTCAGGGTATAGCCTCCACCGGGGCCGCGAATACTATTTACCAGGTTAGCTCTACGAAGTTTGGAAAAAAGCTGCTCAAGATAGGATTGCGAGATGCTTTGTCTTTCGACAATATCACTCAACGGGATGGTGCCGATATCAGAATGCAGCGCCAGATCGAGCATTGCTGTCACTGCGTAGCGGCCTTTTGCCGTTAAGTTCATGGTATTTGCTCACCACGTGTTGTTTGTTTGAACGCCGGGTTCTGGTCATTTAACGGGGCGAGATCACCCGCGTCAATTTCCGGTAAATCATCATCGGGTACTTCACCCCCCATGTCATGTACAACGTGTGATAATTGTCCAACACGTTCGTCCATGAGCTTAATATGCGAAACTAGGGCATGCATTGCATTTGCAACTGGGTCAGGGAGATCCTGGGTTGCGCCATAGGCATCAAAGCCGATTTTTTTCGCATAGGCGATCTGAGCAGTAGTATCATCAGGCGAGGGCGGCGATCCGACAATATGGCCAGGAATACCCACCACAGTCGCACCCGCAGGCACCTCTTTAACCACCACCGCATTAGAACCGATCCTGGCACCGTTGTTGATCATGATCGGCCCCAGCACTTTTGCACCCGCGCCAACAACAACATCATTACCCAGCGTAGGGTGACGTTTGCCTTTGTTCCAGCTGGTGCCACCTAATGTAACACCATGGTAAAGCGTGCAATCATCACCGACTTCGGCGGTTTCACCTATTACCACACCCATACCGTGATCAATGAAAAAACCGCAGCCAATTTTTGCACCAGGATGAATCTCGATGCCAGTGATCCAGCGTGAAAAAGTCGAGATAACACGAGCGATCCATTTGAGCCTGGCATTCCAAAGCCAGTGAGAAAGCCGATGAATTATCACTGCCCACACACCGGGGTAGGTGGTCAAAACTTCAAAGGTATTACGCGCAGCAGGGTCGCGTTCAAGCACACAGTGAATGTCTTGCCTGAGTTTTGCAAACATGACTTAATTATCCTGAATGATCATACTTATAACTGTATTGTAAGACTGATAGTGAGAATCAACAATTAACCTTTTGAATCAGTCTCTTGTTTCACTTTTATATTGACTGCCGTGAGCATCCCACGAAGGATTCTGGTTTCCACCTCAGTGAGCTGGCAGCGGTTAAAAAGACGCCGCAACCGTGACATCAAGTGGCGCGGATTAGTGGGATCCAAAAACTGGATATCAGACAGCGTTTGCTCAAGATGCACATAAAACCGCTCGACCTCCTCAGCCGCCGCAAGACCTTCCCCCTGGCGTAATTCAGGCTTGGCGGATATCAGTTCTGGATTGTCAGCAAGAAATCGTCGGCGTAATTCGTAAGCCATAATCTGCACGGCCGAAGCCAGATTCAATGAGCTGTAATCAGCGTTCACCGGGATATGAACCAAGCTTCGGCAATAACCCATTTCATCGTTACTGAGTCCCGAATTCTCGCGTCCAAAGACACAGGCAATCGTGCCTTGCTCAACCCGTTCAACCATTTGCTCTGCTGCTTGAAAAGGCTCAACAATTGGCCAGCGATTAGAGCGCAATCGGGCGCTGGTGCCATAGACATCAATACAGCCTTCAAGCGCTTTCGGCAGGGAATCAACCACTACAGCATTCGCCAGCACATCACCCGCTCCCGAGCTACGAGCGGTGGCTTCAGCGCTGGGGTAGCGGTTGGGATTGACTAGATAAAGCTGGCTTAAACCCATCGTTTTCATCGCCCTCGCAGCAGCACCAATGTTTCCAGGGTGGGATGTTTCAACAAGGATTATTCGAATCTTTTCTGAGTTTTTCATGGCGCTAGTAAAACATAAACAGACCAATAAACAGTTAAAAACACACTCAAAGTTTACGCTCTAGGAGAACTTTCAATTCCCTGATTTCTGCTTGTAACTCCAGCATTGTTGGCTCTCCCGAATGTTCTAGAATTGCGTCACGCTCTTTTTGACTTTCCTGCTCAATAACGTTGACGACAATGCCGATAACCATGTTTAAAAATGCAAAGGCGGTAAGAAAAATAAAGCTTAGATAATAAATCCAACTTAGAGGATGCACTTCCATTGTCTCATACATCACATCGGTCCAATCTTCGAACGTCATCACGCGGAACAAAGTTAATAATGATACCGAAATGTCGTCCCATAACTGTGGATTAATCTGATGAAATAAAGTGCTGCCAATCGCTGCGTAAATATAAAAAATAATAAACATCAGTAATACGATATAGCCCAGTTGAGGCAAAGCCCTCGCTAGAGAATTTAGCAATATGCGTAGCTCTGGAATAATGGAAACCATTCTAAGGACACGAAATATTCGTAGTAAACGTCCCACAATAACCATGTCTGAATTTCCGAGCGGGATCAGACTAATGAACACAATGACGGTATCAAACACATTCCAGCCATCTTTCAGGAATGAGCGCTTATTTTTTTCAGTTAGAAACCGCAGCGTTAGCTCGACAACAAAGAAGACAGTGACCGCGATGTCCAGTACACTGATGAGTTGCTGAACGGAAGGGTCAATGTCGTAGGTACGAGCGCCAGCGAGTAAAGCCGCAAAAACAATCACAGCGACGACTGTGAATTCAAAAAACCGGTTGGCTTTGAGCCTTTCCAGTTGTTGTCCCCAATGCTCTAACATATTTAAAACCGTATTAATGCGACGCAGAAGGATACGCAAGCTGTATAGAAAAATGAAGCCCCACCGGATTTTACGGAAAGAGCAGTACTCCAACAACACTATATTGATGAGTACTAATTATTTGGAACGGATCTTTCCAGTAACTCTATCCAATGCATAACGGGGACGTTTGACTTAGTGGCCAGGTGTTCCTGACAGCCGATGTTCGAAGTGACAATAAATTCGGGTTGGTTGGATTGCAGATTACTGAGTTTGTTTTTGAGTAGCTGCGTTGAGATTTCTGGTTGCAGTAACGAGTAAGTTCCGGCAGAGCCGCAGCAGAGGTGGCGGTCGGTAACCGGGAGTAAAGTGAAACCGGTTGCTTCGAGCATTTGTTCCACCACACCAGTGATCTTCTGTCCATGCTGCAAGGTGCAGGGGGGATGGAAAACGATTCTTTGCGTGTTCTTTCGCCGGTATGCAGACAGGTCTTCGCTGATTAATATTTCGCTGATGTCTTTACAGAGTTCGGATACTTTTTTAGCTTTGTCTGCATAGGCGGGTTCATCGGTAAAAAAATCTCCGTATTCTTTAATGTGTGTGCCGCAGCCACTGGCGGTGATGACGATAGCCTCGGCACCCTTTTCAATGGCTGGCCACCAGGCATCAATGTTATTGCGCATGAAGCGTTTGCTTTGCAGGGTATCGGCCATGTGGTGGCTGAGTGAGCCGCAGCAGCCTGCTTGTGGTATGGCGCTTAGCTCGATGCCTAAGTGGTCAAAGACTTTAATGGCTGATCGATTAATGTTGGGCTGTAATGCGGGTTGTACGCAACCGTCGAGTAGCAGCATTTTTCTTTTGTGCGTTGTGAGTGCAGGTTTTGCAATACTGACCGGTTTTGGGCTGATTTTTGATTTCAGACTCGGCGGCATTAAAGGTCGAGCGGTGCGTGCTAGCCCCATCATCAAAGAGAATCGTTTTTGATAAGGAAATACTTGCTTGATCGCAAAACGCTGAAACTTATCCCATGCCGACCGGTGGTTTTGAGCCTCGATTTTCTCACGGCCAATTTCAAGAAGTTTATGGTATTGCACGCCGGAGGGGCAAGTGGTTTCACAGTTGAGGCAGGTAAGACAACGGTCCAGGTGCTGCTGGGTGTTTTGGCTGACGGAATTGCCTTCTAATAGCTGTTTGATCAGATAAATTCTTCCACGCGGACCGTCGAGCTCATCACCTTTGATTAGGTAGGTGGGGCAGGTAGCGTTGCAAAAGCCGCAATGCACGCAGGATCGCAAAATGGCATCAGCACGCTTGCCAACAGGGGTGTTTTTGAAGTCATCTGTGAGTCGGGTTTGCATGTT
>CAZNYF010000096.1:0-11173 GCA_964577195.1 uncultured Thiotrichales bacterium | reverse complement strand
CATTCTCTGGTGCATCTGGTATCGCAGTTGTCAGTCAGAACTCTGGTCATGCTTCAAGCATCCAGCAGGGTACTCTGGTTCAGTCTAACTTTAATCTTCAGTAATAAAGAAGAGAAAGTAAGATGATCTGAACAATCCGTTCAGGGAGATGACGGGGCCTTTTGGCCCCGTTTTTTATGCCTGGAATAAAATCAGCCTATCCAGTTTCCACCAGTTTCTGGATTTCGTGTATTGTCCAAGTGTTTAGTGTTTGTACACAAATCGTCCTGAAATCAAGAATGTTAAAGATTTTTTTATTTCGTCTGTGACAATATTTGTGTCACATTTAAGTTCTGGATATTCATTCATTTCTACCTTTGATCGGTTTGTGTAAACAGTCGCAGAAAATCAGAAAACAATCGAATCTAAAAAATAGCGCAAAACTGTAAATATTGTTTACAGCAGGTTGAACGCCTTACAGTTAATGGAATTAGGGGATTCAGCTAAAATATTAGTTTGTTCTATAAATTGTGTAAGCCAGCGTTTACACATGGTCTGGAAATAACGCTTTTTAAACTGACAGGCCAATTCCCTTTGAATTTTATTATGAGTTAAAAAACAACTAGATAGAGAGAAAAAAATCTAACTGGCACGTTCCCTGCCTAAGATGATCAAGATAGCGAAAGCGATCATAGAATAATCGCTTGGCAAGAATGGAGTTATTTCTTGCAAGCGTTAATACAACAATAGTTAATTAAACAACACAGGGAATGAAAATGAAAAGGACTTTAATTTTCACAGCAGTTACATTAGTACTGGCAGCGCCAGTGAATGTTTATTCACAAGCAACAGTGGTATCGGGTACTGTTGATGGCACAAACGCAGCAGAATCACCTGACGATAGTATTGGGTTTGTTGATGACAAGGCTGTTGTAGATACAGGGGCATATACTTCGGGCGCTTTATCTCCAGCCATTAACTCTCCAACCGGGTCATATATCAGTAACAATGTGGCATCTGACAATATTGATTTAACCAACGGATTTAATGATTCTCGCTCTGATAATGTCACAGCCATTGGTGAAGACGGTATTGTTGCACATGCGAGTGATCTTGATCAGGTCGTTGCAACCAATGATTTTAATACAGTGATTGGTGGCGGTGCAGAAACGGCTAGCGGCACAAAATCGGGTGAGGATGGTAACCTCATATTGATTGATGCTTCTCACACCAAAGGCGCACTGGCTCCATCAATCAATTCAAACAGTGCTACCGGAAGAACTGATCTTAATGAAATTTCTGCAGGGTCTTTTAATACCTACGGCGGTATTGCGACAGTTGGCCAGAATCTGGGCAGCTCAACCAGCGTACAACAATCTATTGTTGTGCAGTCTAATGGCCAAATCTAGATCTCCTAACTGAAATCGAATTAAATATTATTTAAAGGAATAAATGATGAACAAGACTTTTATTTATACAGCACTAGCAGCTGCACTGAGCCTGCCTTTTACGGTTAATGCAGAAGATACATTAAACGGCATTGATGATGAGGCGAGTGTTGGTAATGGTGCAGTGAGCATCGGCGCATTGTCACCGGCAACTAATAAGCCAGTTGATTCTTATGTGAATACAAACACCAATTCAGATAACTATATCGCTGTTGATACTTTCAACGAGACCAATTCCGATAACTCTGTCGCTATTGGTCAAGATGGTAATACAATTTATGGAATCCAGATTGACCAAGCGGTTGCAGCAAGCGATATGGATGCGGTAATTTCTGGCAACATTGTTTCCATTAACAGTGCTTACTCAGAAGCTGCTCTGTCACCTGCGACGAATAAGCCGCTGGACTATAAGGCAGATACCGTCAATAGGATCACTGCTTCCTTCGCTGATGGGACAGGTATCGCTATGGTGAGTCAGAATGCTGGTCATGCATCCAGCATCCAACAGGGTACTTTGGTTCAGTCTAACTTCAACCTACAGTAGTAAGTTGTAGTAATAAGATCCGTTCAGGGATAAAGCGGAGCCTTCTGGCTCCGCTTTTTAATGTCTGGAATAAAACATTTTTCTGAGCGAATATCGTTTCTGCTACAATCTGTTTATTGATATATGAATGTGAGAAATCACCATGGCACATGCGATAAAACCCGCGTTTACCACGTTTGAAGAATACTTGGCAGGTGAACGTGATGTTGAAATCAGGAGTGAATATATTGAAGGGCAAATCTATTCAATGGCGGGAGCCAGTGAGTTACATAATACTGTTGCAACGACGTTTTGTTCTGCCATAGAGAATAGTTTATCGGATGAATGCCGTGTATGGCAGTCAGATATGAAAGTGATTGGTGAAAATCAGGGTAAATTCTTTTCTTACTATCCAGACATTATGGCGTCGTGTGAAGAAAATACGGATGATCCCTATTATCGCCGCAATCCGTCTTTAATTATTGAGGTTTTATCGCCTTCTACTGAGCGTGCCGATCTAAAAGAAAAGTTTGATAATTACACTCGAATCCCATCGTTGATAGAGTATGTCGTTGTTTCACAGGATACGCCTTATCTGCGTGTATTCAGACGCAGTACCAACTGGCAAGTAGAGCACTATTATGCGGATGATACAGTTCGCCTGGAATCTGCCGGTTTGGAAATTCAAGTGAAGAAAATCTACCGCCGTGTCAAACGTGAAGTGGGGCTCGAGGTCAGGATTTAGCTTATTCTTTGAGTATTCATTGTTCCCACAAGTATTCGCATGAGTCTAAGGTAACTCTATCCCGCCGGAGAGGAAGCTTCAGCTTCACTTTCTCGTCGCTTTTTTGGGGCTGAAGCCCCCTCTCCTGATAGGTTAAGCCCGCGCAGTCGCTTATCACCCTACGCAACTTATCCGTCAGTTAAATATGGACGAGTACTTCAAGCGCCGTTTACCTGATGGTAGTTACCAAAAAAACCGCTTCAATCCAGCGCGCAAGCGGTATACAATTGCGCGCTTATGTCTGCACTGGTGCCATTAACGCTTGATCCTTATCGCGCTTCAGAGCGAAATGCTGAGTTTTCAGGGGAGTTTCCACTGGAGGAGTTCAAGCGTTTAAACGCGTTGAATCCGAATTCTAAAGGTATTGTTACTTTTGAATTCTCGTTTCGCCGCGATCGCCTTTTGAAGCACTGCGTGACGGGTAGCTTGTCTACTGGGATTGAGCTGGTTTGCCAGCGTTGTCTGGGAAGTTTTACCTTTCCGGTTAAGCGTGAATTTGAGCTGAAACTGGTAAATAGCCAGTCGGAAGCTGAAGTGCTGGATGATGGTATTGACCCTTTGCAGGTTGAAGGGGATGAGCTGAACGTGATTGATATGCTGGAAGATGAGCTATTACTGGCGATTCCGGATATCCCGAGACATGGTAATGAGGCTGATTGCAGCTGGAAAGGCTGGCAAGAAGCGGATGAATTAGTGGTGAGAGAGAATCCCTTTGAGATTTTGTCTTCCTTGAAGAAACATTGATTAGACCAAATTAACTAAAGTACTGGAGCAAAAAGATGGCTGTTCAAAAAAGCCGAAAGACCCCATCAAGACGCGGTATGCGCCGTTCGCACGATGCATTGAGTGGGCCAACATTATCAACTGATTCAACCACTGGTGAATTGCATCGTCGTCATCACATGACGCCTGATGGTTTTTACCGTGGACGTCAGATCATTCAAGCGAATGATGAAGAGTTTGAAGAAGACGAGGATTAATACGAGTACTACTACTCTATAATTATCCGTAAAAACAGGCGCAGCAGCGCCTGTTTTTGTTTTTAACCTAGGAAAATCGGTTGGGCGCGGAAAAGACGCGCAAGCCAACTGATTTTTCTAGGTTTAACATCAGGAAATAAATTTTTGAGCGCTAATTTTACAATTTCACTGGATGCAATGGGCGGAGACTTCGGCCCGCAGGTCACCGTACCCGCTGCGTTGCTGGCATTGAAAGAGTTTGATGATATTGAGCTTATTTTGGTCGGCGATAAGCAAGCACTCCAGCAGCAGTTGGATAGCCAGCCTGATGTGGATAATAACCGGCTACGTATCCAGCACGCTTCACAAATTGTCGAGATGGATGAATCGCCTGCATTGGCATTACGTAATAAGAAAGATTCGTCTATGCGAGTGGCGATCAATTTGGTTAAATCGGGCGAGGCTAGTGCCTGCGTCAGCGCTGGCAATACCGGTGCATTAATGGCAACTGCCAAGTTTGTGTTGAAAATGATCCCGGGAGTTTCGCGACCAGCCATTTGTACTGCTTTGCCTGCGCTGGGTGGGCATACGCATATTCTGGATCTCGGTGCGAACATTGATTGTTCTGCCAACCAGCTGTTCCAGTTCGCCGTCATGGGCGCGGCATTGGTGACGGCTGTAGATGGCATATCTCGTCCTAGTATAGGTGTTTTGAACGTGGGCGCTGAAGCAATGAAGGGTAGTCCAGTGGTGAAAGAAACAGGCGCACTATTGACCAACAGCAATCTCAACTATATCGGTTTTGTTGAGGGAGATGACATCTATTCCGACCGGGCAGACGTCATCGTTTGTGATGGCTTTGCGGGTAATGTTTTGTTGAAGACTAGCGAAGGTTTGGCACGTATGATCCAAACCTATATGAAAGAAGAGTTCCTGCGCAACCCTCTGACTAAATTGGCAGGTTTGGCGGCTAAACCTGTGTTGAAAGCGTTTCTGCATCGTATTGATAAAAGACGCTACAATGGCGCGAGCCTGTTGGGTTTGAAAGGAATCGTCATCAAGAGTCACGGTGGGGCGGATGAAATGTCATTTGCCAACGCCATCAAGATCGCCCGCCTTGAAGCGCGGCAGAATATCCCTGAAAAAATTGGTGCTCAGGTGGAACAGGCTTTAACTCAGGCTAGTCGTTAATAACAAGATCAGGAGACGCACATGTACTCACGTATTACCGGCACCGGTGGTTATCTACCCGATAAAGTGCTCGATAATCACGACCTGGAAAAAATGGTCGACACGAGTGATGAATGGATACGTGAACGCACCGGGATCACTAAGCGACACATCGCCGCTGATGGAGAAACAACCAGTGATCTGGCTGAACAAGCGGCTCGGCGCGCAATGGAAGCTGCGGGAAAGAACCCTGAAGATGTTGATCTGATCATTGTAGCGACCACGACGCCAGATAAAGTTTTCCCCAGTACCGCCTGTCTACTGCAACAAAAACTCGATATTCACGGCTGCGCAGCGTTTGATGTTCAAGCGGTATGTACCGGGTTTGTCTACGCGCTTGGCATCGCCGATAAATTTATTCGCTCGGGCTCTCACAAATGTGCTGTGGTCGTTGGCGCAGAAACGCTTTCACGGATTGTCGATTGGACTGATCGAGGCACCTGCATCTTGTTTGGTGATGGTGCAGGCGCCGTGGTACTTGAAGCCAGCGACGAGCCAGGTATTCTCTCAACTCATTTACATGCCGATGGTAGCTATGCTGACCTGCTCCAGGTTCCGGTTGGGGTCTCTAGTGCTTACGATGAGCTTTTGGCTGGCAACGCTTATATCGAGATGAAAGGCAACGAAGTGTTCCGCATGGCGGTGAAAACTCTCGGTAGAATCGTTGATGAGACGCTGGCACACAATAATATGCAAAAGTCAGATATAGACTGGTTGGTGCCGCATCAAGCGAATATTCGAATTATCCAGGCGACAGCCAAAAAGCTCCGCATGGACATGGATCACGTCGTGGTGACGGTGCATGAGCATGGCAACACTTCAGCGGCATCTATCCCCTTAGCGCTCGATCATGCGGTGCGGGGCGGTAAAATCCAGCCCGGTGAAACGGTATTAATGGAAGGCTTTGGTGGTGGATTTACCTGGGGTTCTGCACTGGTAAAATTTTAACCGGTTCAAATAGCACCGTTTATCTTTCTTTTGTGCAGGAATACAGTCCACAATTATTTAAAAAAAAGCGTTGTCCTGCTTATTGGAATGAGATCGAGTTCACGTGAATCGTGTTGGTGTGGCTCGTCTGTCACTTAAACTATGCTGTCTGCGGCTTGTAGCGTCAGATGCCCTTGAGCCAAATCTCATTCACTTATAATCTCTCCCTCCGGTTCAATAAAACTGGGCGTTATCAACACAGGGAGAGACAATGATTAAGTTACTGGTCGCGGACGATAAAGATTTTGACAATAATGAAGTTTTATCCGCATTTAAAACCCAAAATATACAAATTGTACAACAGTGCGTTACTAGCGATGAAGTGGTCAATGCCGTTAAGGCGGATCAGCCTGATGTCGTATTAATGAGCTTGTCGATTGGTGGGCATGGAGTCTTTGAAGCCATCGATAAAGTACGCATGAATTATCCTCGAGTCGGCATTGTCATTATGCTGATCCATTCGGATGGTCCTTTTCCACGGCGTTTGCTGGAAACTGGCGCAGGTGGTTTTGTCTCCAAAAAAACAAGTGGAGAGAATATCGCTAATGCAATTACCAGCGTGAACAACAGCGAAAAGTACATCAGCCCGGAAATTGCACAGAAAATCGCAATCTCATTGCTGCCAGGTGGCGAAGTATCACCTTTGGATAGACTTTCAGAGCGTGAAATGCAAGTGATGTTGCAGCTGAGTCAGGGCGAGTCCCCATTACAGATCTCCAGCCGTTTAGCATTGAGCCCGAAAACTGTGAGTACTTACAAGCACCGCGTTCGCGACAAGCTGCGTCTTGATGATACGCAGGAAATCTATGCGTTGGCAGGAAGCCACGGGTTGGTATATCGCTAGCCACAACGGTAGTTGGTATTTAAACTAGAAAAATCAGTTGGATCACAGGAGTCCGCGTAATCCATTGACGTGCAGGGATGCACTAATGGCTTACACGTCTTTCCTGCGCCCAACTGGTTTTTCTAGTTAAACCTGAAAAATTCAGTTTATTCGTGAACTGAGTTTCCTGGGTAAATGGGCTGTTAGCGAGGGGCTTCTCGCTAACAGCCCATTTTTTTTGCCAATCGGTTTCTCGGTTGGGCGCATATTCAAAGTGATCAGTATAAAATGCCGGTATGGATTTTAATTCCGAATGCCGTAGCTGTCAGCGCCTGTACCACTACAGGCAGCGTTTAACGCATCAATACCCTAACTATCATAATCGGCCGGTTCCGGCTTCTGGTGATCCTCAGGCGCGTCTGATGATCGTCGGGCTGGCTCCAGGGCTGCACGGAGCCAATGCCACGGGGGTTCCATTCACTGGTGATCAATCAGGCACACTTTTATTTGCAACATTAGAAAAGTTTGGCTTTGCCAAAGATTCAACGTTAATTAATTGTCGAATCACCAATGCGGTGAAATGTGTCCCGCCCGAAAATCGCCCCACTGGCAGAGAGATTAATCTCTGTAACCGTTATTTAAAATCCGAATTATTGCACTTGAAGGAATCTGTGGTTTTAGTCGCTTTAGGCGGTATTGCACACAACGCAATATTGAAGTCATTTAATTTAATCCAGCGAGATTTTAAATTCGCACATCTTGCTGAGCATCACTTCAGCCAGAAATTAGTAATGATTGATTCTTATCATTGTAGTCGCTACAACGTACAAACAGGGCGATTGACGACAGCGATGTTTGATGCAGCTTTTCAACGCGCCAGAAATCTTATCTCGGATTTATAATGTCGGAGCCTTCAACACAAAAAAAATTAGAAATATACCGTAAACAATTGCCGGAAAAACCGGGTGTCTATCAAATGTTTACTGAGGACAATACGCTGCTCTATGTGGGCAAAGCCGCCAATTTAAAAAAGCGGGTGAATAGTTATTTTACCAAACAGCATAAAAACACCCGCATTCTAAAAATGGTTTTGCAAATAGGTGAAGTCAAAACAACAATTACAGCGACTGAGGCAGAAGCTTTACTGTTAGAAAGTAATTTAATTAAATCGCTAAAACCAAAATATAATATTTTGCTTCGCGATGATAAAAGTTATCCGTATATTTATGTCACCACCAAAGCCGCTTTTCCACGACTCAGTTTTCATCGTGGCTCACAGCAAAAAACAGGGCGGTATTTTGGCCCTTATCCTAGCGCTGCTGCGGTTCGATTTACGCTCAATCAATTACAAAAAGTTTTTCAAATTCGTCTTTGCGAGGATAGCTACTACAATAATCGGTCACGTCCATGTTTGCAGCATCAGATTAAGCGCTGCTCGGCACCTTGCGTTGGCTTTATCGAGGCTGAGGCTTATGCCGCAGATGTCAGTGACAGTATTCGATTTCTCGAAGGCAAGAGTCAGGACGTTATTGGTGAGAGAGTTCAGCGAATGGAAAGGGCATCGCAGGCTTTAGAATTTGAATCTGCTGCAACTTACCGGGATCAAATAGAATTGCTTCGGAAAATCAGCCAGCAACAGGATATTAGCGGCGCAAAAGGCAATGTCGATATTGTCGCGGCGAAGCTTGTCGCGGGTAAAGCCTGCATTCAGGTATTTTTTATCCGTCATGGTAATAGTCTTGGAAATCGAGCTTTCTTCCCTAAGTTACCGGATAAGGAGGCAGAACCGGCAGAGGTGCTCGCAGCATTTATTGCCCAGTACTACAGCAACCGGGAAATCCCTACGCAGATCATCATCAACGAGCCATTAGCGGAGCAGTCTTTATTTGAAGAAATGCTCAGTCTCAAGGCGGGATCAAAAATTACTCTGCATGACTCCGTGCGTGGCAAACGGGCACGCTGGTTGCAAATGGCGGAACGCAATGCGCTCGCGGCATTACAGAGTAGGGCGGCAACCTTGGCGAGTCAGCAAAATCGTGTTGATGATCTACAGAAAGTACTGAATCTTGAGGCTCGTCCCGTGAGGATGGAGTGTTTCGATATTTCACATACCAGCGGTGAGGCGACGACTGCTTCTTGTGTGGTGTTTGAAGAGGGCGCGCCTAAAACCAGCGAGTATCGGCGTTTCAATATTAAAGGCGTGACTGCGGGCGACGACTATGCAGCAATGCATCAGGCGCTCACACGCCGTTATACGCGCCTGGCCAATGGAGAAGCGCCGATGCCGGATATCTTGTTTGTAGATGGCGGTAAAGGTCAGCTACGCCAGGCGAAAGAAGTCTTTGATGAGCTGGCAATTCAGGGCGTAACGCTCGTTGGTGTCGCCAAAGGGGAAGGGAGAAAGTCTGGTCTTGAAACGCTGTTCACTAATAGCTATCCCGATGGCCTTACTCTGGCGCAAAACTCTACCGGGTTTTTGCTGGTACAACACATTCGTGATGAGTCGCATCGGTTTGCCATCACCGGGCATCGCTCAAGACGTGGCAAAGCAAGAACAAAATCGACATTAGAAGAAATCCAGGGGCTGGGGCCAAAACGACGTCAAAGTTTGTTACAGGAGTTTGGGGGCATCAAAGGTATTGCCAGAGCTAGCGTCGAAGAACTACAAAAAACCTCGGGAATTAGCCGAAAACTGGCTCTTAAGGTATATGACGTCTATCATCATGACTAATTCGTGCCTGAACGGAAAGTAGCTCTACTGCGACCGCCCCAGATACACAATCTTCGCGCCACAAGACATAGTCACTTAGAATAACTAAACTCCTATATCTTGTAGCGCGAATCTTGTGCATCTGAAACGTTCTCGCTACGAGTACTTTCTGTTCAGGTACTCATTCTAAAAAAACCACTATTCAATAACTCAGAAATTAATCCAAGTGATACTTAATATACCTAACACTCTGACCTTGCTCAGAATATTCGCCATACCGCTGGTGATACTTGTTTTTTACTCACCCATCGAAAATTCCGGGCGGATAGCAGCCATTATCTTCGCCATTGCCGGAATAACGGATTGGTTTGACGGCTACTTTGCGCGCAAACTCAATCAAACCTCACCGTTTGGTGCATTTCTAGATCCTGTAGCCGATAAACTCATGGTTGCGGCAGTCAGCATCATTGTCGTCGAGCACTTTGGTGGTATCTGGCTGGCACTGGCAGCCGTCGTCATCATCGGTCGAGAAATCACCATATCGGCGCTACGCGAATGGATGGCCGAACTCGGAAAAAGCAACAAAGTAAAAGTCTCATACCTGGGCAAAGTAAAAACCACAGTACAAATGTTCGCCCTGTTCTTTCTCCTCTATGAACAGCCTCTTTATGGCCTACCCAGCTACACGATCGGCTTTGCACTCATCCTGATTGCCGCAGTACTTACACTATGGTCAATGGTCGTCTATATCAGAGCAGCAATGAGCTGAGGGAATCGAAAACAACGTGCTGGAATCACTTGACACAAACAGATACTTCGCCATAATACGCAACCTCAAGCGGGAATAGCTCAGTTGGTAGAGCACAACCTTGCCAAGGTTGGGGTCGCCAGTTCGAATCTGGTTTCCCGCTCCAAATTTTTCCATGTTTATCAATCCTTTATGGATGCGCTCCCGAATTCAGCTCGGGAGTGTAGGTAACCGTAGGTAAAAACATTTAGAGATTTACTACTTAAAATCTCAGGTTAAGTTCTTAAAAAATTTATCCCCGTCCTTACTTTCGAAAACTGCGAATCCTCTAATGCGTCAGAATTCTTCTAGACAGATGCGTGTTGTGCAGATATCAGAGTGTGTGATCAAAGCTTGAATATATCTTCCTGAAAGGAAGGAATCTCGTGAAAACCAGGAAGTTTTGGAGAAGGAACTTCATTAAACAAACCACATTCTTTTCTCGCTCTTGCAAAGGCATTGCCCAATTATTTTTTCAATGGATTTGATTTCTTGGGCTTATCGAATTCATTGAGCCGAGCCTGTACACGTTGAATTGCAATATTTTCTTTTTGAGTTGCCTCTATGGCGTTGACCCTTATCTTTACCAAAATTCAGATTGCTGAGTCAAACAATGAGTCAGCATTAAACTGCTCAATATTGACCCAAATAATAAGGGGGAACCGTAACAAAGGTATGTGTGCAAAACTGGAGAAGTCACCAACTAACATAGGTTTGTAAATTAGGTTCGAATGTTTCAATCATTTCTGCAATATGGAGAAATTTTGCTAAAACTCAAGACGGGAATTCAGCGGTATCACTATAAAAAGTAATCTTTCATTACATACAAGTTGTCGCTAATGATAACCATCAGATTACAACTTTCTAACTGAGGGTTCATTCACAAATAAGAAAAGAAAACAGATATTCTTTCGCTACACAGATTGCTAAAGCCAGCTCTTCA